>DATCNU010000111.1:0-57577 GCA_036565085.1 Arthrobacter sp.
GGTCAAGGGCATGGGCGGCGCCATGGACCTGGTGGCCGGGACGCCGCGCGTCGTGGTCCTCACTGAGCACAATGCCAAGGACGGCAGCGCCAAGATCGTGAAGGAGTGCACCCTGCCGCTCACCGGCCTGAGCTGTGTTGACCGCATCATCAGCGACCTCGCCGTTTTTGACCTCGTGAAGCATGAACAAGAAGCAAGCGGCGTCCGGCAGCTCACGCTGACCCGCCTTGCCCCGGGCGTCACCGTGGAGGAGCTCCGCGGGAAAACCGAAGCCCGCTTCGACGTCGCCCCGTCCCTCGACGCAACCCCCACCCTTGAAGGAGCCACGGCATGAGCCTCAAAGACCAGTTCGGCAAAGATGTCCTGCTCACCGGATGGGGCCACAGCCGCTTCGGCAAGCTGACGGACGAAACCCTCGAGTCCCTCATCGTGCAGGTCGCCACCGAGGCGATCGGCAACGCCGGCATTGAGCCCGGCCAGATCGACGAGATCTACCTCGGCCAGTTCAACTCCGGCATGATGCCGCTGGCCTTCCCATCATCCCTGGCCCTGCAGGTCTCCGACCAGCTGGCCAACGTCCCGGCCACCCGGGTGGAGAACGCCTGTGCCTCCGGCTCGGCTGCCTTCCAGCAGGGCACCAAGTCCCTGCTGGCCGGAACCGCCAAAACGGTCCTGGTGATCGGCGCCGAAAAGATGACCCATGCCGGGGCCGACGTCGTGGGCGCCGGCCTGCTGGGTGCCGATTACGACATGGCCGGCCAGACCTCCACCACCGGGTTCACCGGCCTGTTCGCCGACGTCGCCAAGCACTACGACAAGCGCTACATACACGGCGAGGCAAGACTCGGCGACATTTTGGGCTCCATCGCGGCGAAGAACCACCGCAACGGCGTGGACAACCCCTACGCCCAGCTCCGCAAGGACCTCGGCGAGGAGTTCTGCCGCACCGTTTCGGACAGAAACCCCATGGTGGCGGACCCGCTGCGCCGCACCGACTGCTCCCCCGTGTCCGACGGCGCCGCCGCCGTCGTGCTGTCCAGCTCACCGACCGGCGGTGCAACAGCGCCGGTGCGCCTGGCCGGATTCGGCCAGGCGAACGATTTCTTTCCGGCAGCGCGGCGGGACCCCACGGCCTTCGCAGCCACCCGTGTTTCCTGGCAGCGCGCGCTGGCGATGGCCGGCGTCGGGCTTGAGGACCTGGACTTCGCGGAAGTCCATGACTGCTTCACCATCGCCGAACTGCTCATGTACGAGGCCATGGGCCTGACCGGACCCGGCGACGGCGCCCGCGCCATCGAGGAAGGCTGGGTCTTCAAGGACGGCAGGCTGCCCGTCAATGTCTCCGGCGGCCTCAAGGCCAAGGGCCACCCCGTAGGCGCCACCGGAGTCTCCCAGCATGTCATCGCCGCCATGCAGCTCACCGGAACCGCCGGCGGCATGCAACTCAAGGGCCCGCGCCGCGCCGCTGTGCAGAACATGGGAGGCGTGGGCATCGCCAACTACGTCAGTGTCCTCGAAGCCGTCTAGGGGAGAACACGCCCTATTTGGGCCGGTGCGCAGTCCCTGCGTCCCGGCAGAATTGAGGCCAGGCGGGGCCTGCCCCGCAATTGGTGACTTAGTACTCTTGCCCCTGACGCCTCCGCCCCGTACGTTTGGGACAGCGGAAGAAGTTCTCCGCACCGCAGGCCTCTGCGCAGGCGGAGCAAAATCAGAGTCACACGAAGGAATGCAGCATGGCTACAGGCACAGTTAAATGGTTCAACGCCGAAAAGGGTTTTGGCTTCATTGCCCCGGATGACGGGTCAGCCGACGTTTTCGCCCACTACTCGGCAATCGCCAGCAGCGGCTATCGCTCGCTGGACGAGAACCAGAAGGTCGAATTCGATGTGACCCAGGGGCCGAAGGGCCCCCAGGCAGAGAATATCCGTCCGCTCTAAAGCTCAGAAACATGGCCGGGCAATAGGCTCGGCCAGCTCACCACACCGGAACGGCCCAGCTGGAGACCAGCGGGGCCGTTCTTTTCTCTGGCAGTCCGGGTCAGGCTGCCTGCCTTGCCCTGCGGGTAGGGTGGCGCCATGGACATTGTGGAGTTCCTGCTCGCCCGGATCGGCGAAGACCTGCAGAAGTCCGGCGAGCTGCTCGGCAGCCCGTTGCTGTCCGAATCCGAGCGCTGGTACGAGGAGAGGCTGCTGCTGGAGGCCCAGGCCAAGCATGCGGTGGTCGAAGTCGTCGGCACAGCGCGGCAGGCGGCACTGGCCAGCCTGCTTGAGAGCGGTGACACTGTCAGTGGCAGCGCGGCCCAGGCCCTGCACTGGACGGACCTGGTGCTGAAAGCCCTGACCCTGCCATACAAACGGCATGCCGATTACCAGCCCTCATGGGCCCTGCCGTGAGGCCGGTGCCACTAGACGAACGCTGATTTCCCCGTCACTGCCCGGCCAACAATCAGCGAGTTGATCTCGTAGCTGCCTTCATATGTGTAGAGGATCTCCGCGTCACCAAAGAGCTTGCCCATCTCGTAGTCGGTGCTGATCCCGTTTCCGCCCAGGAGTGACCTGCCCATGGCGACGGACGCCCGCGCCAGCCTGGTGCAGGTGGCTTTGGCCATGGCAGCCTGCACCATTTCCAGCTTGCCGTCCTCTTGGATCCTGGCGAGCTGAGCCATCAGCGCCAGCGAGGCAGAGGCGTTCCCCAGCATTTCGGCCAGCTGCTGCTGGACGAGCTGGAAACGTGCCAGTTCCCTGCCGAACTGCCTGCGTTCCAGGGAATAGGAACGGGCGACGTCGAACGCGGCCAGCTGGATGCCGGCCCCTTGCCAGCCGACCCACGCGCGCGAATCCCTCAACAGGTGATTGGCCTGGGTGAAATCCGTCGCGCCGGGCAGGAGGTTGGCCTCCGGAATTCGGACATTGTCCAGCACGATATCGGCGTTCTGCATAATCCGCAGGCCGATTTTGTTGGAGATCTTCGTTGCCCTGTAGCCGGGCCGGTCCGTCTCGACAATGAAGCCCTTAATCTGCTGGTCGGCCTCGTCGCGGGCCCAGACGAGCGCGAAATCGGCGATTGTACCGGCGCCGATCCAGCGTTTGGCCCCGTTGATCACCCAATGGCCGTTCTTCAGCCGGGCCGACGTTTCCAGCCCTCCGGAAATGTCCGAGCCGTGCTCAGGCTCGGTCAGCGCAAAAGCCCCCAGCAGGGTAAAGGCTTTCAGGCCCGGCAGCCACCGCTGCTTCTGTTCTTCCGACCCGAGCTCGTTGATCATGCCCACGATGAGTTCGTTGTGGATCCCCACCAGGGCGGAGAGGGACACGTCAGCCCGTGCCACCTCCACATACATCAGGCCCTTGAAGAGCTTGGAACTGCCGTCGGTCTGCAGTCCGCCCAGGCCGTGTTTGCCCATCTCCGCCAGCAGTCCGAACGGGAACTCCTCGCGGTTCCAGTAATCAATGGACTGCCGCCGCACCCGGGACTGGAGGAAGCCCCGGATGTCAAGGTAACGCTCCCGCTCGGGTTCTGGCAGCAGGTCCACAACGTACATCAGGTCGGCATCCGGAAAAGCCGGTGCCACTGTTGGTGCCTCCGCGGGGGCTGCGGGCAAGGCTCCATCATCACGTCGCTGTGGCTGCACGGGCGGTCCCTTCACTCTTCCAAACCCTTGGATGTCCTAGTATATTGCACAGGGTTGGATATTTAGTGATGCGCATCACTTGATGAAAGGGCCTTCATGACAGTCACCGACGACTTCCGCGCAGCGCGCGACCGCCTGCTGACCCTTCGTTCCGACTACGCGCAGGCCCGAAGCGAGTTCCAGTGGCCGCGCTTCGAGACGTTCAACTTCGCCCTGGACTGGTTCGACCAGATCGCGGCGGATCCCATGAAGGGCAACAACCCGGCGCTGGTCATTGTTGAGGAAGACGGGTCAGCAACCCGCCGCAGCTTCTCCGACCTTGCTGCACGGTCCAGCCAGGTCGCCAACTGGCTGCGAAGCCAGGGTGTGCGCCGCGGAGACCGGATGATCATCATGCTGGGCAACCAGGTGGAACTGTGGGAGCTGATGCTGGCCGGCATCAAACTGGGGATTGTCCTCATCCCCACCACCACACTGATGGGTGCGGCGGACCTGGCGGACCGGGTGGAGCGCGGTGGGGCGGGCTGGGCCGCCGTCGGACGTTCCAACATCGGCAAGTTTGCCGGCGTTCCCGGCGATTACCGCCTCATCGAAATCGGCGACGGCGGCCCGAACCCAAATCCGGTGGCGGACCCGGAGGCCCTCCGGTACGCGGAATCGGCGACGGCGTCCGGCACCTTCGCAGCCGATGCCCCGACCGGCGCGGACGAGACGCTGCTGCTGTATTTCACCTCCGGCACAACGTCCATGGCCAAACTGGTGGAACACACCCACACCTCCTACCCGGTGGGTCACCTGTCCACCATGTATTGGATCGGAATGGAACCGGGCGATGTGCACCTCAACGTTGCCTCGCCCGGCTGGGCCAAACATGCGTGGTCCAATGTCTTCACGCCGTGGATCGCCGAGGCCTGCGTGTTCATCTACAACTACGGGCGGTTCGATGCCCGCGCGCTGATGGAGCAGATGGACCGCGAGGGCGTCACCAGCTTCTGCGCCCCGCCCACGGTGTGGCGAATGCTCATCCAGGCGGACCTGACCCTTCTGAAGAACCCTCCCACCAAGGTGGTCTCCGCAGGTGAACCGCTGAACGCCGAAGTGATCGGCCAGGTGCAGCGCGCCTGGGGCCAGACTATCCGGGACGGTTTTGGCCAGACTGAAACCACCGTCCAGGTGGCCAATACGCCGGGCCAGCCAATCAAGATCGGCGCAATGGGGCAGCCGCTTCCCGGCTATGACGTGGTACTCGTGGATCCGAACACGGGGGCAGAGTCCGACGACGGCGAGCTGTGCCTGCGCCTGGATCCCCGTCCCGTCGGGCTGATGAAGGGGTACTACGGCGATCCCCAGAAGACCGCCCGGGCCTTCCGCGGCGGCTATTACCACACGGGCGACCTGGCCAGCCGGGACGGGAGCGGCACCATCACCTATGTGGGCCGGGACGACGACGTGTTCAAATCCTCCGACTACCGGCTCTCCCCTTTTGAGCTGGAGAGCGTCCTGATCGAGCATCCGGCCGTGGCGGAAGCTGCGGTGGTTCCGTCGCCCGATGCCCTCAGGCTGTCAGTCCCGAAGGCGTACGTGGTCCTTGCCGCCGGTTTTGAGCCAGGGCCGGAGCTGGCCGAGGACATCCTGCGGTACTGCCGTGACCATCTCGCCCCGTTCAAACGCATCCGCCGGCTGGAATTCGGCGAACTACCCAAGACCATTTCGGGAAAGATCCGGCGGGTGGAACTGCGGCACAGTGAGGAATTGAAGCACCGCGAGGAATTGAAGCACAGTGCTTCGGACGTGGAGGCGTTTACAGGGCAGGCACGGGGGGCCGGCATCGAATACTCCGAAACCGACTTCCCGGGGCTGAAGGCCTGAGGCATGGCCGCTCCACTCCCCCGCGACCCCATCGCCGACGCCCAGCACAATTGGGAAGCACACGGCTGGGGCGAGGTCGCGGCGTCCATGGCAGCCATTACGGCCATCATGCGTACCCAGCAGATCCTGTTGGCCCGGATCGAAGCCGCGCTGAAACCGTTCGGCCTGACGTTCGCGCGCTATGAACTGCTTGCACTGCTGAGCTTCGCCCGCAGCGGCGCGCTGCCGATGAACAAGGCGAGCGCCCTGCTCCAGGTGCATCCCACCTCGGTGACCAACGCCGTCGACCGCCTGGAAAGCGCCGGCCTCGTGACCCGCTCATCGCACCCCACCGACGGCCGCACCACACTGATTGAGCTCACAGCGGAGGGCCGCGCCCTCGCCAGGAGATCGACGGAGGTGCTCAACACGGAGGTATTCGGCCGTTCAGGTTTCCCTCAGGAAGACGTTGACCAGCTGATCCGCATTCTCGGCCGTTTCCGCCGGAACGCCGGCGACTTCACGGACGGCTGACAGCCGGGGGTGCCGTGGATTCGCGGACCACCAGATGGGTGGCCAACTCCACCCGGCGGGAGTCCAGTTCATCCCCACGCAGCTGGCGCAGCACGAACCGGAGCGCTGCCCGGCCCATCTCGTGCAGGGGTTGCGCGACGGACGTGAGTGCCGGGACGGATTCCTCCGCCTGGTAGGTGCCGTCGAAGCCCACGAGGCTCAGGTCCTCCGGAACCCGGATACCCTGCCGTCGCGCCTCGGTGAGCACACCAAGGGCGATGCTGTCGCTGGCGGCAAATACGGCTGTGGGCATCCGCCCAAGCCCCATCAGTGCTTTCAGGCCCTCGACGCCGCTCTCCGGACGGAACCGTCCCTGACGGATCAGCTGCTCATCCACCGGGACCCCCTCCGCCATGAGTGCCGCCATGTAGCCATGAAGCCGGGCCTGGTTGCACTCGGCAGCTTCAGTGCCGCCCAGGAACGCGATCCTGCGGTGGCCCAGATCGAGCAGGTGTGCGGTCGCGGCCTTGCCTCCGGCCCAGTTGCTCGCCCCGACGCTGACCACGTCACCCGGGGGTGGATTGATGGGATCGATCACCACTACGGGGATCTGGCGGCGATGGAAGGCGTCCAGCTGCGCCGACCCAAACGCCGACGTCACGACAATCAACCCGCCGCGGCCTTCATCGACCATCCGCTGGGCGCGGCGCTCCGGGCTCAGCGCGGCAGCCCGTTGGAGGCCCGTGACATTCAGCAGGATCTCGACGTCCGATGCGGCCGCGTACTCCAGCACGCCGCTGAGCACCTCCACCACATAGGCGGATTGCAGCGCGTCAACGACAACCTCAACCACCGTGGTGCGGCCGGCAGCATTCTTGCGCTGCTGCGGTGATTTGTATCCGGTGTGCTCCAGCGCCTCAAGAACTTTGGCCCGGGTGCCGGCAGCGACGTCCTCGCGGCCATTCAAGACTTTGGAGACCGTCGGCGCGGACACCCCGGCCTCGCTGGCCACGGCGGCCAGCGTTGGTTTCAGCGGACGGTCAACAGCGGTCATGGTTTTCTTCCCCAGAACTTTCGAAACATTTCGGTAGAACAAGTGTGCAGGCTCACGTCATGGAGGTCAACAAATATTTCGTAAACGAGTTGAACTTTAAGGTGCAAATGTCTTGACGGTGTTTTTCATCACAGCTAAATTGAGTCAGCGGGTTGCGATAACTACCGAAATATTTCGGGAAACTTCGGGCCGCATCTATTATTCAGCGGCAGTGCAGCCTCTTCCTGAAGGCCGGACTCCGAACGCACAGCCGGGTAGTCAGCGTCGAGCCCGGGGGACCGAATGGAATGCAAATGGTAAATCTTAAGTTGCGCTCTGCCGCGATGGCAGTCTCGGCGGCGGCGTTGTCAATCAGTCTCGCGGCCTGCGGATCCAGCGGCCCGGCAGGCTCCGGAACAAGTGGTGATTCGGCCAGTATGTGGGGTCTCACGGGCGGCAACCAGCCCGTGCTCCAGAAGTCGGTGGACGCCTGGAATTCAGCACACCCTGATGAGTCCATCAAACTCGATTTCTTTGCTAACGACGCCTACAAGACGAAAGTCCGCACGGCCGTCGGAGCGGGCCAGGGCCCCACCTTCATCTATGGATGGGGCGGCGGGGTGCTGAAGTCCTATGTCGACGCCGGACAGGTGGCAGACCTCACGGACTTCGTCAAGCAGAATCCCGAGGTGACAGGCAGGTACCTCCCCTCCGTCCTGAAGAACGGCGAGATCAACGGCAGGACCTACGCACTGCCCAATAACAACGTGCAGCCGGTAGTGCTGTACTTCAACAAGGACGTGTTCGCCAAGATCGGAGCGCAGCCGCCGAAGACGTGGGACGATCTGATGGCGCTGGTACCCAAGTTCAAGGCTGCGGGCGTGGCACCGTTTTCCTTGGGCGGCCAGTCCAAATGGCCCGACCTGATGTGGCTCGAATACCTCGTGGAACGCATCGGCGGACCGGAAGTCTTCGCGAACATCGCCGCGAACAAACCGAACGCCTGGTCGGATCCCGCCGTCGCTGAGGCTTTGACCAAAATCCAGCAGCTGGTGGAGGCCGGCGGTTTCATCAACGGCTTCTCGTCCGTGGCGGCTGACAGCAACGCAGACCAGGCACTCCTCTACACGGGCAAGGCCGCCATGGTCCTGCAGGGCGGCTGGATCTACCAGGGCATGAAGAAGGATGCGGCAGACTTCGTCAAGAGCGGCAAGCTCGGTTACACCACCTTCCCCGCCGTTTCCGGCGGCAAGGGCGATCCCGCGAATGTTGTGGGCAACCCCTCCAACTTCTGGTCCATCTCCTCCAAGGCCACCGAGAGCCAGAAGAAGGCCGCCCTTGACTACGTCAAGAGCGGGATGTTCACCGAGGCTGACACAGAAGCCCTGATCGCATCCGGAGCGGTCCCGGTGACCAACGGCATCGACAGCAAGCTTGCAGCGTCGCCGGACAAGGACTTCCTGACGTACGTCTACGGCATGGCCAAGAACGCCCCGAGCTTCACGCTCTCCTGGGACCAGGCCTTGAGCCCGGCGCAGGGCGACGCCATGCTCTCCAACCTGGACCAGATCTTCCTCACCAAGATCACTCCCGAACAGTTCGTCACCACGATGAACGCCACGATTGGGAAGTAAGTATCGTGACCACCACCGGCTCCACACACCGGGGGGCCCGCGATGCGGGCCCCTCGGGGTGGCTGGCCGCGCCAGCCCTCGTATTCTTCATGCTCTTCGCCGTCATTCCCCTGGCCGGCGTGGTCTTCCTCAGCTTCACCAGCTGGGACGGCCTTAGGGAAATCCGGCTCGACGGGCTGACCAGCTGGGGTACGGTCCTGACCGATCCCGTCACCGGAAACGCCCTCCTGGTTACTGCCAAGATCATGTTCTTCTCCTTCATCGTCCAGGCTCCCATCAGCTTGTTGCTCGGCGTCTTCACCGCCGGCGCCCAGAAGTACCGGGCCGCCCTCGCAGTCCTGTACTTCCTTCCCCTCCTGTTGTCCTCAGCCGCCGTCGCGATCGCATACAAGGCACTGCTGGACCCCAACTTCGGCCTGGGTCCCGGGCTCCAGCTCCCCTTCCTCACGCAGGACTGGCTGGGCAACTCGGATCTCGTCCTGTTCGTGGTGGTGTTCGTCATCGCCTGGCAGTTCGTGCCGTTCCACACCCTGATCTACCAAGGCGGAGTGCGCCAGATTCCCACCTCGCTCTACGAGGCGGCGGAGATCGACGGCGCAGGCAGGTTCCGGCAGTTCTGGCACATCACCATGCCCCAGCTGAAGTACACGATCATCACCTCCTCCACGCTGATGGTCGTAGGCAGTCTCGCCTACTTCGACCTGGTCTTCGTCCTCACCGGCGGCGGTCCAGGCTACAGCACCCGCCTGTTGCCGCTCCATATGTACCTGACCGGGTTCAAGGCCAACGACATGGGCGCCGCCAGCGCCCTGGGTGTCATCCTCATCGTGATCGGCCTCGGCCTTGCGCTGGTCCTCCAGCGCCTCGGCGGCACGAACCGGAACGCCAGCCAATTGGACGGAGCCTGATGGCCTCCACAACACAGCTCCCGGTCCCGCCGGTGAAGCAAGCCCAACGGACTGCAGCTCCCACGCGGGGCATCAAGGCACTGGGCCGGCGCCGGCCGAATTTCCTCGGCAGCCTCGGCGGCTGGCTCTGGCTCGCGGTGATCATCCTGCCCATCTACTACGTGGTTGTCACCAGCCTGAAGAACCAGGCAGGTTTCTTCACCTCCAACCCCATGCTGCCGCCCACTGAACCCACCCTGGACAACTACGCGCTGGTGCTGGAAAACGACTTCGTCCGCTACTTCGCCAACAGCGTGGTGGTGACCATCGGTTCGGTCATCCCGGCCCTCATTGTGTCCTTCATGGCCGCCTACGCAATCGTGCGGGGCAGGAGCCGCTTCCTCAGCTGGACGAACAACCTGTTCCTTCTGGGCCTTGCCATCCCCCTGCACGCAACCATCATCCCGATCTACTGGATGATCACCCGCGCCCACCTTTACGACACCCTGCTGGCCCTCATCCTCCCGTCGATCGCGTTCTCCATCCCGATCTCGGTCCTGATTCTGTCCAATTTCATGAGGGACGTCCCCAACGAGCTTTTCGAGTCGATGCGGCTGGACGGCTGCTCGGACTGGGCCATGATGTGGCGCCTTGCGCTGCCCATGACCCGGCCCGCCGTCGTCACCGTGGGCATTTACAACGCGTTGGGAATCTGGAACGGCTTCCTGTTCCCGCTGATTCTGACCCAAAGTCCCGCCACCAGGGTGCTGCCGCTGTCCCTCTGGACGTTCCAAGGTGAATTCAGCGTCAACATCCCGGCTGTGCTGGCATCAGTGGTGCTGGCAACCCTGCCGCTGCTGGTGCTTTACGTCGTCGCCCGCGGCCAATTGCTCAGCGGCCTGACCGCCGGCTTCAGCAAATAGGGTGCCCCGCCGTCGAGCGCATCGCCAGAGCGGAAAACCGCCGGCAGAACGTCTGAGAGGAAAACCATGACACGACCCATCACACTCTTCACCGGCCAGTGGGCGGACTTGCCCTTTGAGGAAGTCGCGCGACTGGCAGGCGAATGGGGATTCGATGGCCTTGAAATAGCCTGCTGGGGAGATCATCTTGACCCGCGCCGCGCTGCCGAAGATGACCGCTACCTGCAGAGCCGGCTGGACATCCTGGAGAAGAACAAGCTCCAGGTTTTCGCGATCGCCAACCACCTCACGGGGCAGGCAGTCTGCGACGACCCGATCGACGAACGGCACCGCGGCATCCTCTCCGACCGCGTCTGGGGAAACGGGGATCCTGAGGGCGTGCGCCAGCGGGCTGCGGAGTCCATGAAGGACACTGCGAGGGCGGCAGCCAGGCTCGGCGTCACGACCGTCACGGGGTTCACCGGATCATCCATCTGGAAAGCCGTCGCCATGTTTCCCCCGGCCCCTGAAGCCATGATCGAACGCGGATACCAGGACTTCGCGGACCGCTGGAACCCCATCCTGGACGTCTTCGACGAGGCCGGGGTCCGGTTCGCGCTCGAGGCCCATCCCTCCGAAATCGCCTACGACTACTGGACCGCCAAACGTACCCTCGAGGCGATCGGACACCGGGAAAACTTCGGGCTGAACTTTGATCCCTCCCACTTCATCTGGCAGGACCTGGACCCCGTGATGTTCCTGCAGGACTTCGCAGACAAGATCTTCCACGTCCATATCAAAGAATCCGTCAGGCAGCTCAACGGACGGAACGGCAGGCTGGGCTCCCACCTGCCGTGGGCCGATCCCCGCCGCGGCTGGGACTTCGTGACCGCCGGGCATGGAGATGTCCAGTGGGAGCCCATCTTCCGCACCCTTAATGCGATCGGCTACACCGGACCCACCAGCATCGAGTGGGAGGACGCCGGGATGGACCGGCTCCACGGCGCACCCCAGGCGCTCGGCATGGTGAGGGCGCTGGCCGCCATAGCGCCTCCGGCCGCGGCCTTCGATTCAGCATTCTCCAGCCGCCACGCATAAATACCGGGCACGTAAATACCGGGCACGCGGCCACAAACCCGTACCGGACCTAAACAAAGGACAACCCTTCATGACTGATAACAAGACGGCCCTGGTGGTCCGGGGTGGCTGGGACGGGCATCAGCCCTTCGAAGCCACCGAGCTCTTCATTCCGTTCCTCAGGGACAGCGGCTATGAGGTTCGGATCGAGGAATCCCCCAAGGTCTATGCCGACGCCGCCTACATGGAACGCGTTGACCTGATCATGCAGTGCATGACCATGACCACCATCGAGAAGGACGAATTCGCCGGGCTGCGTGCCGCCGTCGAAAACGGCACCGGACTGGCCGGCTGGCACGGCGGCATCGCCGATTCCTACCGCAACACCTCGGACTATCTCCACCTCATCGGGGGCCAGTTCGCCTGCCATCCCGGCAAGCACCCGGACGAGCTCACCGGCGAGCAGTCGGACAACTACGTTCCCTACACCGTGAACATGCTTCCCGCGGCGGCAGACCACCCGATCACGCGCGGCATCAGTGACTTTGACCTGGTCACCGAGCAGTATTGGGTGCTTTCGGACGACTACATCGACGTCCTGGCCACCACAACCCAGAAGGTGCGCGAATGGGATCCCTGGCACCGCGAGGTGTCGTCTCCGGCCGTGTGGACACGGCAATGGGGCAAAGGAAGGATTTTCGTTTCCACGCCGGGCCACCGGGTGGAAGTCCTGCAGGACAGCAATGTCCGTACCATCATTGAAAGGGGATTGCTGTGGGCAAGCCGTTAAGGGTAGGAATCATCGGTTGCGGTGCAATCATCGCCCAGTATCTTGCCAACTTCCGCAAGCTGGAGCAGATCCGACTCGTGGCCGTGGCGGACCTGGACCCCGCCCGCGCCCAGGCGGTGGCAGAGGACTACGACGGCGTCCGGGCGGTGCCGGTGGACGAACTGCTGGCCGCCGACGACGTCGACCTCGTCCTTAACCTGACCATTCCCGCCGCGCACGCCGACGTGGCGCTCCGGGCCATCGCGGCCGGCAAGAGCGTCTATGGGGAGAAGCCGCTGGCAGCGACCACGGGGGAAGCGCGCCAGGTGCTGGACGCCGCGCGTGCGGCCGGGGTCACGGTCGGCTGCGCTCCGGACACCGTGCTGGGCACCGGAATCCAGACTGCCCGCAAGGCAATCGACGACGGCCTGATCGGAAAGCCCATCTCGGCAACAGCCACGATGGCCACGCCCGGCCACGAACGCTGGCACCCCAACCCGGACTTCTATTATCAGCCCGGCGGCGGCCCCCTGCTGGACATGGGCCCGTACTACGTCAGCGCCCTGGTGACCTTGCTGGGACCGGTTGTTTCGGTGATAGGCGCCGCAAGCCACACCCGAAGCCAGCGGACTATCGGTTCGGGCGCCCGCCAGGGCCAGGTGGTGCCCGTGGACATCGACTCGCACGTCACCGGCATCCTGGTTCACGCATCGGGCGCACTGTCCACGCTGGTCATGAGCTTCGACGCCGTGCGCACCAAGTCGCCGAACATCGAGATCCATGGTGAGAGCGGCTCCCTTGTGGTCCCCGACCCCAATCACTTCGACGGTGACGTCCAGCTGTTCCGGATGGGTGCCGACTCCTGGGAGACCCTCCCGGTGTCGGCGGGCTACGTCGATTCCGGACGCGGGTTCGGCATCGCTGACCTTGCAGCGACGCCGGCCGGGTCCGAACCCCGAGCCGGAGGCGTGCTGGCCTATCACGTGCTTGAGGTCATGGAATCGGTCCTCGAATCGGCCCACAGCGGCGCTGTGGTCGCCGTCCACAGCACTGCCCCGCGGCCGGAGGCGGTGGAGCTGGGCAGCCTGGCGGTCCAGGAAACCACGTCGTAGGATGGGCGGCGGTGGTCCCCGGTGGAGGGGGTCAGCGCCGCCTAGCGGTGTCTGAACTCGGGCTGGCGCTTCTCCGAGAACGCGGCCATGCCCTCCTTCTGGTCTTCGGTGGCGAAAAGCGAATGGAAGATCCGGCGCTCGAACAGCACGCCCTGGGCCAGGCCGGTTTCGAAGGCGGCATTCACGGCTTCCTTCGCGGCCATGGCCACGGGTTTGGACTTGGCCGCAATCACTTCGGCGGCCTTGAGTGCTTCCGCGACCACATCCTCGGCCGGCACCACGCGTGAGACCAGGCCTGAGCGCTCAGCCTCTTCGGCGCCGATGAACCTGCCCGTGAGGATCAGGTCCATCGCCTTGGCCTTGCCCACGGCCCGGGTGAGGCGCTGGGAGCCGCCCATGCCGGGCAGCACGCCGAGGTTGATCTCCGGCTGGCCGAACTTGGCATTGTCCCCGGCGATGATGAAATCGCACATCATCGCCAGCTCGCAGCCGCCGCCGAGCGCGAAGCCGGACACAGCGGCGATGATGGGAATCCGGAGCCGGGTGAAGTCCTCCCAGCCACGGAACCAGTCAGCGGCGTACATCTCCATGTAACCCTTGGTGGCCATCTCCTTGATGTCCGCCCCCGCAGCAAACGCCTTCGAGGATCCGGTGACGACGACGGCCCCCACGTCAGGGTCGGTATCCATGGCCCCGACGGCCGCCACCAGCTCTTCCATGGTGCGCTGGTTCAGGGCGTTCAGTGCCTCGGGCCTGTTCAGGGTCACCAGGCCCACCCGTCCGCGCCGCTCTACCAGGAGGTTCGCGTACTCTGTCATGCCTGGTTCCCGTGGCTTCGCGATTTGTCCCGGATATCCGTGATGATGCCCGAGAAGTCCCGGCCTGCGCCGCCTTCCGCGGCAAACGTATCGTAGATTTCCGAGGCGAGCGGGCCCAGCCGCGCCGCCACGCCCGTGCTCTGCAGGGCGTTCACTGCCAGTTTGAGGTCCTTGGCCATCAGCGCCCCGGCGAAGCCTGGCTGGTAGTCGCGGTTGGCGGGACTGGTGGGGACCGGCCCGGGAACGGGGCAGTTGGTGGTCAGCGCCCAGCATTGGCCCGAGGCGTTGGAGGCGACGTCGAACAGCGCCTGATGGGTCAGCCCCAGCTTCTCGCCCAGGACGAACGCCTCGCTCACCGCGATCATGGAGACGCCCAGGATCAGGTTGTTGCAGATCTTTGCTGCCTGGCCGCCGCCATTGCCGCCGCAGTGGACCACCCGCTTGCCCATCACCTCCAGCAGCGGCCGGACAGCTTCGAAGTCTTCAGGCCGGCCTCCCACCATAAAGGTCAGGGTCCCGGCCTCCGCGCCCACCACCCCGCCGGAGACCGGAGCATCCACGGCCCGGTGTCCGGCGTCGATGGCGAGCGCCGAGGCCTCCCGCGCCTCATCCACATTGATGGTGGAGCAGTCCAGGAACATGGTGCCGGGAGCTGCCGCGGCCAGCAGGCCGGGCTGGCCGTCGGCGCCGCGGTAGGCGTCCAGCACGTGCCGGCCGCTCGGGAACATGGTCAGCACCACTCCCGCTCCGGAGACTGCATCGGCAGGGCTTTCGGCGGTGGGCACGCCGTGGGCCGTCGCGGCCTCGAGCGCGGCGGGAACCACATCGAAGCCTTTCACTGTGTAGCCGGCGTTGACCAGGTTCACGGCCATGGGCCCGCCCATGTGGCCCAGGCCCAGGAAAGCGATGGTGGCGTTGTCAGACATTGTCCGTCTCCTTTGACTGAAGTTTCAGCTCTCTGTCTCCCAGCGGCGCGAAGAACCGTTCGACGTCCGCGGGCTTCACCTCGTGCAGGGTGGCCGGTCTCCAGTGCGGGCTGCGGTCCTTGTGCACCACCTGCGCCCGGATCCCTTCGCGGAAGTCGGGGGCGGCCAGGCACCTGAGCCCCACCCGGTATTCCTGCGCCAGCGCTTGATCGAGCGTCATGCCCTTCGCCCGCCGGAGGGACTCCAGCGCCACCTTCACGGCGGTGGGCGACTTCTCTTCAATGGTGCGGGCGGCTTCTTCGGCCTCTCCCCCGGCTGCCTTCAGCCGGCGGAGAATTTCCTCCGCGTCGGACGAGGCGTAGCAGCTGTCAATCCAGTCCCGCTGTCCCTCCAGCCCGGATGGCGGCGGCTGTTCAAGGAAACGTCCGACGGCGGCTTCCGCAGTTTCGCTTTCGAGCGCCACGGCCAGCTCCGGCAGGGATTCCGACGGGACGTGGTGGTCCGCAAGGCCCAGGAACAACGCATCCGCCCCGCTCAGATGGGCGCCGGTCAGGGCGGCATGGGTGCCGGTCTCGCACGGAGAGCGTGACAGCAGCAGTGTCCCTCCGACGTCGGGGACAAAACCGATGGTGGTCTCCGGCATGCCCATCCGGGTCCGCTCGGTGACCACACGGACAGACCCGTGGGCGGAGATCCCCACCCCGCCGCCGAGCACCAGCCCGTCCATGAAGGCCACGTAGGGCTTGGGGTAGCCCGAAATCAGTGCATTCAGGCGGTATTCCGACTGCCAGAAGTCCGCCGTTTGCTCTCCTCCGGTGAGTATGTCCCGGTAGATGGCAACAATGTCTCCCCCGGCACACAAGCCGCGTTCCCCGGCGCCGCGCACCAGGATTGTGGCCACACCGTCGTCATCGGCCCAGGCAATGAGCTGCTCCTGCATGGCTGCCACCATGCCGGCGTTGAGTGCATTGACGGCCTGGGGCCTGTTGAGTGTGATGACGCCAAGGTGGCCGCGGCGGGTAAACAGCACGTCCGGAGCATCGGCCGCCCAGGGATTGTCCCCCATCAGCTTCCTTCAGGCATCACGAAGCTGGCGCCCTGCCGGATCCCGGAGGGCCAGCGCGTGGTGACCGTCTTGGTCTTGGTGTAGAAGCGGAAGGCGTCGGCGCCATGCTGGTTGAGGTCGCCGAACCCGGAGGCTTTCCAGCCGCCAAAGGTGTAATAGGCGATGGGAACGGGGATGGGCACGTTGATGCCCACCATGCCCACTTCCACCCGGCTCGCGAAGTCGCGGGCGGCGTCGCCATCCCGGGTGAAGATGGCCACTCCGTTGCCGAATTCGTGCTCGCTGCAGAGCCGCAGTGCCTCGTCGTAATCGGCGGCGCGGAGCACGCTGAGGACCGGACCGAAAATCTCCTCTTTGTAGATCTTCATGTCCTTCGTTACGTTGTCGAAGAGTGTGGGGCCCACCCAGAAGCCGCCCTCGTAGCCGTCCACGGTGAGGCCCCGCCCGTCGGCCAGCAGGGTTGCGCCCTCGTCGACGCCGGACTGGATGTAGCCCTCGATCCGATCCTTGGCACTGGCCGCCACCACCGGACCGAAGTCGGAATCCTTGTCCAGGCTGTGGCCCACCTTGAGCCCCTTGACCCGGTCCTGGAGTTTGGCCACGAGCCTGTCGGCTGTCTCCTGGCCAACAGGGACGGCGACGGAGATGGCCATGCATCGTTCCCCTGCCGAACCGTAGCCGGCGCCGATCAGGGCGTCAGCGGCCATTTCCAGGTCCGCGTCCGGCATGATCACCATATGGTTCTTGGCCCCGCCGAAACACTGGGCGCGCTTCCCGTGGGCCGCCGCGGTGGCGTAGATGTACTGCGCTATGGGGGTTGAGCCCACAAAGCCGACCGCCTTGACCCGCGGGTCCTCCAGCAGCGCGTCCACTGCTTCCTTGTCTCCGTTGACCACATTGAAGACGCCGTCCGGCACGCCAGCCTCGGAGTACAGCTCGGCCAGGCGCAGCGGCACTGAGGGATCCCGTTCGGAGGGTTTGAGGATGAAGGCGTTGCCCGCGGCAAGGGCCGGGCCCGATTTCCAGAGCGGGATCATGGCCGGGAAGTTGAACGGCGTGATGCCCGCCACCACGCCCAGCGGCTGGCGCAGGGAGTGGACGTCGATCCCCGTCCCTGCGTCATCGGAAAACTCTCCCTTGAGCAGGTGCGGTGCCCCGGCGGCGAACTCCACGACTTCGATGCCCCGCTGGATGTCGCCCCTGGCGTCGGGAAGCGTCTTTCCGTGCTCGGAAGAGAGCAGCGTGGCCAGCTCGTCCATGTTCTGGTTCACCAGGTCAACGAACCTCAGCAGGATCCGGCCGCGGCGCTGTGCATTCATGGCAGCCCACTCGGGCTGGGCCTTCTCGGCAGCAGCCACGATGTTCCGGACTTCATCCCTGCCGGCCAGGGGCACGCGCGACTGGACCTCCCCAGTGCAAGGATCGAAAACGTCGCCGTACCGGCCGGATATCCCGCTCACCCGTTGGCCGCCGACATAATGGGACAGTTCACGCACCATGGCTGAATGCTCCTTCGCATGTGATCCAGGTCATCTCTGCAAGCGAATATACTCGGACTTCCTACTAAATTCCAGAGGCCCCGGCAGCCCCGGCCTGCCCGGGCCTGGGCTTTCCCCGCCGCAGCACGGCCAAGGTAAGTTAGGGACTGTGAAGATTGCTACCTGGAATGTGAATTCGCTCCGTGCCCGCGCCGACCGCGTGGAGGCCTGGCTGCGGCGCAGCGACTGCGACGTCCTGGCCATTCAGGAAACCAAATGCACGGACGACAACTTCCCGTGGGAACTCTTCGAGCGAATGGGCTACGAGGTTGCGCATTTCGGCGTGAACCAGTGGAACGGCGTTGCAATCGCCTCCCGGGTCGGCCTTGAGGACGTGGAACGGTCCTTCATGGGCCAGCCCGGCTTCGGCAAAGCCGGCAAGGACGCCGTGCAGGAGTCCCGGGCCATTGCCGCCACGTGCGGCGGCGTCCGGGTCTGGAGCCTCTACGTACCCAACGGCCGCGCACTCAACGATGAACACATGCCGTACAAGCTCAGCTGGCTTGAGTCATTGAAAAACCATGCCCAAGGCCTGGTGACCCAGGATCCCGGGGCCCAGGTTGCCCTGATGGGCGACTGGAACATCGCGCCCCTTGATGAGGACGTGTGGGATATCAACCTCTTCCTCTCCGAGGGCTACACCCACGTCAGCGAACCGGAACGGGCCGCGTTCCGTGCCTTCGAAGCCGCGGGCTTCACCGACGTCGTCCGTCCCTATACTCCCGGCCCGGGCGTCTACACGTACTGGGACTACACCCAACTGCGTTTTCCCAAGAAGCAGGGCATGCGGATCGACTTCGTGCTGGCCTCCCCCGCCTTGGCCACACGCGTTACGGGCGCCTTGATCGACCGCGAGGAACGCAAGGGCAAGGGCGCTTCCGACCATGCTCCCGTGCTGGTGGACCTGGCCGACTGATGGCTGCATCCTGGACTGCCGAAAGGAGACTGCGATGACCGGAAACCTCTACCGAGGCCAGGCCGGCCTGCCATTCTCCTCCACCCTGCGCGTGTATGAGCCATTGGAGGCCTTCCCCGAGGAGCAGCGCCAGGCAATCCAGGCTGCCGGCGCACGAACGGCCTCGCGCGCGGCCGTGGAAAACGCCGAACTGCTGGCCTCCCTGGGACGGATCACCCGGGCCGGAGGGGACCCCTTTCCCACCGGCCGGACCGATCTGGTTCGCGTCACAACCGCTCCGCGTCCGCCAAGACCAGCATCTGCTGCCGTCACTCCAACGGCAGAAACGCCCGGGCGCGCCGCAGCCGCTGATTCCGGGAGCGCCCCAGCCGCCGGTCGTAACCCAGAGCCCCTGCTGCTGTATTGCCCCAGCCAGCTGGTGCTGCGCGCGGGCCTGGCTGCCAACGCGCTGATGGAAGGCATCCACGGGCCCCTGGCCGAAATGCTGATTCCGGAGGAACAGCGGGACAAGCATCAGGAGCGGATCGACCAGGTCAAGGCCCGCGACGGATCCATCAGGGTGCACACGCGCGCCTCCACCTGGGGCATCCCGTTCAGCTGGTTCTCGCTGTTTGCGGAATCGGACCACAAGGACGTCGTGGAATCGGGCGGCCGGATTCTCACGGTCAGGGTGTGGACGCCCATCACCGAGGCCATGGAACGGGCGCGTTACGCCGTGGCCAACCTGGCTCTCGCCGCGCCGGACCTGGACATGCTCGATGATCTCGCCCAGCTGACGGAATGGCTGGAACTGTTCCACGTGAATTCGATGGTGGAGCTGGACTACGGTGCAGTGGCTGACAAGGTGTATCCAGATGACTCACCCATGGACATCCGGCTCGGCATCGAGTGCTTGGCCGAGGGAGACCTGACAGGTGCAGCCGCTGCCTACCGGCGGCTCGCCTCCCGGTGGATCCCCATCCGGCAACTGGCCCGCGCGTCCTGACCGGCGCATCCTGAAACGGTCCGCCAAGCCGGCGGAGCGTTAATGGGGCGGCGGCGCCGTCGTGCGTCTCACGATGAGTTCGTGGGCGGCGACGGCGGACCGCACCGAACCGCTGATGCCGTCCAGCTCGTCCAGGAGCATCTTGGTCGCCAGTTCGGCCTGTTCGTCCGGCCGCTGGCCGACGGTGGTCAGTCCCATGGCGTCAGCGAAATCGTGGTTGTCGATGCCGACGACCGACAGCTCTTCCGGCACGCGGACACCTATCCGGGCGGCTTCGAAAATGACGCCCATGGCCATTTCATCCGAGGCACAGAAGATGGCTGTGGGTTTCGGTCCGGGACGGGCCCACAGCCGGCGGAAGGCCTCCTGGCCGCTGCGCACCGTGAAATCACCCCACTCATCCCACTCGGGGCGGATGGGAAGGCCGGCGCCCTGCATGACCTCAGTGAAGGCCTGCATCCGGACGCGGGGCACGTCAAAGTTCAGGTCGGTTTCGTCGTCGCCGTGGACGAGCGCGATGTCACGGTGCCCCAGGTCGATCAGGTGCCTGACAGCAGTTGAGGCCGCGGCATAGTCGTCAATGCCGATGTAAGCGCATTCTTCCACGTGCCCGCCCACCACAACCAACGGGATATCGATCTTCTGGAGGTGGTCAAGCTCGTCGTGGGTGAGCGCCATACACAGAACCAGCAAGGCATCGATCTGCTTGTAGACCATGGTTTTGCTAAAGAGCCGCTCACGGTTACTGCCGTGTCCGCCCAGGTTGAACAAAGAAAGGTTGTAGTGGCGGGCATGCAGTTCCCGGTCCGCGCCTTCGATGGCTTTGGAAAAGAACCAGCGGCTCACAAACGGGGCCAGGACCCCGATGGTTTTGGTGCGTCCGGTGGCCAGACCCGACGCGGAAGAGGAAGCCACGTAGCCCAGGGCGCCGGCCACCTCCAGGATCTTTTCGCGCGTGGCCGGCGAAACCCGGGGCAGTCCCCGCACAGCCCTGGACACAGTGGCGGTGGAGACGCCGGCGGCCGCGGCTACGTCCTCAATGCTGACGCCGCTGTGTCCGCCCCGTTGAGACCTTTCACTTGTGCGTGCCACGGTGTCCCCTCATCGGCTCCAGACAGGCGTACGCCAAGCTCTGCACACCCCGAGCCATAGTATTTTGCGCTTCCCCTTACTTCGCAGTGTTACCTGCTGCTGGGATCCTGGCCGCCCGGTTGCCCTACTTGCGGTCCGGCAGCCCCCTGCGGAGCCGCACCATCCCGAAGATAGCCGCCAGCGTGGCCAGCAGGCCCAGCGCCCAGCCGAGCGCAGGCTGGGCAGTGAATTCCATCCAGACCGTAACCACCAGCAGGACCACGGCCCAGAAGCACAGGAACCCGATGATGATGTCGAAATCCTCGCCGGAGCGCTCAAGCCGGCGCCCGTTTCCCGCCCCCTTTGGCTGCTTGGGGCGGGAAACGTGCTCAGTCACTTGACTGCACCTGCTGTCAGGCCCGCGACGATCTTGCGCTGGAACACCAGCACGAGAATCACCAGGGGAATCGTGACAATAGTGCCCGCCGCCATGATGGCGGTGTACGGGATCTGGTTAGGCTGCGCCCCGGCGAAGTTCGCGATGGCCACCGTTACCGGCTGGGTCTTATCGCTGGACAGCTGGGATGCAATCAGGAATTCATTCCACGAGGAGATGAATGCGAGGATCGCGGTAGTGAAGATCGCCGGCGCCGCCAGCGGCATGATTACCTTCCGGAACGCCTGCCCCTGCGTACAGCCGTCCACACGGGCTGACTCCTCAAGCTCCCACGGCATTTCGCGGAAGAAGGAGGTCATGGTGTAGACGGTCAGCGGCAGCACAAACGAAATGTTCGGAATGATCAGCGCCTGGTAGGTGCCGATCCAGCCGATATTGGTGAACAGCTGGAACAGCGGCGTGATCAGGGCGACGCCCGGGAACATGGATGCTCCCAGGATGAAGCCCAGCACCAGGTACTTGAACCGGAAGTTCAAGCGCGCCAGCGCATAGGCAGCGAATACACCAAGGAGCAGGGAGATGGCCGTCACCATGACACCAATGAAGATGCTGTTGAGCAATGCCTGGCCGAAGTGGTTGCCGAATGAGGTGTCGAACGCCGTGTTGAAGTTATCAAGCGTGATATGGGTGGGGAGAATCGAGGTGTCGTACGTAAAGCCGACCTCCCGGAACGCCGTCACTACCATCCAATAAGCGGGGGCCAGGCACCAAATCAGGACGATCACCGCGCTGATGTAGGTCCTGCCCTGGCCCCACTTCTCACGGTTCTGCGCTGTCTTGCGGCCCTTATCCTGCCGGGCTCGCAGCTCGGTGGCTGCTGTCGCGGTTGTCATTTCTTCCCCTTACCGGTGGCTCCGCTTTGCTCCACGACGTTCGCACCAAGGAACCGGACGAAGATGAAAGCGACCAGGAAGATGATGACGAACGTGATCGTGGACAGTGCCGCGGCTGCGTTGAAGCCTTGCCTGATCTGGTTGATCACGAGGATGGAGAGAGTTGTTGTGTTGTTTGCCCCTCCTGTGAGGATGTAGGGGAGGTCGAACATGCGCAACGCATCAAGGGTTCGGAACAGAATCGCCACCATGAGAGCCGGCTTAACCAGCGGCAGCGTAATCATCCTGAATCGCTGCAACGCCGATGCGCCGTCCACCTTTGCTGCCTCATAAACCTCAGCCGGGATCATCTGCAGGCCTGCCAGGATAAGCAGCGCCATGAACGGCGTGGTCTTCCAGACGTCTGCGATGATGACGGCCCATTTCGCCGGCCATTCGCTGCCCGTCCACAGAATCGTGGTGCTGAAGAGTTTATTGGCAATCCCTTCAAAGGCGAAGATGAAGAACCACAGCTTGGCCGTGACCGCTGTCGGGATTGCCCACGGCACCAGGACAGCGGCGCGGACCAGGCTGCGGCCTCTGAAGGTCCTGGCCATGATCATGGCCATCCAGAAGCCGAGCACTGTTTCCAGCGTCACCGTCACTATGGTGAAGAAGAACGTGGTGGCCGTCGCAGACCAGAACTGTCCTCCCAAGGTTCCGGGCGGGCATGCGACCGTTCCGCCGGCGGGCGCGGCGCACTGCTGTGCAAGCCAGTTCACGTAGTTCTGGACGCCGGCGGGTCCGCCCTGGACGAACAGGCCGGTGGCTGGGTCAAGCCCCGCGTCTTTCTGGAAGGACATCACGATGGCGCTGATGATCGGGTATACGATCACCACGGCCAAGGCGATGATGGAGGGGGCCAGCAGCCAGGAGGCCCATTTGCCCTGGCTCTTGATCCTGTTGTCCTCACCGACGCCTTTAGGTGCGTGATGAAGTTCGGTACCGCCCGACGCCGGCCGTTTTACCGGCGTCGGGCCCAATTCAGTTGCCATGGCTAAACTACGATCCTGCACCGGCGGACTCAATGGACTTCTGCATGTCAGACAATGCGGTGTCCACAGGCTTCTCGCCCTTGATGGCTGAGTATGCGTTCTCCTGGATCGCCTTGGTGACGGCCGGATAGAACGGGGTAACCGGACGCGGAACGGCGTTCTCAATGGACGTCTTCAGCACCGGAAGGTAGGGCAGCTTCGCCACCAGGTCCTTGTCTTCGTAAAGGGAGCCCAGCACCGGAGCCAGCGATCCCTGGGTGGCGTAGAACTTCTCGGTCTCCGCAGAGGTCATGAACTTAAGGAAATCAAGCGCCGTAGCCTTGTTCTTCGAGTAAACGCTGACAGCCATGTTGTGGCCGCCGAGTGAAGAAGCACCGGGACCCGACTTGCCCGGGAGGGCCGCAAGGCCCAGCTTGTCCTTGACGGTGGAGGAGCCTTCGGTGGTGGCCAGGTTGTAGACATACGGCCAGTTGCGCAGGAACAGCAGCTTGCCGTCCTGGAAGGCCTGCCGGCTCTCTTCTTCCTTGTAGGTGATGGCTTCCTTGGGGATGTTGCCGTTCGCGTAGGCCGTCACAAGGTTTTGCAGTCCAGCCTTGGCGTCCGGCGTATTCAGGCTGGGCTTGCCGTCTTTGTCCAGCACCGAGCCGCCGGAGGAGTTAATGGCCTCGGAGGCGTTGACCGTGAGGCCCTCGTACTTGCTGAACTGGCCTGAGTAGCAGCCCATGTTGTTGGCCTTGGCGATGGAGCACATGCTCATCATCTCGTCCCAGGTCTTGGGAGGAGTGGGAACCAGGTCCTTGCGGTAGTAAAGGATGCCGCCGTCGGAGGTTTGGGGTGCCGCGTACAGCGTTCCCTTGTATGTGGCGCTGTCCACTGTCGGCTTCAGCATGGCGGTGGTATCCAGGGCCATCTTGTCTTTCAGTGGCTGGAGCCAGCCCTTGGCGGCGAATTCTGCCGTCCAGACGACGTCCACGTCCACGACGTCGTAATCGGCTGCCTTGGCCTGGAAGTGCTGGACCAGGTCATCATGCTGCTGGTCAGCCTGGTCGGTCTGCTCTTTGAAGGTGACCTTCTGGTCGGGGTGCGCGGCGTTCCATTTGTCGATCAAGGGGCGGACAACGTTGCTGTTGTCCTTGCCCTGAACGTAAGTGATGGGTCCGCGGCCGTCCAGGTTGGCGTCTGCGTCGCTGCCGCCGCCGCCGCCGGTGGTGCCGCCCCCTCCGCCGCCGCCCCCGCATGCCGAGAGCGTCAGGGCCAGGATGCCGGCAGTTGCTGCCGGGAGTAAGAATCTGCGGGTTTTCATTCTTGGAGCTCCTCGCTGAGTAACAAGTAAATAGAAGTGCGCTTGATGTGGTGACCATCACACTAGTAACGTTGCGACCAGAAATGCAAGCGTTTACATCAAAACGTTACCTGAGAGGGAACTAAATGCTCTATCCATCCGTTCCTACCCCCGGATCCGCCCTTACGTCCTGGTGGGCCAGTGCAGTGGTCTACCAGATCTACCCTCGTTCCTTCGCCGACGCGAACGGCGATGGAATGGGCGATCTCCGCGGCGTGACAGCCCGTTTGCCCTATCTGCGGCGGCTGGGTGTGGACGCGGTGTGGCTTTCGCCGTTCTATAAGTCACCTCAGGCCGACGGGGGTTACGACGTGGCGGACTACCGGGAAGTCGATCCTCTCTTCGGCACCCTGGCGGACTTCGACGAAATGTTGCAGAAAGCTCACAGCCTGGGACTGAAAGTCATTGTGGACCTTGTTCCGAACCACACCTCGGACGAGCATGCGTGGTTCCAGGAAGCCCTGGCGTCCCCGCCGGGATCCGCACAGCGGGACCGCTATATTATCCGTCCAGGAAAGGACGAGGTCCCCGGCACCGGCGACGGCAACCTGGCACCCAACAACTGGAAATCGATCTTCGGCGGCCCGGCCTGGAGCAGGGTCACCGAGGCTGACGGCGCCCCCGGCGAATGGTATCTGCATCTTTTCGATACGAAACAGCCGGACTTGAACTGGAATAACGCGGAGGTCCGGGAGGAGATGCGCTCCGTAATGCGCTTCTGGCTGGACCGCGGTGTGGACGGCTTCCGGGTGGACGTTGCGCACGGAATGGTCAAGGAAGAGGGCCTTCCTGACTGGGATGGTGTGGCAGCAATGGTGGAGGGAGCTTCCGAAGCAGCGCCCGGGCCTCAGCACACGCCCCCGGGCGAAGCTCCCGGAGCGCATTCGGACGCACAGGAACCACACCGTGCGGTGTCACCGCTGTATCCGCCCTCCCCGTTCTTTGACCAGGACGGAGTCCACGACATCTACCGCGACTGGAACCGTCTTCTCGCCGCCTACGACGGAGACCGGATGCTGGTTGCGGAAGCCTGGGTGGAACCGGCGGAGCGGCTGGCCCGGTACATCCGCAGGGACGAAATGCAGCAGGCCTTCAATTTCGATTTCCTCCTGGCCGGCTGGGATGCTGAACGGATGGCCGAAGCCATCGAGGCGTCGTTGAAGGCCGCAGCCTCGGTGGGGGCGCCCTGCACCTGGGTCCTGAGCAACCACGACACCGTCCGGCACACGTCACGGTTCGGCCTGAAAGATCCCACCACCTTTCCCAAGGGCATCGGCGCGGCGGACGAGCAGCCCGATGCAACCCTGGGTCTGACGCGGGCCCGGGCCGCCACCATGATCGCCTTGGCACTGCCTGGCTCCGCCTACATCTACCAGGGCGAGGAGCTGGGGCTGCCGGAGCACACCACGCTGCCGGATGAGGCCCGCCAGGACCCCACCTTCTTCCGGACCAACGGGGTGGAAATCGGCCGCGACGGCTGCAGGGTGCCTCTCCCCTGGAAAGCGGACGAGCCTGGTTACGGCTTCGCTGAGGCGTTCACGGCTTCGGCACCTTCCGACGTCATGATGTCCGACGCCGGCACGTTCGACGGCGGTGCCCGTCACCGCAAGTCCGGGGCCAGTATGCCCGCCGCGCCGTGGCTCCCCCAGCCCGCTTCCTTTGGTGAGCTGGCCGCAGACCGGCAGGACGGCGTCGCTGGTTCCACGCTGGAGCTGTACCGTTCAGCGCTGGAGCTTCGCGCAGCGCACGGCCTGGGATCGGGAACCTTCCGATGGGCCGACTTCCATCAGCCCGCGCGCGGTGTGCTGGCCTTCCACAACAGGGATCTCCTGGTACTGGCCAACCTCGGCGCAAGCCCTGTCCCGGTTCCCGAAGGATTCACGGGGGCGTTGTCGAGTGCACCGCAGCCTCCCGCCTCTCCCGAACCAGGGGCCGACGTGCCGCCGAACTGCACGGTGTATCTGCTCGCTGGCTGATTCCGGTGACGGACGGACGCAGAAGGACGCCGCGCCCCTGTCGGAGCGCGGCGTCCTTTCACTTCCGTTCCTTCAGACAGGCTGAAGGAACGGCCTACTTCGAGCCCTTGAACAGCCCTGCGATCCTGGCGCCTAGACCCTTGGCGTTTTCGGCCACGTCTCCGGCCAGCACCTTGGCGTTTTCAGCCACGTCCCCGTTAAAGAACCCCTTGACGTTCCCGGCCACGTCTCCGGCGAGCACCTTGGCGTTCGCCGCGGCTTCGCCGGCGAACTCCTTGGCTTTGCCGGTGGCGCCTTCGATTCCGTCTTTGGCTGCTCCGCTGTCAGTTACTTCTTCGCTCATGGTGTTCTCCTTGGTTTCCCGGCAATTCCATCCGGTCAGTGGTGCCCCGGATGCAGACGATGGCCCCCTGCCTAAGGAAGATCAGCTATCCCCGCACCACACTATGGCCATTACCCCTTCCCGCCGCAATGTCGGTGCTGTCGTGGGTCACCCGGGCGGCTTGACATGACAACAGCGGCTGCAGCGCGGTATTGAGGGTGAAGGCCAGGATTCGGGCGCGGGACCTGTCAGCGGACGCGCTCAGCGCGGCCGAACCGGGTCCGGGCACCGGCGCCGATGTGGATCAGCACGGGGGTTCGCTTGCCCACCACCTCGTCCAGCGCGTCCACCAAGGCAGCGACCTCAGCGGCCAGGAGGTGGGGCGCCACCCCCTGGCGGGGCTGGAGCCTGACCTTCAAGGCAGGACTGCCGTGGACATCGTAGGCAACAACCGTCGCTCCTGCCAGATCGGGCCGTTCCGCGAGCGCATGCTTCAGGGCCTGCTCAGCGACGCCTCCACCGATCCTGACGTCCCCGGCCACAGCGCCGGGATCGTATTCCGCCACCAGCAGGTTGCTGCGGCCCTTCCCCTGCTGGGCAATCCAGGCAACCATGAGCCCGATCAGCACCAGCAGGGCAATTGCGACCACGATCCACAGCCAGCTTTCAGACCGGCCGGGAAGCCGCGTATTGCTGAAGGTCTGGTCGATTGCCTTCCAGACTGAGCCGGCGGACGAATGCCACCAGGCGGCGACGGGCGGAACGGCTGCCAGCAGCATCAGCAGCAAGCCCACAACCAGCAGTTTGAGGCCCAGAATGCCAATCAGGATCCGGTTGAGCAGCGCGGGCGTGCCGTTCATGCTCCGATCACCCCGGACGTCGAAACATTGACCCGGACGCCGGGAGGAGGGACCAGCGCCATCTGGTCAAGCTCTTCCTGGACCGCTGCGGATACGGCCGCTTCGTCCACCGGCACTCCGGAGGTCGGGCGGACATTGACGACGATGTGCCGCTGGGAAACCACCACCATGACTTGTTCGGGCGTGACGTTGGCGGCCAACCGGGCCTTGCGTGCCAGTGCGGACGCGATGACCTCATCATCCACCAACACCGAGGGGCCGGTTCCCGGCCCAGCCGGTGCCCTTCCGTACTGGCCAATGAGCAGGTGCCGGGCACGGCGGCCGGGAAGGACCGCGTTGAGAACGAAGAAAAGTCCGGCCATGGCCAGCACGGCACCGATGATGCCAAGCAGGACAGGGGAAATCCCGGCCGGCAGGGCCACGATGCGCTCCGCAGCCACTTGGGGCTCGATCAGCCAGGCGGGCTGGCCAACGGCATGCACCCCCGATTCAAGGAGTCCGTAGGCAGCCAGCACCATGACAACGCCGGCTGCCACCGTCGCGACGGCAGCGCGCGGGGAATGGGTTTCCCTATACAGAATCCTGCCCATGTCAGGTTCCGTCGCCGCTGAGCGCTTCCTCACTGGTCCGTTGCTCACTGGGGGCGTGCTCACTGGGTGCGTGCTCACTGGACGCGGCCTCCTTCACTGATTCTGGCGCCGCTGATCCGGATGTCCACCCGGCTCAGGCTGGCACCGCTCAGGGCCGAAACTGTGGCCAGAATCTGGGCTTTGGCCGCGACTGTCCGGTCCCGGATGGACCCGCCGAAGGCGGCGACACGGCCGGCGTCCCTGGCCACTGCCTTCAGCGCGGGAATCCTGATCGGCGTCACCAGGGACAGTGCCAGCAGGCCGTCGTCGTCCGACCAGTCGGCCCGGACATCGTGGAATTCCACCCCCAGCGCCTCGGCCGCCGCTGCCCTGGCCAGGCTGGTCAGGGCTTGGGTACTGATGCGGTTGTGGCCGCTGAGTACCCGCCCGGGCCGATCCGGTGCTGGGGAGCTCATGAGGAGGAGCGCCGGCCGATGATGGCGTCCAGGACGCCGCGCAGGTCCAGTTTCCCTTCCGCCGCGCGGCCCAGGAGTGCACCGATGGCCATAAAAAGCAGCGACACAAGGAAGCCCCACAGCCCGAACTGGAAGGACATAAAAGCCACAAAGGCTCCCACGGCGATTCCCACTACGGTCAGGTTCACAGCAGCTCCTCCCGTTCGATTGCGGCTGCGGCGCCCGCGGCCGGGTGCTTCACCGGCGGGGCCACGTATACATCGGTGATTTCAACGTTCACCTCAATGACCTGAAGGCCAACAAGCTCCTCGACGGCCCGGTAGACAGCGGCCCTGACCTGGTCTGCCAGGGAATGGAGCGGGGTGCCGTAGGAGGCGACCAGATTGATGTCCACCGCCACTTGGGTCTCCCCAACCTCGGCATGCACCCCGGCCGCATGGTCTGAGCTGCCCACGGCGTCCCGGATGGCGCCCAGGGCGCGGGACGACCCGGAACCCAGGGAGTAAACGCCCGGCACGGCCCGCGCGGCGATGCCGGCAACCTTGGCGACGGCGGTCTCAGAGATGACGGTGCGGCCGTGCCCGGGGACCGGCAATTGAGCCGGGTTGGCAGGGTGGTTGCGGGCGCCCGCATCGGGTTGTGGGTTCTGGTATTCCATTTGGCACTCCCCCTTCTGTTCATCCCAACCCTATCGCCACCTGCGACAACGTGGGGGAATCCAAGGCGAGTCAGCCTGCAGGATTCCGGCCAGTCACGGTGAACCCGGCATTTCCACCCTCGCTGAAAACCGAAGCGGCCGTGTCGCCCCACGCCGGCAGGAACAGGTCGGTGATGACGGTACCGCTATCGGGCGCGAACACTTCCACCGAGGATGCGTCCAGCAAGATCCTCAACTTCAGTTTTCCGTCCGTCAGCGGCACGCTGACCCGGTGGTAGGGGCTGAACTTGTCCGAAAAATTGGTGGTCCCGGCCGCGGACCGGTCAACGGTCAGGTTGCCGGACCGGGGCTCGTAACTGATCCTCAGCCCTTTCTGGGGTGCGGCCACTCCGTCCGAGGGTTGGCTTGCCGGCCCCCGCAGCACGATTCCGGCTTCCGCGGCGCCGTCGGGTGTGAGTTCGACGTCCAGGAGTTGAGACCTGGACGAGAAGTCCTCCCCCAGCGGACGGCTGCCACCGGTGACCTCCACGCGCTGTTCGACGGCACGTCCGCCAGACATAACAGCAGCTGGAACGGCGGCGATGGAAGAGCGCAGGATGGGCCGCCCGCCGGCATCGCCGGTGTTCGTGCCGGTGTTCGTGCCGGTTTTGGTGCTGGTGTTGGAAAGCGTCAGTTCGCGGGGAACAGCCATCGTGCCACGCCACGGCGTGGTGGGCAGCTTCTGGGCGTAGTCCCAGTTCCCCATCCAGCCAAAAAGGACGGGCTTACCGCCGGGGGCGCCGGAGATGGTGGTGGCCGCATAGAAGTCGGCCCCGTGGTCCACCCATTGCTGGTCCTGCAGCGGAGCCTCGGGAGACGCCGCCCCCTCGGCACGGAACGTCACGCCGTCGAAGCCGCCGGTGAAGTACTGCATTCCGGAACCGCCGGCGATTCCGCCGGGATTGATGCTGAGGAGCATGACCCAGCGCCGTTCATTTGTCCCTTCCACGGGAACCTCCAGGAGTTCGGGCATTTCCCAGAGCCCGCCCTGGGCGCCCACGCCGGAAAAGTCGCTGAGGAAGTCCCAATGCAGGAGGTCCGTGGATTTGTACAGCTTAACGACGTGGTCATCAGCCACCACTGTCGTCATGACCCAGTATTGCCCGGGCTCATACCAGGTGACTTTGGGATCGCGGAAGTTCGCTGAGGCGGGCTCAAGGTTCACAACGGGGTTGTCCTGGTGCTTCTTCCAGGTGCGCCCGTGGTCCACACTGTACGCAAGCGACTGGGCCTGCGCGCCCTTCGGCAGCCGGGCGTTGTCTTTAAACGCACTCGTATAGAGGGCCACCATGGCCGGCGCTTCCTTGCTGCCCAGACCGGACCGGTTTTCCGCGTCCACGACGATGGAGCCGGAGAAGATCTCCTCCGTTTCCGTAGCTTCCAAGGCGACGGGCTCTTCGGTCCAGTGCACGAGATCCGTGCTGGTGGAATGGCCCCAGGACATGTTGCCCCAGTCGTTGCCCTTCGGGTTGTACTGGTAGAAAGCGTGGTAGGTTCCGTTTTCGTACACCAGACCGTTGGGGTCGTTCATCCAGTTCTTGGACGGCGTCAGGTGCCCGGCCGCCCGCCACGGATCGCTGGCCGAGGGCCGTACGGCCCCCTGGTCAGGGCCTTCAGCGGAGCGCTGCGGGGCTTCGGGACTCTCCGTGGACCGGGTGCAGCCTGCGCCGGTCACCGCCAGGAGCAGGGCGACGACGGCGGACAGCGCGGGTTTTCCCGACCAGCCCCTGCCGCGTCTGCGCCCGTCCGGCCCGCGCCTGTCCGGGCCGCGCCTGTCCGGGCCGCATCTGTCCGGGCCGCATCTGTCCGGGCCGCAGTTACGCAGCCGGGAAGCGGTGAAGAAGAACATCGGAATCCTTAAATCTAGAGGCGGGGACGCCCGGGCATGCCGCGGACGCCCCCGCTTTGTTGCCGGCAGTTCATGGCCGCAAGCGGCGCTGCCTGCTGGAGGTGCTGGCTACTTGTACAGGCCTTCGCCGCCGACGCGCACGTTGGTGGGCAGGTAGCCGAACGGGCCGAGGCCGTTCTTGCCGAAGGTACGGTCAACCTGCGAAACTCCGTCGCGGAAGTTGATCTTCACTGTCGGCGACAGGGACCCGCCGCGGACGCCGTTGACGTTGTCAATGAAGGATTGAACCAGGCCGCCCGGCTGCACGTAGTGCGAATATGCCTGGAACTGGCGGCCGTTCTGGCGGGGATCCGGCCCTTCCGGTGCATTGGCCTGCATGTTCAGGTCCGTCGGGGACCCCAGGGTCAGGCCGCTGTTGTTCATTGGCTGGTAATCGGACCGGACGCCGTCGCCGACAAAGCCGTAGACGCCGTCGGGCCCACGCATTCCATCCGCGTAGGTGAACTGGTGGCTGATGGTGAACAGGTAGTACTTGTTCTTGCCGCCTTCGTTCTGGATGAATATCTGGGGGCGTTCGGTCTGGTCGTTGACACAGTTGGCCGACAGGACCGGCGGCAGGAAGGACCACTTGGTGAGGTCCTTATTGTCGGCCACGGCCAGTCCGACGTTGGCGGTCTGGTACCACGAGCCGGTGCTGTTGACCTGCGACAGGCTCTCGGCATTCGGGTCGCCGGGCCGGTAGCCCAGGTCCTCCTGCTTGCACTTGTAGTCGCCGCGGGTTCCGCCGGTGTTGCCTTCGAAGACCATGAACGTCTTGCCGGGATGTGCCGGATCCTCGAAAGTGTACGGGTCACGGAACGCGAAGCCCGGATTCTGTGCCTTGTTCTGGTACAGCTTGCCGTCAGGCTCCAGCAGCTTGGTGTGCTCGAAGCCGTCGAACGTGACGCCGTTCTGATCGGCATGGATGTTGCCGAGGGCCTTGGCGATCACGGCGTCCGGGGCGATTCCGCCGCCCCCTGCGTTGCGCTCTGCCACGTCATAAAACGTGGTGGCCGTATAGAAGACGTTGACGTGGTTGCCCTGCATCAGGCGGGTGGAACCGGACCACTCCGTGTTGCCGACGGACGTGTTGTCCAGGAAAAGGTGGCCGCCGTAGTTCCATTTGTCCTTGGCAGGATCGGCGTTGGTCTTGCGGAAGAAGTAGCCGATGCGGGCGTTCCAGTGGCGCTGGTCGAACCCATAGCCGGCGTGGCGGTCTGCCACCAGGGAGAAGATGACATCCCAGCCCTTGTAGCTGATCTGGTTGGCGTTCTCGTCAGTGAGTGACCAGGTGTCCCAGACCCACACGTCGTCGTTCATGGCGGGGAAATCCTGGGGGATCTCCGCCATTGTGACGTCCGGGCTCATGGAGTTCTGACCAGGCGAAACGGTGGAATCGCTTTGGGCCATGATCTGCTTGGCGTCCGCACGGGTCCACTTTGAGGTGAAGTCGGACGCCGGATCGTGCGCCTGCTGGGTGTGCTGGGTCGGAAGAGGGAATCCGGGGGTGGGGGCTGGCATCTGCTGGCTTGCCGGCGGATCGGACGGTTCGTTGGCCTGAGCCGACGGAACGGCCAGGAAGGCCGAGGCCGCAACGGCCACCGCCAGTGCTGCGGCAGCAGGGCGCCACCGCAGCATCCGGAGGGAATTGGGGTGCTTGTGCATGTTTGCTCTTCTCGCGGAGTTTGAATCTATTCGTGGAAGACGGGCTGGTGCCCTGGTCCTAGGCGCTCCGGCGGCCCTGACAACGCAGGCGTCATCGAGGACGCCATTGTGTCGAGGGGTACGGGGCTTGGGTAGGGCCCCGGTGATGGCTCAGGACGGTCACGATTGCCTGGCCAGCGTCCACGATAGGCACCCGCAGAGGCCCTTCAAAACCCTGTTTCACAAGCCAAAACTCTGTGTGAGCGTGAACAAGTGCAAGCGCTTACATGAATTAGCACGCGCGCGTGCCATACGTGTTTGCCTGAGTCAAATGTTGCGGCTTAAATCTGATTTAGTGAGAAGGTTCACCTCGCATTCACCCAGAGGTTAGGGTTTGGGGCCAGTTCGAAATGACGGTCCGCCTTTCATGGCAGTCCGCCGGTTCGGAAGCAGTGCGCCGTTCGGAAGCAGTGCGCGAACTGCAGGGTGCCACCCGGCCCGCTGGATCCCCGCGGCGGCAGATGACTGGGGCGCAAACCGGGCCGGCAGATGGGTGCCCGAACCCATAACAACCCATGATGGGAGGTGGCTTAAATGAAGAAAAGCACCAGTTCCGAAGAACTGATGCTTCCCAGTGGTGGCTCCGACCGGCGTCGATCCGGTGACCTTTCGATTTTCAGTCGAACGCTCTACCAACTGAGCTACAGAGCCTAGGTGACTAGTCACCATGACAGCCGGATTTTCTTCCGGCAATCAGAGCGACCCTGACGGGACTTGAACCCGCGACCTCCGCCGTGACAGGGCGGCGCGCTAACCAACTGCGCTACAGGGCCTTGCTTTTCTTGCTTCCACAGTATCGCTACCGCGTTTTTTCAAGGCTTCCAGCCTACCAGACGTTTCCAGCCTGCCTGACCAGTTCCTTGCGTACCCCCAACGGGATTCGAACCCGTGCCGCCGCCGTGAAAGGGCGGTGTCCTAGGCCGCTAGACGATGGGGGCCAGAACCCGTTCGGAGCAAAATAAAAGGCTTCCAGCCGAGGCTTTCAGTCTTTTGTCCTTTGCTGTTCCTCCGAACTGGACTCTAAAACTATAGGGCTTCGGCCGGAATTATCCAAAATCGGCATGCGGGCCCCCTGAACAAAGCACCAGGAAGCAGCGAAGATGGACAGATGGATGCAGCTGACGCGCTCAATGAGATCGCCTTCTGGCTGGAACGCGGGCGGGCCGCCACCTTCAAGGTGCAGGCGTTCCGCAGAGCGGCCGAGATCGTCAGCCACTTGGAGCCCGGCGAACTTGAGGCGCGGGCCGGAGACGGCCGGCTCAAGCGCATGAAGGGAATCGGGGAAAGAACCTACCAGGTGATCCGCCAGGCACTGGACGGCGTTGTCCCCGACTACCTTGAAGACCTGCGCCAGCGCAACGTCGCACCACTTGCGGAGGGCGGCGGGGAGCTCCACTCGGCACTCCGCGGTGACCTCCACAGCCACAGCGACTGGTCCGACGGCGGTTCCCCCATTTCCCTGATGGCTGACACCGCCCACCTCCTGGGACACGAGTACCTGGCCCTGACAGACCACTCGCCAAACCTGAAAGTTGCCAACGGCCTCAGTGCGGAGCGGCTGGCTGAACAGCTTGACGTTGTGGCTGCCATCAATACTGCTGGTCCACGCGGCGGCACAACGGGCAGCAACGGCTTCCGGCTCCTGACCGGGATTGAAGTTGACATCCTGGAGTCCGGGGAGCTGGACCAGGAGCCGGAACTGCTGGACCGGCTGGACATTGTCGTGGCGAGCGTCCACTCCAAGCTCCGCTCCGACCGGACCATCATGACCGAGCGGATGCTCAAGGGCGTCCGCGATCCGCACACCAACGTGCTGGGCCACTGCACGGGCCGCCTCGTAGAGGGATCCCGCGGCACCCGTCCGCCGTCGGAATTCGATGCCGGGAACGTGTTCGCCGCCTGCGCCGAATACAACGTTGCGGTGGAGATCAATTCACGGCCCGAGCGTCAGGATCCGCCTGACGACCTGATCCAGCTGGCCCTCGCCGCCGGCTGCCTGTTCTCGATTGACAGCGACGCCCACGCGCCAGGCCAGCTGGACTTCCTCCGTTACGGTGCGGAACGGGCAGCCAGGAACAACGTGCCCGCCGAGCGCATCATCACCACGTGGCCCGTGGACCGGCTCCTGAAGTGGGCAGCCGGAAGCTAGCCTGCCTGGCCTCCGCGGCAGCTTCGCCTGCCCCGCTGTCCGTTGGCAAAAACTCGACCAGACGTGGCCGATTTCCGCCAGCCATGCCCGCATGGCCAGGGCTAGATTGGCAGCATGGCAACCGCTCCCCTCCGCTCCGCAGAATCGGCCGGTCTGATTCCGGCACGCAACCCCGTCAATGCCTTGGGTGTCACAGCCGTTGTGGTCACCGTGGTGCTCTGGGCTTCCGCCTTCGTTGGCATACGGGCCATCGGCCCCAGCTTTTCCCCCGGGTCCCTGACGCTGGGAAGGCTGGTGGTCGCCGCCGTCGTGCTCGGCGCCCTGGTACTGCCGCAGCTGCGAAAAAGCAGGAAGCTTCCGCAGGGCGGCGAATGGTGGCCCATCCTCGCGTACGGAGTGATGTGGTTCGGAGGGTACAACGTGGCCCTGAACGCCGCTGAACACTTGCTGGACGCCGGAACCAGCGCCATGCTGATCAACGTCTCCCCCATCCTTATCGCAGTCATGGCCGGCATCGTTCTCAAAGAGGGGTTCCCCCGTTGGCTGATCATCGGGAGCATGGTCGCTTTCGGCGGCGTCGCAGTGATCGCGCTGGGATCGGGTGGTTCGGGTCCCGGCGCGGGGCAGCGTCCGACGGCGGATGTTGCGGGCGTGCTGCTCTGCCTCCTCGCTGCCGTGCTCGCCGCCGTCAGCGTCATTGTCCAGAAGCCGGTCCTGCGGAAATTCCCGGCGGCCCAGGCAACGTGGTTCGGAATCATGGTGGGCGCCGTCTGCTGCCTCCCTTTCGCGGGCCAGCTGGTGTCCGAACTGCAGGCGGCCCCGTTACCGGCTACCTTGGGGCTTGTGTACCTGGGTGTCTTCCCCACGGCCATCGCCTTCACCACGTGGGCCTATGCCTTGTCCCTCATTGACGCCGGCAAGCTGGCAGCCACTACCTATCTGGTGCCAGGCACAACCATCGTGATCTCCTGGCTGGTCCTGGGCGAAGTTCCTACCTTCTGGGGTCTGGCGGGAGGGGCTGTCTGCTTGGTGGGCGTGGGCCTCACGCGCCGCAGATCTCCGGCGAAGCCGGGGTCCTGAGGGAAGCCGGGGTCCTGAGGACGGGTGACCTCGGCAGGCCCGGCCTGCCACGGTTCCGGCTAAAGTCAGGAATATGCCTGCCAACCTGCCGCCTGGACTTCCCATCATCCCGGATGGCTCTCACGATTCCGGCGCGTTTGACATGTCCGCCGATGAGTTCGAGTCCGCGGTCAGCGACGCTTTGGGCCGGATACCCGCCACGGTTGCCGACACCATGAACAACGTAGTTGTTTTCATCGAGGACGACTATGTGCCGGGGCCCGGCGAAGACCCCGAGACTGTCCTGCTGGGACTCTACGAGGGTGTCCCGCTCACCGAACGGGACTCCTGGTGGGACGCCGGCTCGCTCCCTGACCGCATCACCATCTTCCGCCTGCCCATCCTGGAGATCTGCGCCTCCCGCGAGGAGGTGATCCGGGAAGTGGCCGTAACTGTCGTCCACGAAGTGGCCCACCACTTCGGTATCGGCGACGAACGGCTGCATGAGCTTGGCTGGGACTAGCCTTGTAGGCATGGGACACGACCACAGCCACACACACGGCATCACGGCAACCGGGCGCCACCGCAACCGGCTCATCGCCGTCCTGTCCATCACCCTGACGGTGGTGGTAGTCCAAGTCGTGGGCGCAGCCCTCTCCGGTTCGCTTGCCCTGCTCGCAGACGCTGGCCATATGCTCTCCGACGCGGCCGGCGTGAGCATTGCCCTCCTGGCATCGTGGATAGCAGGGCGGCCGGCCAGCGACCTGAGGACATATGGGTACCAGCGGGCCGAGGTGCTGGCGGCGCTGGCCAACGCACTGGTCCTCATCGTGGTCTCGGTGGTGATCTTCACCGAGGCCATCAGGCGCATCGGATCGGCTCCCGAAGTCCATACGGACATCATGCTCTTCGCTGCCATCCTGGGCGCGGCGGCCAACCTGGTGTCCCTGCTGATCCTTCGCGGCGCCCACCGGGAGAGCGTGAACGTCCGGGGCGCCTACCTCGAAGTGCTCGGCGACCTGCTGGGTTCGGTCGCCGTCATCGTGGCAGCGGTGGTCATTCTCACGACAGGATTCGAGGCCGCGGACACCGTCGCTTCCGTGCTCATTGCCCTGATGATCCTGCCGCGGGCGTGGAGCCTGCTGTGTGACGTCGTGGACGTCCTGCTCGAAGCGAGCCCGAAGGGAGTGGAGGTGCAGATGATCCGCGAACACATTGTCTCCGTTGAGGGAGTGGTGGACGTCCATGACATCCACATCTGGACCATCACCTCCGGGGTTCCCGTGTTTTCGGCGCACGTAGTGGTGGAGGACGGGGTGCTTAGCGCCCGCGGCGCCGACCAGGTTCTCGACAAGCTCACCGCCTGCCTGGGATCCCATTTCGACACCGGGCACTGCACATTCCAACTGGAGCCCGCCAGCCACTCGGAGCACGAGTCCCGTCAGCACGCCTAGGGCGTGGTCCCCTCATGCGTCAAATGTTTTCCAGGGCCCCACAACGAGGTCCGGCTTTTCGACACGCCGCAGCAAATGTTCCAAAATCACACTCTTGTTGTTTATGTTATTCATGTGACTCTTGTTGCCAAAGTGCACGGTGTCACGTAGCCTCGGACTGCTGGGCGATCAGCAGAGGGGGCGTCTTGCGCCACACACCAGGCCTCGCTCCCCCAGCCTTACGACGCTGCGAGGTTCTGCGAATGGGTTTGACCCGAATGGGCCGGAAGGCCGCCGTGCTGTGTACCGCCGTCGTACTCTTCGGAACGTCCGCTTTGCCCGCCCAGGCAGCACCGCCATCATTATCAAGGTCATTGTCAATGTCACAGGCACAGTCCGTCCAGCGGCCAGCCTCGCCGGACATGCCTTCGCCCGAAGACATCGCCGCAGCAAAATCAAATGAAAGCGCGACGGCGGCCGAGGTCACCACGATCGAACGCATCCTGGCAGATGCAGCCGAGGCCCAGCAGGCCACCTTTGCCCTTGCGCTGCAGGCAAACAACTCCTACAGCGACGCCCTCGTGGAGTTGCAGGCCCGGCAGTCGGCTGCAGCGGTTGCCACCGCAAAGGCGAAGGCGGCGGGGCTGGAGCAGGACAGGACCCGCAAGCAGGTCGGCCAGCTCGCCGGGGACCTTTACCGCAACGGCGGCATGAATCCGGCGCTCAGCACGTTCATGAGCGCCGGCGGGGAAGTCCTGGCCCAGGCCGCAACCCTGGAAGCCATTTCCGCGGGCCGCAGCCGGGCCTTCCAGTCGGCCGAGGCGGCGGCTGCCGCAGCCAGATCCCTGACGTCCGCGGCAGAGGACGCCAACCGCGCTGCAGATGATGCGGCCAGGAGTGCGGAAGCCCGCAAGACAGAAGCCGAACAAGCCAACGCCGCCCAGGTCAAGGCCGTGGCGGACGCCAAGGCGCAGCGGACCGTCCTCGTGGACCAGCTGGCGCAGCTCAGGAACACCACGGTTGCCTTGGAATCGGCACGTGTCGACGCCCTTGACCGGCAGCGCGAGGAAGCCCGTCTGGCCGCAGTCACGGCGGCTGCGGCATCGGAGGGCACCCCATCGAACCAGGCTGGGTCGAACCAGGCTGGGCCAGCACCGGTGGCTGGCCCCGCTGGAGGCAGTCCTGTGCCTGCCGTCCCGGCGCAGGGTGCCCCAGCTCCCGCACCAGCGCCTCCCTCATCTGCCCCCGCACCCGTTTCGGCAGCACCCATTGCCCCGGTCCCGGCACAAGTCGCTCCGGTTCCCGCCCCGGCACCCGTTGCGCCGTCGCCGTCGCCGGCAGCAACCAACGAGACAGCCATCTCCGCCGCCTTGGCCAAAGTTGGGGCGCCGTACTTCTACCAGTGGGGCGGCTCTGGCCCCTATGGTTTTGACTGCTCCGGTCTGGTGCAGGCCGCGTTCGCCGCCGCCGGCAAGTACCTGCCGCGCACGGCCTCGCAACAGTACGCCTCCGCACAGGTCCATGTACCCCTGTCCCAGGCGCAGCGCGGGGACCTGCTGGTGTGGGGTTCGGAACCGAACTTCTACCACGTGGCGATCTACCTCGGGAACGGCCAGGTGGTCCAGGCTCTGAATCCGGAACAGGGCATCGAGGTTACCCCGCTGAGCCGGATGGCGGGGATGCAGCTGTACCCGTACGCTGCGCGCTACTAGAAACGGCGCCTGTCAGGGTTCTGCATCAGCAGTGCGGGGTTCCGCTGCAAGAGGAGGAGTACGGGGATGGATGCAGATGTGATCATCATCGGAGGGGGCCTTGCCGGCCTGGTGGCCTCCAACGAACTGGTCCGGGCGGGCAAACGCGTCGCGATCATCGACCAGGAGAACGCGGCCAACCTCGGAGGCCAGGCCTACTGGTCCTTCGGCGGCATTTTCATGGTCAACACCCCGATGCAGCGCCGGTTTGGCGTCAAGGACTCATTCGACCTGGCCTGGCAGGACTGGCAGGGCAGCGCCGGATGGGACCGCCTCACCGGAGCCCTCCCCGAAGATGAATGGGCGCAGAAGTGGGGCCGCGCCTACGTTGAATTCGCTGCCGGCGACAAGCGGCCCTGGCTGCAGGAGCAAGGGGTCAAGTTCACCCCGCTGGTCGGCTGGGCCGAGCGTGGCGACGGCAGGGCGGGCGGTCATGGAAACTCGGTGCCCCGGTTCCACGTTCCTTGGGGAACGGGCACCGGCATTTCGGAACCGTTCGCCGACAAAGCCCGGGCGGCGGCCGCGGACGGGCAGGTCGCATTCCATTTCCGCCACCAGGTGGACGGTCTCATCCTTTCCGGAAACACCGTCGTCGGAGTACAGGGGACAGTGCTCGCCCCGGATGCGGCACCGCGTGGCGTCCCGTCGAACCGCCGCAAGGTGGGTGGTTTCGAGCTGACCGCACAGGCGGTGGTCATCGCGACCGGCGGTATTGGCGGCAATCACGAGCAGGTACGCAGGTGGTGGCCCGGGCGCTTGGGGACCCCGCCCGCGACCATGATCACAGGGGTGCCGCGCCACGTCGACGGGCGGATGCTCGACATCGCCGACGCTGCAGGCGTACGCCTGGTCAACCGCGACCGGATGTGGCACTACACCGAGGGCATCCGGAACTGGAACCCGATCTGGCCCGACCACGCCATCCGCATCCTCCCCGGCCCCTCGCCACTCTGGTTCGACGCCCTGGGCAGGCGCCTGCCCGCGCCCGGATTTCCCGGGTATGACACCCTCGGCACGCTCAAGCTCCTTCGCGCCACTCCCGACATCGCCCAGTACGACCATTCCTGGTTCGTCCTCACCCAGAAGATCATCGAGCGGGAGTTCGCCCTCTCCGGATCCGAGCAGAACCCCGACATCACCAACCGCGACTTCAGGCTCATGCTCACCAGCCGCCTCGGGCACGGCGCGCCACCCCCGGTCGAAGCATTCAAGGAGAGAGGGGCGGACTTCGTCGTCGCAGCGAACCTCCGCGACCTCGTGGCCGGGATGAACGATCTCACCCATGAGCCGTTGCTGGATTACGGGGGAATGGAACGCCAAATCATCCAGCGGGACGCGGAGGTGACCAATCCATACTCTAAAGACGCCCAGGTCATGGGCATCCACAACAGCCGGCGGTATCTCGGCGACAGGCTGTTCAGGACAGCGAAGCCACACAGGATCCTCGACCCGGCGGCCGGTCCCCTGATCGCCGTGAAGCTGCATATCGTCACCCGCAAGACCCTCGGCGGCATCCAAACAGACCTCAGCGGACAGGCATTCGCCAAGGACGGCACACTCATCCACGGACTCTACGCCGCGGGCGAAGCGGCCGGCTTCGGAGGAGGCGGCGCGCACGGCTACAACGCCCTGGAGGGCACATTCCTTGGCGGCTGCATCTTCACGGGGCGCACGGTGGGACGCTCCCTGGCCCGGCACCTCTGACAGCAGATCAGGACAGGACGTCCTTGGTGATGAACCTCCCGTACGCAAGTGCACCGAACACGGCAACATAGCCTGCCTGCAGCAACGCGCTGCTGGCGAACGAGTCCCACAGCACCGGCTGGCGCAGCAGGTCCGCGAAGCCGAACCAGTAGTGCGTGAACAGCCACGGATGCAGCCATTCCAGCTGCGGAAGCTGGTCCAGGACCTGTGAGACCACGGACATCACGACCGTGGCAGCCATCGCCCCGACCGGCACAACAGTGAGCGTGGAGAGGAAAAGCCCTATGGCTGAAAGCCCGGCCAGGGACAGCGACAGGTAGGCCACGATCAGGACGAGCCTGAGCGCAGCCTCCGGCGGCTGGACGACATCGCCTGACAAAAGCGTCACCGCACCGATGGGGAAGAACAGTCCTCCGATGGCAGCGCCGGCCAGCGCCACTGTAGCGGGCGCCGCCAGGCAAAACGCCAGGACGCCGGCATACTTGACCAGCAGCAGCCGTACCCGTCCGGCTGGCGCCACCAGCAGGTACCGCAGGGTGCCCAGGCTCGCCTCCCCCGCAATGGTGTCCCCGGCCACCACCCCAATGGTGAGGGGCAGGAACAGCGGAACGGAAACCAGCATTGCCGTGACCGCCACGAAGAGTCCGTTTTGGGTGATCCTGTCCAGGAAAGCCGGCCCCCTGCCTGCCGGGACGCTCGAGGACAGCCTGACGGCGACCGCGATCAGCACCGGTATCGCGGCCAAAGCCAGCAGCATCGCCCACGTCCGCCGGCGCTGGAACAGGACCTTCAGCTCGGATACCAGGAGGGACAGGCTCGAAGCTGCGGACTGCTCCGAACCGGCCTTGCCGGGAGGGCCGCCGGGGAGAACGCCGGGGACGCTGACGGGAGGGCTACTGGGCAACGTCGAACCCCTCCCCCGTCAGCGCAACGAAGCGGTCTTCAAGGCTCTCACGCTCAACCGCAAAGCCCCGGATCCGGACGCCTGCCTCCACCAGCAGGGCCACAATCTCCTCGGGAGCCACGCTGCCGTTCGCCGCGGCATGCCTTTTTGACCCGGCAGCCTCCGGGGCTGCGGGCGCCATCGCGGCTACGGCGGTGACCACTTCACCATCAGCCTCCGGCCGCCCCTTAACCGGAGTCATCCCCAGCCGCACCAGTACCTCGAAGGCCGTCCCGGCGTCGGGCGTTAACAGCCGGATCCGCGCTTCGCCGGACTGGCGCAATTCGGCCAGCGGGCCCTGCGCCACGAGCCGGCCGGCACTCATGATGGCGGCGTGCGTGCAGATCTGCTCCACCTCCGCCAGCAGGTGGCTGGAAACGAAGACTGTGGCGCCGTCGGCAGCCAGGGACCGGACCAGGCTCCGCACCTCCCTGGTTCCCTGGGGATCCAGCCCGTTGGTGGGCTCGTCCAGCACCAGCAGTTCCCGCGGGGAGAGCAGGGCATTGGCGATGCCAAGCCGCTGCTTCATGCCGAGAGAGTATGCGTGGACCCGCTTACCGGCCGCGTGAGCCAGTCCCACCCGCTCCAGGGCACGGCCCACGCGCTCCTTCCGGGTGGCGGGAGACGCGTGGCGGCCGGCGGCGTCGAGCCGGTGCAGGTTGGCGGCGCCGGAGAGGAAGGGATAGAACGCCGGCCCCTCCACGAGTGCCCCCACCCGGGGCAGGACCTCATGAAGCCGCTGCGGCATCTCCAGACCGAGGACGCTGACGGTGCCGGCCGACGCGGCCGCGAGGCCCAGCATCATCCGGATGGTGGTGGTTTTTCCGGAACCGTTGGGGCCCAGGAACCCGAACACGGATCCGCGCGGCACGGCGAGATCGATGCTGTCGACAGCCAACTGATGGCCGAACCGTTTGCTCAGGCCCTTGGTCTCAATGGTCAGCCCGGACGTCCAGTTCCCGGACAGCTCGGTCCGGGCGGCCTTTCGGACGGCGTCCTCGGGCGCCGGGAACGTCACGGGGCCGCAGCGGCGGCAGCCTGCAACCGCTCCGGCGGGACCATTCCTATGAAGACGCGGCCATCGTCGGTGAACAGGACGTTGACCAGTGCCGTGGACAACAGCCGACCTCCAGGAACGACGACGGCGGCCTGGGCCAGGAGCGGATCCTTTAGCAAGGATTCACCCAACAGAGAACCCTGCCCGGCTTTCGCCGCCCGGATGCCGATGACCGTTTCCCAGCCGCTGCCCGTCACCGATGGCCTGGTTCCGCGGGTATCGGCCGTGGCCGGCGCGTCCCGTGACAAGTCCGCGCCGGGCACCTTGTCCGGCGTGACAGGGCTGGGCGTGACAGGGCTGGGCGGCAGCGGGGGCAGCCGTACCTCCTTGACGGTGGCGCCGGGCGGTGGAACGAAGGTAAAGAGCGAGTCGTCGGGAGCGCCGAGGGACAGGGTGGTGAAACCTTCCTGGAAAGCCGGCTCAGCGTGGCCCCGCGCGGTCACGGACACCTTGAGCGGCAGGCCTGTCTGGCCGTCGACGGCGATGGCAGCCCGCCCCACCAGGGTCCCATGGGTCCGCGGCTCAAGGACCAGGTTGTAGGCGGTCCGCCCGGCAACTTCGACGTCCGGCCCCACCGTCACGTTCGTGGAACTGTCCAATGCAGCCAGGAGCCGCTTGGCCAGCTCATCCGGAGTCGGAACAGCAGGCGCTTCCTGCTGCGGGAGGGGCACATCGCGGGCCATGGCGGGAAGCGTGAGGTGGGCGGCAGTGTTGTCCTTTGAGGTGTAGAACCACACGTCGCCGTCCCGCCGGATGACGTCCCGTTCAGCCAGCCGGTCCACTACCTGGATCCGCACCTTGGCCGCTCCGTCCACGAAGACCCGGGCGGTGTGACGGCCTGTGAGGAGCTCGGCTATTGACGCCGCCCCGCCCGCGGAGGCAGGTCCTGACGCCGGTCCGGTGTCCGGAAGTTCAGGCAGTCCAAGATCGGAAGTCTGCTCCAGGGTCCCTGAGAAAGAGGTGGTCCCGTGGGAGGCCAGCAGGGCGAGGACCTCCGCGGGGGTCTTTTCGGGCAGCTGGTTACCTGCCCACACCGGAATGGACCCCGCCAGCACACCGGCGGCTATCACTGCAGGTACTGCCACGGCGGGCATCCACCGCAGCCACGCACGGCTCATGCCAGCCCCGCTCCATGGTCATTTGCTCCCATGGATTCAGATTACGCCTGCCGGTCTCCGTCCACACCCCTCCGGGGACGGCACCTTTTCTACCCGGGCACTATGGTTCCGGCGCCGCCGTCGACCGTGATCCTCTGGCCCGTGGAAAGCCTCAGCGTGGCGTCCGGGACGCCCACTACTGCCGGGATGCCATACTCGCGCGCCACCACGGCTCCATGGGAATTGGGGCCGCCCATTTCCATGACCAGGCCGCCGGCCGTGAGGAACAGCGGGGTCCAGCCGGGGTCGGTGGAGGGGGCCACCAGAATTTCGCCGGGTTCCAGGTGGGCTCCCACGGGATCCAGGATGACCCGGGCGACCGCCGTCACGGTACCGGCTGACGCCGGGCTCCCTGCGAGTGAGCCGTTTGCCGTCATCACAGCCCCAACCGGCTGCACCGCTTCCGGTTCGGTGCCGTCGGAAAGCAGCAGGCGGGGCACGTGGCGGCGTTCGAGTTCCAGGAGATAAGCTTCCCGGCGCTGCTCGACAAGGTGGCGGAGGCCGCTTCCGTCCGCCAGTCCCTGACGGGCTTCGGCGAGGTCCAGGAAGAAGATGTCGTCCTCGTGTCCGATGGTGCCGGCCGCCGCCAGCGCCTCCCCGACCCGGCGCAGCTGCTTCCGCACCTCGGCGAGCCCCACCACCAGCTCGTACTTGGGCAGCTCGCGGAGCCCGGCGAAGATCCGGGCCCGCCGCAAGGCGGCCCGCACCAGGGCTCCGCGGACCCGGCCCCGGGCCGTCGCATCCGCCACGAGCCGCCGCGCCTGCGCCTCTGCGTCCTCCACGGCCTTGCTGAACTGGACGTCGGGAGCAAGCGCGGGGTTCTCCAGCCGAAGGTAGTTGGCCAGGACGCCCAGGATGTGGGTGGGATCGTCCGACCAGCGCGGCATCCCCACATCGATCTCCGCCACCGCCCGGTGCCCGTAGCGTTGCATAAAGCGTTCCAGCCCCGCTTGCAGGACCACGGGCAATTGCCCCGCGTTGAACCACGCCGCCACCATGGCGGGTTCCTCGCCGGTCACGGCCCTGAGGGATTCGGCGTCGTCCTTAATCACGGTGGCGAGGCGCCACAATTCCAGGTCCATCTCGGTGGTCACGTTGTTGGGCAGCCCGCGGAGCACCGGCTGAAGGTCATCCCATCGGCTCCGGCCCGGGCCCAGCAGCCTCCCTGCCAGCGCCAGCATGGCGAATCCCAGTGCCGCGAGGGGAAGGGTAGCCGGCACGATGGCAAACAGGCGGGCGCCCAGGAGGTGCTCGGCATGGTCGAGGCGTTCGGCGGCGGTGGCGTTCGCCGGCATTTCCAGTGAGCTGCCGAATTCACTGGAGAAGCGGTTCAGCCTCCGCAGCGCCGCATCCGGCCGGAACAGGGCACGGAGCAGCGTCTCGGGAACCCCGGCCCGCACTGCCGCGGGGACCACGTGCCGGAGAAGGCCCAGCGGGGTCTTTCGGGTCACGGAAAATCTGGGATCCTCGAAGACCCGGCGCAGCACAGTGGCGGAGCGGGCCTCCATCACGTCAAAAAACCGGGGAACGATCCGCCGTCCGGTGCTGCTGCGGGCCGCGGCGGTCAAGTCGATGTAGATGCGTTGGCCGGCCTCGGCATAAGCGGAGGGCCCCTTGCGCGGCTCGGGCACGTCGAACCGGGCGGTCCGCGCCACGGATGAGGCAACGAGACGCAGTGCAGCCAGGCCCATGGGCGTGATGGGCCGGGTGAGGCCCTGGGCGAGGCTGAAGCACAGGTAGACGCGGGTGCCGTCTGCTGCGGAAGCCCGCTCGGGTATCGGGTACAACGTCGTGACGGGGCGTGACTGGGTGAGCCACATCCCGCCGTCGCGGTCTATGGCCCATTCAAGGTCCTGGGGAGAGCCGAAAAGTCTTTCCGCCCGCAGGCCAAGGGCGGCCAGTTCGGCCACCTGCCGGTCGGTCAGGCAGGCGTCGGCGCCGGCATCGGGAACCTGGACCGTCTCCGTCCCGCCGCCGGGCAGCGGCCTGACCAGCAATCGCTTATCCCCGAGCCGCCGTTCCAGGACGCGCCCCGAGACCGGGTCCGCCACAAAGTGGTCCGGGTTGACCGCTCCGGAGACGACCGCCTCGCCCAGCCCCGGGCTGGCATCAATCACGGCCTGCTGCCGGCGGCCCGTAACCGGGTTGGCGGTGAACATCACGCCTGCCGCCGCAGCGTCCACCATCCGTTCGACGACGACGGCGAGCGCCACGGCCGCCGGATCGATCCCACGTTTTGCCCGGTACGTGACGGCACGGTCAGTCCAGAGAGAGGCCCAGCAATCCTTTACGGCCTCCAGCACGGCGTGGGCGCCCACGACATTGAGGTAAGTATCCTGCTGCCCGGCGAAGCTTGCGAACGGAAGGTCCTCGGCAGTCGCCGAAGACCTCACCGCAACCGGGACGTCCGTCCCCAGCGCCGCATAAGCTTCGTTCACGGCAGAGGCAATGGCGGGCGGGATGACCGCACCGTGGATGATGTCCCTTGCCCGGCCGGCCAGGGCCGCCAGTTCCGGCAGCCGATCGGGCGGGGTGGACCCCAGCGCATGGATCACTTCGCTGAGGGGTCCGGCAACGACAGGGATTCCGGAGGTGGCCCGCCGGTAAGCGTCGGTGGTGAGGCAGAAGCCGCCGGGAACGGGCAGCGCGCCGGTCACCAGTTCGCCCAGGTTCGCGGCCTTGCCGCCCACCAGCAGCACCAGCCCGGCGTTGGCGCGGCCCAACTCAAGGACCAGCGTCCCCTCCTCCATTGCGCGACCCTGGGGTGCTTCCCCCGGCGCGCGCTCGGAACCGTCAGATGCTGCAGAATCATCAGGCGCTGCGGTGGACTCCGGCATGGCACCTCTCCTGGTGGTGAGGGGGGAGGTTAGGCGGCGCCGAGGATGGGGCCGAAACTGGCCCTGTCAGCCAGCCGCGGATCTTCACGGTCCGGCACCACCAGGACCGGGCCCTTGGCGTGGTGAAGGACGCCGTCGGAGGTGGATCCGAGAAGCATGCCGGCGAATCCGCCACGCCCCCGGGTTCCCACCACCACCAGCTCCACGTGCCGGCTGGCCTCCACCAGCACTTCCACGGGCGAGCCGTCCCTCAGTTCTGACTCCATGGGAAGGTTGGGGAAGTGGCTCTTGAGCCAGGTCATTCCGGCATCCAGCTGCATCCGGATGTCAGCGAACAATGCCTTGCGGTCCATGGGTGCGGGAACCCATGCCAGCGAACCACTGTACTGCGGGACCGCGCAGACCACGCGCAGCGTTGCGCCCAGCCGCTCTGCCTCGGCGGCAGCCTCCAGGACGGCCACCCGTGCCTGCTCCGAGCCGTCCACGCCCACCACGACCACGTTCTCCACCCGCTGGTGCCCGGACCTTGCCTGTTCGGCCTTGATCCGCTTATCCTCGGTGGTTTCGCCCAGCCGGTCCGAACAGATCAGCGGGACAGTCACGGTGGGACACTTTGCGTGGGCCGGCAGGGCGCTGCTCACGGAGCCCAGAAGGCGGCCCACAAAACCGCCCCGGCCCCGCGTGCCGAAGACCAGAAGTTCGGCTGTCTCCGACATCTCCAGCAGCACACCGGAGGCATCACCGTTCTCAACGGAGGCATCGACGTCGATGTTGTAGCCGGACACCTTGTCCAGGGCCTGTTTGATGATCGCCTCAGCGCCCTCCCGGATGACCGAATCGTCCACGGTGGCGTAGCCGCCGTCCAGCCCGGAGGCGGCAAAGATCGGGACAGAGTATGCCGTCACGATATGCAGCGGGCGGCGCCGGCGCTCGGCCTCGCGGGCTGCCCAGACGAGGGCGCACTGGCCATGGTCCGAACCGTCCACTCCGACAACGATCCCCCGGGGAGCGGCAGAATTGCGGCCGCCGTCCCGTTCCCGGTCCGGATGCGTCTCTCCTGCGCCCATTGGGTCGCCTCCTCGCGATACTGCCTGATGTTGCGGCTATTCTGCCAGAAGCGGACCCGTTCCCCGCGCATGCGCCTATGCAGCCACGTGCCGCCTCCGCGCCCGCCGGCAGGAAGGTCCGCCTCCACTTCTCACTATTCTCGGTCCGCGGACACATAGCAAGGAGTTATCCACAGGCCGTCATGTCGCGGATGAGAGCGTGAACATTCCGTTGGGAATGTTTGGGTTTGGGCTATCCATGTCAATAATTGTTCTGTAGTCTTCGAGGCATCGCTGGTCCGGGTTGTTGGTGTCAGAACACACGCCGGCCAGATACTGCGGCCGCACTTTGGGGGTAACGGAACGCGTGCGGGACAACGATGCCCGCATTAGCCGACTGCTTCGAAGGAGGAAAACTGTAGTGTCAAGCATGCCTGTGAACGGCGGGACCGAACAGACCACCACGGTGGTCATTGGCACAGGCCTGTCCGGCCTGGCCGTGGCCGCAGAACTTCGGCGGCGGGGCGTGGACTCCATCGTGGTGGACGGACTCGACATTCTGGGCGCCGGCCAACCGGCCAACACAGCCTCACTCCAGCGCTGCGATGCAGCAGACTCCGACTCCCTCCGGGAGCGGAACGAAATCCTCCGCCACCTGCGCATCTATGCGGCGAGCCACGGCATGGATGTACGCAACACCACACGGGCCATCCAGCTGACGATGGTGGGCGGTTCGCCCGACGACCTTTCCGGTGAACCGGCCGGCCGCAAATGGGAAGTCCGTACGCCCACAGGCATCCTGCTGGCCGACCACATTGTGCTGACCCGCTGCGCGCACAGCCAGCTGCGGCGAATGCTCAGCGACCTCGGCATCACAGTGGGACGCAACCTGGCGTCCGCGATGCGTGCCATCGGCATCTACCTCGTGGGGGTGGGTGACCTCATTACACCCTCCCCCAAGGAGGTGCTCCGGCAGGCAAAAACGGTGGGCCAGGCGATTTCCGCCAAGGTCAATCCGGAGAGCGCTCCCACCATCCTGACGGGAAGCTTCGCCATTCTGCCCGGTTAGGTTCAGGTCCTCCGGCTGGGTGCAACTGGCTGGTTCAACTGGCTGGCCCCAACTGATGAGTTCAGCTTGTTTCCTCATCTGCTTCTTCACTGCCATCGGCCAGGCGGCGCTTCGCCAGCAGGCCGATGGCCACTACCAACCCGATTGCCACGCCGGCAAAGAGCACCAGGCTCCAGGGAAAGGGCTGCGACGCATCCGCAACCGGAGCGGGCGTCTCGGTGGTTCCCGGCTGGGCGGTTCCCATGCCCGGAACTGCCGCCGACGCCGTCGGACCGGCCGACGGTACGGCGCCCGGCGCTCCCTCAGCCGCTGCGGTCGCCGTAAAGCCAAACGTCCCCTCGATGGGGTGGGAATCCGAGCTGGCCACGCGCCAGGTGACCGTGTACTTGCCTGCGGGCGCGCCGGCCTTGAGCTTCTGGGAGGCCACGTTGTCCACGATGTCGACGGCGCCGTCCGCCCACTCCTTGCCAGCGGCATCCTTGACGGAGAATTGCGCGCCGATGCCCAGCGGGTTGTTGGTGAAGGTGACAGACACTTTTTGCGGTGGCGTCGCCACAACGGCCCCGGGGGCGGGGCTGCTGGATTCGGCTGAGTCATGCGCGGAGGCCGGACCGGCCATCCCGAGGGTTGCGGCGGCGAGAACGGCTGTTCCGAGCACAACGCTCAGCAACAGACGGCGGAGGGAACGCATGCGTGGCTGCTCCTTGTGTTGGCTTCCTTACAGAGTAGGCGAATTTGCCGGGTTCCTTCCTCGGCGCCCCATAGGATTCCGGTATCCCCAAAGACTCCCCCGGAGGACTCATGCTTAAGCAAGGCTCTGCACTGGACCGAAACTTCAAGGTCACCGACCGGGGGTCCAACCTCTCCCGCGAAATCCGCGGCGGGTTCGCAACCTTCTTTGCCATGAGCTACATCGTGGTGCTCAACCCGCTCATCCTCTCCGGAGCCGACTCCAGTGGCACCACTCTCGGCTTCACCGCCGTGGCCGCAGTAACGGCACTCGTGGCCGGTGTCCTCACCATCCTGATGGGGGCCTGGGGACGGCATCCCTTCGCGCTGGCAACCGGTCTGGGTGTCAATGCCTTTGTGGCCGTGACGGTGGCAACCAACCCAGGGCTCAGCTGGCCGGACATGATGGGCCTGGTGGTGCTTTCCGGAGTCACCATGCTGATCCTGGTCCTCACGGGCTTCCGGACCGCCGTCTTCAAGGCAGTCCCGGAAGGCCTCAAGACAGCCATTGTGGTGGGCATCGGCCTGTTTATCGCCCTGATCGGGCTGGTCAACGTCGGCTTCGTCCGCCGCGTCCCCGATGCGGCCGGCACCACCGTGCCGGTGGGCCTGGGTTTCGACGGCAAGCTCCTGGGCTGGCCCACCGCGGTGTTTGTCTTCGGCCTGGTCCTGACCATCGCCTTGGTGGTCCGCAAGGTCAAGGGAGCGATCCTGATCGGCATCATCACGTCCACCTTCATCTCCGTCATCCTGGAATTGACGCTCAGGATCGGCCCCAGCGTCCAAAAGGATAAGCCTTTCAACCCCCAGGGCTGGTCGCTGGTGGCGCCACAGTTCACTGGCTGGGCCGCTCCGGATCTGTCCCTGATCGGCAAGGCCAGCCCCTTCGGCGCCTTCGGGCACCTGGGTTTCGTGGCGGCCACGCTGCTGGCTTTTGTGATCCTGCTGAGTATCTTCTTCGATGCGATGGGCACCATGGTCGGCCTGGCCAACGAGGCAGGAACGGTGGACAAGCACGGCAACACCGTGTGCTCCAGGTGGACGCCCTGGGCGCCATCCTGGGTGGCGGAGCGTCGGTCTCCTCCAATCAGATCTATGTGGAGTCAGGCGCCGGCATCGGCGAGGGCGCCCGGACGGGAGTGGCATCAATCGTCACCGGCCTGCTGTTCCTCGTGGCCATGTTCTTCACCCCGCTCATCAACCTCGTCCCGTTCGAAGCGGTGGCTCCCGCCCTGGTAGTGGTGGGCTTCATGATGGTGTCCCAGGTGGGGAAGATCGACTGGCAGGACTGGGGAATCGGCATCCCGGCGTTCCTGACCTTCACGCTGATGCCGTTCACGTACTCGATCGCGAACGGCCTGGGCGCCGGCTTCATCGCCTACGTCCTGATCCGCACGGTGCAGGGGAGGATGCGTGACATCCACCCGCTGATGTGGGCCGTAGCCGCCGCGTTCCTGCTCTTCTTCTCGGTGGGAACCATCGAGTCCGCACTCGGGATGCACTAGGGCACCTGCCATCGGCGCTCCGCGTTTGAGGGTGGATTCCGGTATTCCAGACAGGACGACGCCGGCGCCGCTGGCTTTTGCCGCGGGCATGCGGTGAGGTTGGAACATGGCTTTCCCCGCCCTCACCGTCGATGTCCCTCCGCAGCCGTGGACGGGGAGGTTCGACGGCGACGGCGGCGAGTACCGCCGCTGGTGGCAGGCGGTATCCCGGTATACGCCCGGGACGGACGGCGCCGCGGCCCCTGCCTCCCTTCGCGCAACGGCCCATGGCCCGTCGCGGCCGGCGGTGCTCCTGGGCTTCGCAAGCGATGAAGGGGTCCGGCGGAACAAGGGCCGGCCCGGCGCTGCCTCGGCCCCGGCGGCCCTCCGGGCCGCTTTGGGTCCGCTGGCGTTCCACCTGGACCGTGCCGTGTCCGACGCCGGGGATGTGGCGGTGCGCGGCGGGGCGATGGAGGCAGGGCAGGCGCGTGCCGGCCTCGCCATCACCTCCATGCTCGACGCCGGCCGGCTCACCGTGGTGCTGGGCGGGGGGCACGAGACCGCGTTCGCCAGTTACCTGGGAATCGCCGGCTCGGAGGCAGTGCGCGGCGGTATGCGGCTGGGCGTCCTGAACCTGGATGCCCACTTTGACCTCCGCGAGGCGCCGCAGCCCACTTCGGGTACGCCGTTCCTCCAGATGGCCGAAGCGGAAGCTGCCGCGGGGCGCGAATTCCGGTACGCCGTCGTCGGGATTTCCGAGCCGAACAACACCCGGTCCCTGTTCAGCACCGCCGAGCGGCTGGGCGTCAAATACCTTCTGGACGAGGACTGCACGGCGGAGCGCGTGCGGAGCTTCGTGGCGGAATTCATCGGCAGGCTCGACGTGCTGTACCTGACCATCGACCTTGACGTACTGCCGGCCTCAGTGGCTCCCGGGGTCAGCGCGCCGGCGGCCTACGGTGTGCCGCTGCCCATCATCAGTGCAGTCTGCCGGCAGGTCGTGGAAAGCGGGAAGCTGCTGCACGTGGACGTGGCCGAGCTGAACCCGGACCTCGACATCGACGGGCGGACCGCCAAGGTTGCCGCGCGGCTGGTGAACACCCTGCTGCGTTAGCCTTGCACGCCTTTGAGGACGTACCGGCGTTCGGGGCGCCCCACGCCGTACTTCAGCCGGACCGCCAGCGCCCCTTCATCGTGCAGATATTCAAGGAAGCGGCGTGCGCTCACCCTCGACGTGCCCAGCTGGACGGCCACTTCGGCCGCCGAGAGATCGCCGTCGGCCGTCTGCAGGGAGCATGTCATCCTCCAGCCGGTCCGCGGCCATGATGCCGCGAATGAGGTCCTGGAAGCGGCAGACGATCACGGTGCCGAGCTGATTGTGATCGGGCTGCGCCGCCGGACCCCGGTGGGCAAGCTGATCATGGGCAGCACGGCCCAGCGAATCCTGCTCGAAGCGTCCTGCCCGGTACTGGCGGTCAAGGCCGGCATGGAAGGCTGAGGCTCCGCTCCACACAGCGAATCCTGGGCTTGCCCGCAGGTCCCCGCCTTCACGGGCCGGTACTGCGGACAAGCCCAGGATTCTTCTGCGTTTGGGTCCGATGAGGCGGCCTAATTTGGATAACGCTTTCCCTGACAACAGGCCGATCGGCGCCGCGGAAAAGAAAAGCAACCCCAAAGTCTTGAATGTCGGGCCACCCGCATGGCATTATCAAACCGCGGGGATAACGTTTTCCTCAGATGGCATCCGGACGGCTGAAACGGTCCCGGGCGCCCACCAGACAGTTACCTCCCTGTGGCGCCCGGCGCGACAGGGCCAGGCCGTCCCCGCATAAGGCTCCCGACGCAAGACCCACCACAAGGAAGTGAACAGATGAGCACGAAAACCATCAAGAGGAAAGCGCTGTCAATATCCGCCGCGGTCGCAGCACTCGGCCTCTTGGCCGGATGCGGAAGCGCGGCAGCGCCGGCTCCTGCGGCGGAAGCCGGCCCGGTAACGATTGACGTCTGGGGCTGGGATGCGGAGGCCACGCAGCACGTTGTTGACGCCTTCAATGCCAGCCACGACAAAATCAAGGTCCACTACGTGCTCCAGGCAAGCAACACTGCCACCCAGACTAACTTCCGGAATGTCATGGAATCGAAGAAGGACATTCCCTGCTTCATGCCCGGGACCGGACCCATCACCACCGCACTCGTCAACGGCTGGGCCCAGGACATCACCCAGTACGTTGACCCCATCAAGAGCACGTACAGCAAGGGCGCCCAATCTGCGGCCCAGGTGGATGGCAAGTTCTTCGGCTTCCCAGCAGGCCCGTCGGCCACGTTCATGATGGCCAACAAGGCCGTCTACGACAAGTACGGGCTGGCCGTTCCGAAAACCTGGGAAGACTTTGTCACGGTGGGCAAGGCGCTGAAGACCCATGGCGTCACCGTCATCAACCTCGCCGGAGAAGACCCTTCAACCCTCCTGCAAATGTCCCAGCAGGCCGGCGCCAGCTGGTTCGCGATCGACGGCGACAAGTGGAAGGTCAACCTCCAGGATGCGGCGACCATGAAGGCGGCGGACGTCATCCAGCAGTTGGTGGACAACGACCTGGTAGCCCACCAGACGTACAAGGACAAGCCAGCGCTGTACTCCTACTTTGACAGCGGCCAACTCGCCACCGTGCCCCTGGCGTGGTGGTCCATGACCGGCTACCAGACAAACTTTAAGGCATCCCTGGGACAGTGGCAGGCAGTTGATGTCCCGCAGTTCAAGGGCGCAACGCAGTTTGTGAGCTCCGGCGTGGCCGATCCGGGCTTCGTGCCCGTCGGCTGTGAACATCCCGCCGCCGCCGTCGAGTACCTGAACTGGGCCGCCACGTCGAAAGACGCCATGGAGGCCGGAAGGAACAAGAAGACGGGTTCGGTGGGCGTTCCCACACACCTTGCCGATGTGTCCACCTACACATCGGACGTTGTCCCGGACAAGCTTTTCGGATCCCAGCCCGCCGCCGAAGTTGGCGCCGTCATAGCGAAAGCCCAGAACGCCGCCGTCGGCAAGTTTGAACGCGGTCCGGATTACGACGCCTGGTTCCCCGAAATGCAGGACCAGTGGGGCAAGGCCATGGCCAAACAGATCACCCTCAAGCAGGCGATGGCAAACGTCCAGGCCTTCATCGTGAAGGACCTTGACTCCAAGGGCATCAAATACGAGGTCAGCCAGTAACCATCCGGTTCTCTTCGGAGATCCGCAACAGAGAGGAGACGCGGATGTCTTCCAGATTAGAAGTCCGTAAGAGCCTGGACGGCAGAGAGCAGAAGCCCTCCAGGCAGGCACGGGCAGGTGCCTCCGCGTCTCCCCGGCTTTCGTGGCGTACGGTGCAGCGCATCAAGGGCGCGTCTTTCACCTGGCCGTTCGTTGCCGGATTCGCGGTGTTCACGCTCCTGCCCATGGTGGTCGGACTAGGCCAAAGCCTCTTCGCGGCCAAGACCTCCGGCCTCGGTTTCGGGGCGGCCACGGTCAGCTTCACCGGCACTGACAACTTCGCCCGCGGAATCGTGGACCCGGTGTTCTGGAGTTCCATGCTCCGGGTGAGTGTCTACGCCGTCGTGATCGTCCCCATCATTCAGCTCATCAGCCTCGCGTTGGCGCTGCTGATCGACGCCGTGAAGCGCCGGGTGGCCAACAGGTTCCGGCTGGTTCTTCTGATCCCGTACATGATCCCCGGAATTGTGGCCATCATGATCTGGCTCTACCTGTACAGCCCTGTGGTGGGACCCCTCAAGCCCTTTTTCGGCCTGTTCGGGGTGAATACCGACTTCTTCGCCAGCAGCATGATCTGGGTATCGATAGGCAACCTGGCCCTCTGGGGCTCCATCGGCTTCAACATGCTGATCCTCTTCGGCGCATTACAGGCCGTGCCACGCGAAATCTTCGATGCCGCCAGGGTGGATGGAGCATCGGAATTCCGGATAGCCATGTCCATCAAGGTTCCCTACGTCCGGGGGTCATTGGTCCTGACCGGCCTCCTGTCGATTATCGGCACGCTCCAGATCTTCAATGAACCAACCCTCTTCCGGTCCATTTCGCCCGAATCCATCACCAAGGACTTCACGCCCAGCATGGTCATCTACAACCAGGCGTTCCAGGTGGGCAACCTGAACTACGCGGCCGCTCTGTCCATCATCCTGGCTGCGGTGGTCGGGGCCGCGTCGGTGATCATCTACCGCCTGACAAACAAGGTCGAATCATGACAATCACTTCATCGCTGCCGAAAGCCCCGGACACGAAGAGGCCCACCCGCAACGTTGAGCTCAAGGCCCTGCGCCTTCGCAAACGGCAGCTCAGGTCCATGGACAACGACGATCCCTCCGAGCTTTCGGGCAAGCGGGGAAGATCAAGCTGGATAGTCCTCGTTGGCCTGGTCCTGTTTGCCCTCTACTCCGTGGGGCCCGCGTGGTGGCTGGTGGTTTCGGCCACAAAGTCCAAGGAGGACCTCTACACCACCGACGCGATGTGGTTTGCGGACTTCAAGCTGTTCGACAACCTGGCCTCGCTCTTCACCTACCAGGACGGCATCTTTGGAACTTGGCTGTGGAACTCTCTGCTCTATGCTTTTGCCAGCTCCATAGGCCACACAGTCGTTTCCATGGCGGCAGGTTACGGACTGGCGATGTACGCGTTCCGAGGCCGGGGAACAACCATGGGCTTTATCATCGGATCGTTCCTCATTCCGGGCGCCCTGCTCACCATTCCCTCCTATTTGCTCTTTGTGCAGATAGGAATGTACGACACGGTGTGGGCGATGATCATCCCGGCATTCTTCAGCCCGTTCGCGGTCTACCTTGCCAAGATATACGCCGAAGGCGCTGTACCGGGCGAACTCCTGGAAGCGGCTCGGATCGACGGCGCCGGCGAATACCGCATCTTCTTCCAGATTTCCTCCAGGCTCATGACCACCGCAGGCGCCACAATCTTCCTGCTGCATTTCGTGGGCTCCTGGAACGGCTTTTTCGGGCCTTTGGTCTACCTGCGCGGTGCCGACAAATGGCCGGTCATGCTCGGCCTGTACTCGTGGCTCCAGCGCGGGACGGATTCCACGGTAGACCTCACCGGGCTGGTCATCACGGGCTCCCTGGTGGCCACCATTCCCATGGTGATCCTGATGATTGCGATGCAGCGCTACTGGCGTTCAGGGGTAGCCATGGGAAGCCTGAAGTGATGCGGGCAGGCGCTTGGGAGCCCCCTAGCACACTCCGGCCCGCACTAAAAGTCATATGACATCCAGCAACACGGTAGACTGGGGAAGCCCTCCGGCACGAACCAGAGAAAGTCCATCACATGAATACAGCTACATTGGAACGTCCCGCGGTCGCTTTGCCTACCGCAGAGACCGCAGAACTCCCGTCCATTGACCTGCAGTTTTCCACAGCGGACGAGATGCACGAAGGGCTGGAGAACGCCGTTGCCGCGCTGATCCAGACCGCCGCCAAGGTCGCCGCCTGCGGCATCCTTGTGACCCGGGTGCACCCAGGTCACTACACCGTGGCCCTGGACGAATCAGTGCCCTTCGGCGAGACATACGAGAACATCGCCGCGTAGCACTCCGCACGCGCAGATGTCCCCGCCCTCCGGCACTCCCTCCGCGAGGAAAGCAACGGAAGACGGGGACTTCTTTGCGTTTGGATCTATCTCAGGGTCAGCTCATCCTCAGTGGTGGTTTGCGCGGCGAACCTGCACTCCGTCGGATTTAAGGAAGAGCCGCCTTTCAGCCGGACCAGCAGGGCCGGACAAACCAGCAGGATCTGCCGGAGCCAGCCACAGCACATTCCCGCTCTGCGACACTTCTTCCACGTCACCTGCTGCAATGACGTGCGCGTGTTTGATGATTTCCACCTGATCCCCGGCATGGAGTGTTCCCCAATTTGAGATGGCGGCCGAATGGGCATTGCGCCTCGACAGGACTGCGCCACGTGCTTTCATTTGAACTTCTACCCCTTTGTATACATTCTGCGTCACAGCCTCGTTGATGTGACTTTCACTGCACCTTCAGTTCTACTACACTTCCCGCGGCCCAATTGTTCGTGTCGCCACATATTTGGAGGCACGCCCCTAACCCACCTCGGTGTTGAACTTATTTCCCCCTCAGGCCAGGATCCCGACGGCGGATTCGGCTGCTGCCCGCACTTCACCGGACGCAACCAGCCGGTCAGCCGTCTCCAGTTCCGGCGACAGGAACCGGTCAGTCCCCGGGCCTTCGACGACGGCGCGCAGGGCGCCGATGACGGCGGCGCCC
>DATCNU010000112.1:0-3570 GCA_036565085.1 Arthrobacter sp.
TGGTAGAGGTCGAAGGTTTATGCCGGCGCACGCAGGAACCGCCCGCTCAGCCGTGGCTGTGCGGGCGGTTCGCAGCGTTTTCAGGAAGATCCGGCCATGCCTAGGCGTTGGCCAGCGACGGCGCCGTGGCCGGCTCGGCCACGGGCCCGCCATGGCCTGCCACCATGGTCTTCTCGTCGAAGGGAGCCCGGCCCGAGAGGACTTCGCCGACCTGCTTGCTGTCAATTTCCTTGACCCAGGTACCGATCAGGATGGTGGCCACTGCGTTGCCGGTGAAGTTCGTCAGGGCCCGCGCCTCGGACATAAAGCGGTCGATGCCCACAATCATGCCTACGCCCCCCAGCAGTTGGGGCGCGTGCGCCTGGAGCCCCGCGGCCAGGGTGGCCAAGCCGGCACCGCTGACGCCAGCGGCACCCTTGGACGCAATGATCATGAAGATCAGCAAGGAAATCTGCGCGCCAAGGTCCAGCGGCGTGCCCATGGCGTTGGCCACGAACAGGGATGCCATGGTCAGGTAGATGGCTGTACCGTCCAGGTTGAACGAGTAACCGGTGGGAACCGTGACGCCAACAACGGGCTTGGAGACGCCCAGGTGTTCCATCTTTGCGATCAGGCGCGGCAGGGCTGCCTCGGACGATGAGGTGGAGAAGATCAGGAGGTACTCGCGGGCCAGGTACTTCATCAGCTTGAAGATACTGACGCCGGCAACCACCTGCAGGATTCCGCCAAGGATGACCACGATGAACAGTGCACAGGTGATGTAGAACGCCACCATCAGCGTGAACATGCTGACAATCGCCTGAAAGCCGGTGGCACCGACCACAGCGGCGATGGCGCCGAAGGCACCCACCGGCGCGATCCACATAATCATGATCAGGATACGGAATACCAAAGACTGGCCGTGGCTGATTGCCTTAAGGATCGGGGCCCCTTGGGGTCCCATCTTCTGCAGGGCGAAACCGACAAGAATCGCGGCAAGAAGCGTGGGCAGTACCGGAATGTCGCCAGGGATAATCCCCAGCAGGAAGTCCACAGTACTGTCAGTGGCAGCCTTCGTGGTGGGATCGTAAGGCGTCAGTTTGAGGCCCTCACCCGGGTGGATCAGGTTGCCCACCACCAGGCCGATGGCCAAGGCGAAGGTGGACATGACCACAAAATAGCCCAATGCCAGGCCACCCACCTTGCCGACCGTTGCGGCCTTGGCGATGGAGCCGATGCCCAGGACGATGGTGCAGAAGATGATCGGTGCGATCATCATCTTGATGAGCTTGATGAAGCCGTCGCCAAGCGGCTTCAGCGATTTGCCGACCTCCGGGAAAAGCAGACCGACGACGGCGCCCAGGATCACGGCGGCAATGACGGCCATATAAAGGTAGTGGGATTTGTCCAGGCCCTTGCGGGCGGCCTTTGCAGGCGCTGCCGACTCTCCTCGTTGAGAAGCCATGATGTGTCTCCTTATGGATAATCTGGTAGACGCTGCGGCGCATTCTCTGGGCTCGTCGCGTCGGTCCGGTGTGATATCCATCATTGGCTACTCCGTGACATAGCTCACTGTTGCGTTCATATTGGTCATGGGAGGTGCTTGATGATCCACCGCTGGAGTATCGCCCGCAGGCTTTTTGTGGCGAACCTGCTGATTGTGCTGGCGTTCATCGCGGTGGCAGGCACTGCCACGTACGTCGACGCCCGGGACCGGAGTTACGAGGAAGCCGGCCGGCGGATGACGGGCGTGGCTGCCGCGGTTGCCGCCAACCCGTTGGTCCTGCAGGCTGCCGGCGCCCCCGATCCGACTGCGTTGCTGCAGCCCTACGCTTTGGAAGTTATGGCCGGATCGGGTGCGGATTTCGTCACCATCATGGCACCGGACAGGACGCGCTGGACGCATCCGAATGTCGAAGAAATCGGCAAGCCGTACATCGGCTCGATCGAGGCTCCCCTCCGGGGCGAGGTCTTCACTGAGGTCACGGCAGGAACGCTTGGACCCTCGGTCCGGACGGTGGTTCCGGTCAAGGATGCTGCGGGGAACATCAAGGCATTGGTTGCTGCAGGCGTCACGGTCCGGACAGTGGACGTGGCCCTGTCCGGCCGGTTGCCCGCACTGTTGGCCCTCGGCCTGGTCCTGCTCGTTGGCGGGTCTTTGGCTTCCTGGCTGCTGGGCCGTTACCTGCGCCGGGTGACCCGGGGGTGGGGTCCGGAGCAGCTGGCGCAGCTTTTCGCCTACTACGAATCGGTCCTGCACTCGGTGCGCGAGGGGCTGATCCTGATCGACACCAAGGGCCGGGTGGTGATGTACAACGACCAAGCTGCTGAGCTGCTGGGGCTGGCGCCCCGCGATTCGGACGGTGATCCATCCCACTCACCCCTCCTGACGGACCTCCCGCTGGCACCCAGCCTGCAGGAACTCTTCGATTCCGGCCGTACCGCGCAAGATGAAATCCATCTGACGGGCCCGCGGATCGTCGTGGTGAACCAGGGCCCCGCCGTCGGGCCCCACTCCCCCGGCCTGCGCCGCCCGGCGGTATTCGGCACCGTGGCCACCATCCGCGACCGCACGGAAATAGAGTCGCTGGGCAGCGAACTTGAAACGATGCGGACGTTGTCCGACGCCCTCCGCGCCCAGACCCACGAACACGCCAACCGGCTCCACACTATGGTTTCCCTGCTGGAACTGGGGCGAACCCGGGAGGCCCTGGAGTTCGCCACCAAGGATCTCGAGCTGAGCCAGCAGCTCACCGATGAAATGGTCAGTTCCGTGGATGAGCCGGTCCTCAGCGCCCTGATCATGGGCAAGGCTGCTGAGGCTAATGAACGCGGAGTGAAGCTGACGCTCTCCGCCCAAGGGTCCGCGTCCGTTGCGGGCCTGGCCGTCCAGGATCTCGTCACCATCCTGGGCAACCTCCTGGACAACGCGATCGACGCCGCCGCGGGCGGCGCGGCTCCCAGGGCGGTGGAGCTGACCGTGGAGTCCGATGTTGAGGGCCTGGACATCACGGTGGAGGATTCCGGTCCCGGCGTGGATCCTGCCGCCGTGGAGGATATTTTCCGGCATGGCTTCAGTACCAAGGAGTCGGGTCCGTTCGGACGCGGCATCGGCCTTGCCCTCGTCCGCCAGGCGGTGCAGCGCCTGGCGGGTACCATGACCATCACAGGCACGGGCGGCGCACGCTTCCACGTATTCCTGCCGGCCATGGCTGCCGGAACCGACAAAGAGGAGCAGTTCCAGTGACCGATATCCGCGTCCTTGTGGTTGAGGACGAACCGGTGGCGTCGGCCGCGCATGCAGCCTACGTAGGCAGGATGGCAGGATTCACGCTTGCCGGCACAGCCCCGGACGGCCAGTCCGCGCTCAGGCTTCTGACGGAGCTCGCGGCCGCCGGCCAGCCCGTGGAACTCGTCCTTCTCGACATGAACCTGCCGGACCTGCATGGGCTGGACATCGCCCGGAGGATGCGTGCCGGCGGAATCCTGGCGGACATCATTGCCATCACTGCGGTCCGGGAGGTGTCGATCGTCCGCAGCGCCGTAGCGATCGGCGTGGTCCAGTACCTGATCAAGCCCTTCACCTTTGCC
>DATCNU010000113.1:0-2484 GCA_036565085.1 Arthrobacter sp.
GCGGTTTCGACGCCCGCCGGGTGGTCCGTGCCGAGGTCCTGGAAATTCCGGAAGGCGGGGACCTTTGGGTATTGGCCGTGAAACGGTCCCCGCCTTCCGGAATTTCCAGGACCTCGGCACGGACCACCCGGCGGGCGTCGAAACCGCGCAGGGCGACCTCGACGTCGACAGCTTCCTCGAGGCCCCGGTTCGCGAAGAACAGCGCCACGCGCCCTGTTTCCTCGTTCCACGTTGCGCTGACGTCCACCAGGTCAGTGCCGCCGAAGCGGGCATTTTCGTACTTGTCCGAGTCAACAGACAACCGCAGGATCTGGCCCTTGGCGAGCTCGGCCATGCGCGCGAACGGGTGGAAGATGGTCTGCTTCCATGCAGGCCCGTTCTCCTCCGAAAGGATCGGTGCAATGACGTTGACCAGCTGCGCCTGGTTGGCGATCTTGACGCGGTCGCCGTGGCGGAGCAGCGAGTTCAGCAGGGTTCCCACCACCACGGCGTCCGTCACGTTGTACTTGTCCTCGATGACCCGGGGGTGCTCGCGTCTCTACCTTCAGTGTGGAGGTTCCCCAAGTCAGCCTGCCAGGACCTGCCTGATCCCGAACTCGCCCACGGCGAACATCCGCGGATTGTCATCGGAGTTGCTCAGCATGGCGGTGGATAGGACGAGAGCCCAGCCCCGGGCCCTCATCCAGGTGTCCCCTTCCACCGCAGGGCCAAAGGCGTCGATGAAGCGGTGGCGGGCGCCGGCGTCGAACATCAGCCATACCACCGCAAGATCGACGGCCGGGTCCCCTGCCCCGACGTCGCCGAAATCGATGATGCCGGCCAGCGAGCCGTCGTCCGCCAGCAGGATATTGCCCGGGTGAAGGTCCCCGTGGAGCATCATCGCCGGACCATCCCAGGCATTAGCGGCGCAGGCCTGCGCCCATACGGCGCCGAGTGCTGCTGCCTGAGGGTAACGTTCGCGGTCCCCGAGCCGTTCCACCACCGCCGAGTCACGATCTTTCAGCGGCACGCCGCGGAAAGGATTCACCGGGACGCCGGTTTCGGCAGGCGCGTGGAGCGACAGGAGGAATTCGGCCAGGCCTTCAGCGGCCGGCCCGCGCTCAGCTGGGTCGACGTCGGCCGCGGCTGCGCCAGGGATCCACCGCACGATGCTCCACGGCCAGGGAAAGTCCGACGTCGGCCGGCCGGCATGGACGGGCACAGGAACCGCCACCGCGGAGCGGCGGGCTATGTCGGGAAGGTATCGCTGCTCATGCAGTATCAGCGGCACGGCCTCCGCCCTGCGCGGCAGCCGGACGGCCAGCTGATCGCCGAGCCGGAAGGTCGCGTTGTCCCAGCCATTCGCAACCCGCACTAGATGAAGATCCGCAAGGTCGGGCCGCTGGTCCCGGACGAGTCCCTGGACGACGGCGTCGTCCACTTCCACCGTGGCTGGTGGCATTCCCGCCATTCAGAGACCCGCCTTCCTTGTCCTCAATGCAATCCGGCCCTTCCCTTGTCCGAATATAGTTCAGGTCCCAGGGAGCGGATGGGGTACCGGTAAATTGGAGGCGATGATTCACATTGCGAAGGACGACCCCGCACGAGCGGATGTCCATGAACTACTGAGCGAGCACCTGGCAGCCATGTTCGCCACGTCGCCCGCCGAAAGTGTGCACGCGCTGGACCATTCTGCGCTGTCCGCACCGTCGATCACGTTTTGGACGGTCCGCGAGGAAGAAGAGGTCCTTGGCTGCGGCGCACTCAAGCTCCTCGATTTCCCGGACAGCCCGGCGAAACATGGCGAGATCAAGTCGATGCGCACTGCAGCGGGTGCGCGTGGGCGAGGGGTGGCGACGCTCATGCTCCGGCACATCCTGCACGAAGCCCGGACCCGAAACTTCGAGCTCATCTATCTTGAGACAGGAACCGAAGACTATTTCGCTCCCGCTCGGCGCCTGTATGTCCGCAACGGATTCAGCGAGTGCCCTCCCTTTGCCGGCTACTTCCTGGATCCCAACAGCGTGTTCATGGAACTCCGCCTCTAAGAATCAGTTCCGAACGGCCGTCTATTTGACCCAGTCCGCGTCGCCGTAGGGGCGGCCGCGGAAGTGAGCGCGAAGGTACTCTCCCACCACCGCAGCCCCAAGGTCCCCGGCCTCCGGCGCCACGACGCGGCCATCAATCCGGCGGGCCATCCGCTGGACGAACCGTTCCAGGCCGGGGTCGTCACCGAGCCGGAAGAACGTGGCCTGCGTGCCGGCACGCCCCAGGCGGTCGAGCTCGGCCACCGTGATCCGGATGGTCTCCGGGTCCGGCGGGTAGTCGAACCAGGTCTCACCGTCGGCCAGCAGGTGCGCGGTAGGTTCGCCGTCGGTCACCACCAGGAGGACTGGCTCCATCGACGGGTGTTTGCGGAAGAACCGGCCGGCCAGCAGCAAACCGTGGTGCAGATTGGTTCCCTTGTCCCGGAAGGCAGGCAAGGCGGTGAGCTCACCAATGTCC
>DATCNU010000114.1:0-4821 GCA_036565085.1 Arthrobacter sp.
ACAGCCCAGCTGGAAACACTGGCACGGGCGAAACAACCCGCCGCCGCCAAACCCGTCAACAGAGCCTGGAACAACTGAAAATCCGGAGGTTCTGCAATGAGGCAACGAAGCACTCAACCGGAGGTTTTCAGATGAGGCAACCCCTTCCCGGAGGTATTGCAATGAGGCAACAGGCGGTCCGCGTTGACTCAAGGAAAGAGGCCGCCCGGGAACTTCAGGCGTCTCCCGGTTCGCCACCGCCGGAGGACCCGTATTGATGGAAACGCCAACCGTGAAATCCGCCACCTCCTGCCCGCATCAGGGGCGCCAACCCTCCCCACGCGACGCCGCGAATAACCGGCCGGGAAACGGAATCTTACCCAGAAACCCTTCCCGGCCATCTGAATGTCATCTCCGAAAGCAGGCAACGACAAGCCAGCGGTCCTCCGCGTCAGTTTGCGTCCTGCACACTTGGTAGGTGCGTACCTTTGGTGTTGAAGAAGAATTCATGATCGTGGACCCCGACATCGGCAGTCCCTTGCCGTTGGCAGGGCAACTGCTGCGTCTGCATGATCCCGGCGCCCTGGGCGAGGACCTCTCCGCGCCCCGGCCAACGCTGTCCGGGGAGCTGCAGCAGGAACAGCTCGAAGTCATCACCCGCCCGCACAGCAGCCTGGACTCGCTGGCCGCCGAAATCCGTGCCGGCCGGACCTATGCCGACTCATTGGCCCGGATGACGGGCGCAAGGATCGCGGCACTGGCCACCTCCCCGTTGCCCGTGGCGCCCCACGCAACGCGCACAGACCGCTACGATGCGCTGCAGGAAAAGTTTGCCCTGACGGCCCGGGAGCAGCTGACCTGCGGGTTCCATGTCCACGTTTCTGTCGACTCGGATGAGGAAGGCGTCGCCGTCCTTGACCGGATCAGGTCATGGCTGCCGACCCTGACCGCTTTGAGTTCCAACTCACCGTTCTGGAACGGCACAGACAGCGGCTACGCCAGCTACCGGACCCAGGCGTGGAACCGGTGGTCCTCTGCCGGGCCCACTGAGGTCTTCGGTTCCGCCCGGGCCTATCATGCGTTGGTAGCGGACCTCGCCGGTACCGGCGTCGTAAACAACCCGGACTTTGACGCGCGCCTCTCCGTCAACCACCCCACCGTGGAGGTCCGGGTGGCCGATGTCTGCCTTGAATCCAGGGACGCGGTTCTTGTCGCGGCCTTGGTGCGGGCGCTGGTTGAAACCGCCGCCCGGGACTGGGAGTCAGGAGTGCTGCCTGACCGTGTTCCCGCAGTAATACTGCGCCAGGGCGCGTGGCGTGCCAGCCGGTCCGGAGTGCACGCGGAGCTGCTCCACCCTGTGACACACCGGCCGGCCAGCGCAGAAGCCGTCGTGGCTGCTTTCCTCGGCCATGTCCGGGATGCCTTGGACGATGCCGGGGACACCGGCTACGTTGTGGAGTCGCTGGCGCGGATCCTTCGTCAGGGCACGGGGTCCACCCGCCAGCGGCAGGCCATGGTTGGTGGCGGGTTGGCCCACGTCGTCGCCAACGCCGTCAGCCTCACGCAACAGGAATCTGCAGGGAACCGCCAGGAATTGGTCTCTGTCGCCTGCTGACCGTTCGAAAGCGAATTCCGGGTGAATTTTGAGTGGCGGAGGACGCGGGGGTTGAGCCGCAATGGAACGGTCAGTCACGTTTAGCGGCTTGTTCTGGGCTTTGGTCGATTTGAGGGCTTGCCAGAGTGAGTGCTTTGTGGACGACGCCGATTGATATGCCGAGGTTGTTGGCGATGGTTCTGATGGACTCGCCGCGTTCGCGTCGGGCCAGGATGGGCAGCCTCGCCGGCGTAAAGCCCCCATCCCGGCATCCTCCGGGAACACCACTCGGCACCGGCTCAACCGAGGCGGCGACAGGCACCTGAACAACGCCCTCCACATGGCCACCGTCGTCCTGACTGTCCACGACCCCGCAACCCGCGCCTGCGCAGAGCGCCGCAAGGCGGAAGGCAAGACGCCACGCGAGATCCGGCGGTGCCTCAAGCGCTACCTCGCCCGCCGCCTCTACCGCACCTCAACGCGCCCCGACCGCGGCTTGACAGCTATAGAAGATTCCGATTTTCGGCGAGTAGTACGGTGGCCCCGTGGCCTTTGCTGCGCTTGCGCGGTGGTGTAGTGAGGTCTATTCTCAGGGCTAACTGGGATTGCGTCGTAACTGGGCCGGCGGATAGAACCTCAGGGAGAAGATACGCGACATCAGCGTCCAGGAGCCCGGCCGTGAAGATCGATCGTTTCCTCAGGTGGTTAGGCCAGACAGTAGCCGTGGCCCTTATCGTTGCTGGTTCCCTTCTGGCCTGGTCACCGGCAGCCTCGGCCGATCCCGTCTACGGTACCCAAAGCATCGCCTACTCCGGCGTCGCCAATCCGCCCACGTCGGACAAGCCGCAAAGCAAGCTGTGGTGGAACGATGGCTCCTGGTGGGCGGACATGTGGACGAGCGGAAGCGGGTGGAGCATCTACCGGCTGGACCGCCCCACCGCTACGTGGGTGAACACCGGCGTAGTGAACGACACCCGGGGCAGCACTCTGGCTGACACGATGTGGGATGGCAGCCACCTATATAGCGTCGCATGTGGTCACGGTATCAACAGACGCTGCACCAAAGCCGTCGCTCCCCGGGCAGCCGGCTTACCTATACCGTTACAGCTATGCGGGCGGCAAATACACCTTGGACTCCGGATTCCCGACGGTGATAACGAACAACAGCAGTGAGTCGATGACCATCGACGAGGACAGCACCGGGGCCATATGGGCAACGTGGACGCAGGTGGCTGGCAACTCGACCAGCGGGTTCACCAACACTGTGTACGTCAACAATTCCGCGCCCGGCGGCACCAGTTGGGCCACCCCCTTTGTTATCCCGGTCTCCAATCCGCACCCGGCCCCGGACGACATCTCGGCAGTCGTGTCCTACGGCAAAAACAAGATTGGGATCATGTGGAGCGACCAGCTCACCGGTTCCGTGTGGTGGGCTACCCGCACTGACGGCACTGCTCCAACCGCGTCCTCGTCCTGGAACCTCCAACCTGCCATTCAGGGCAAGAGCCAGGCAGATGACCACCTGAACCTCAAGTCGCTGCAGGCTGATCCCAGTGGTCGGGTCTTCGCCGCAGTGAAGACAAGCCTCAACGACACGTCCTCCAACCCCAAATTGCCTCAACTTCTGCTGCTCGTCTTCAAGCCCGGCACCGGAGCCTTCACGCAATCGACGATTTCCACTACCGGCGACTGCGTGTCCCGGCCGCAGATCGTGCTGGACACCCAGAACAACCTCGTCCGGGCGTACCAGACAGCACCGGCTACATCGGTCAGCGGATGCGCCTACTCCGGGGTGGCAGGAAGCATCTACGAGAAAACAGCGTCGATGGACAACCCGGTTTTCGGTACAGGCCGCGGTACCCCCATCATCCAGAGCGCATCAACGTCAAACATGAATGATGTGACCACCACCAAGCAGGGCGTAAATAACTCCACGGGCGTAGTGGTGATGGCCAGTGATAACGTGGCCAAACGCTACTGGTACTCGGACCGGCCCCTGGGACCGGCCACGACGGCGCCGGTGGCGTCCTTCACTGCTACTCCGACTTCGGGGACCGTCCCGCTGAACGTCAGTTTCGCTGACACCTCGACAGGATCTCCCACGTCCTGGGCATGGGACTTCGGCGACGGCGGCTCCTCCGCCGCGCAGAACCCGACCCACAGCTACGCGGCGGCTGGCACTTATACGGCCAAACTCACTGCCACGAACGGCACCGGGTCCAACTCCGCCAGCACAACGATCACCGTGAACCCGGCCACGACCGCCGCTGGCGTGACGGTCGTCGGCTCCGGGACCACGTACGCGGGAACAGCAACCGGTACCGTCACCATTAATGCGCCCGCCGGGACTGCGGCCGGTGATGTTCTGGTCGCCTCGATCACCGGGGACCTGAACCCGAACATGGCATCGGTCCCTGTCGGCTGGACTCCGATTGTCAATGGCCTGGGCATTAACAGCTCCTCGACCTCCGGCGCCAGAGTCTTCGTTTACTACCACGTGGTAGGCGCGTCCGATCCTGCGAGTTATACGTGGACGCTGAGTACTGCCGTGAAATGGGGCGGAGGTATCACCGGATACCGGGGCGTCAACAACACCACACCGCTGGATACCTCTGTTGCGACGGCGGTGGATGCCACATACAACGCCACCAGCATCACTGCCCCGAGCGTCACCACCGCCAGTAACGGCGCCATGCTGATCGGCGGCGTCGGCTGCGACTGCGCATCCCCGGTAATTTCGTCCGCGCCCAGCGGCTGGACCCAACGTTGGCAGGCCGCCGGGGGCCAAATAGCCGAACTCGCCGACCGTGCACAGACCTTGGCAGGAGCGGCCGGTACCGCCACCTGGACCCTCAGCGCGGCGCGCGCAGTTGTTGCCTGGCAGACAGCCCTGAAACCGGCCAGCTGAACCGCAAGCAGAGCCAGAGCGAGCTGCGTGATCAGTACGTTTCTTTCGTCCGAACACTCCCTGGATCTGCGCTGGATAGGGACAGGGGCCAGGAGCACGTCACTGCCGGCTGCTTCCTTTTCGCCCCGGATCTCGCACAGGTTCTGCTTTGCTTCCATAAGAAAGGGCGCTTCTGGGTTCAACTTGGCGGTCACGCCGACGCGACGGACGCATCCGTTGCCTCGGCGGCATTCCGTGAGGCCCGCGAGGAAGGGGGCATCAACGATATTGACCAAGCCGGGAGGGCCGGACCGGCATGATCCGCACGTAAAACCGATCCTCCCCCGGCTTTTCATGGGGC
>DATCNU010000115.1:0-19511 GCA_036565085.1 Arthrobacter sp.
TCCGGCTCCTCTGGCACCGCACCACCAGCCCCAACCACGTGCTGGAACACTCAACCTGGCGACGAAAACACCAACACCGCGCACGACATAGTCATTACAAAGCCCGCGGACACACCCCATAAACGCGACTGTAGTACTAGGGGTCGCATCGCTTCGGCGGTGTGGCCCCTTTTTGCGTTTCCGCGAACCGCAGAGGCCGGTGAATTCACTGCTGCAGGACCGCCGCGTCGCCACGCAATTTCCCCGGGGAGAGGAAGTCCTGGCGAATTGCAGAAAGGGCCGCAAAAGGAAAAGGCCCCATTTGGGAGCCATGTGATAACCATCGTCTCTAAGAGGCCGATACCGTTCCTCGGGTTATCACATGAGGAGAAATTGACGGTCTCTCACTTTTGAGGCGACTCCACCGGAAAAACACGGGGACCGACACTGAACCTACCGGCGGTGGAGCGGGAAAACGGCCCTGCATCCCAGTGCTGGCGCGGAATTCGGGTGCCGCCGGACCCCCACTCCACCCAAACCACCTCGGGAGGGACATATCTATAGAGGCTCCCCTGTACTAATTACTAAGGGAATAGGCCCCCAGGTAAGAGAACAGGGGCCCCTTATATATATCTATCTTTTAAGTCATTTAAGTAGAGTAGTAGTAGTAGGGGCCCTATATTCCCCGCCATTCCGGGGAATTTCCCACTCGACCACGTGGTAGGTTTCCCGGGGGTTTGGTGGATCGTCCGGTAGGGCAGCTTTTCTTCCCGTTCCCGTTCCGGCAATCCGTGGTCGTGTCCTCTTTTGCCGACAGCCGCACACATGGTTGGCATGACAACATCTCAGAACCGGCAACCCAAGGGCATCACCTCCGGAGGGCAGTTCGCCCCCGACACCCGCGCGGAAGCCACACTCATACTTGACCCGGCCGCACGTGCCGTCACCCTCTCCCCCGGGGACGGGGGCGCGTTCCCGGAGCTTGCCGACGGCGAGGTCATCGAGACCCTGGACCTGACCCGCTCCGACGACGGTTCGGGCTACTGGATCTCCCCGTCCAAGACGGTGAACCTCAAAGACCTCATTACGGACGCGGACCCGTGCCTACAAGGAGAAAGCCTGGATGCCTGGCTGGAACGCAACAGCCCGGTCGTCGAAGACTTCCTCGCCGAAAGGTCATCGACGCTGCGTTGAACGGTACCAAGGTCGTCCAGCTGCATAACGAATCCGACCACGGCACTTTCGGTTTGGAGAACCTGGGCCGGCTTATCATCGAACGCGTCCAGGGGCGCCACCGTTCTCGCCGACCCGTTCACCGCCCGCGGCTTCGGCCTGCGGCTGGACGCGGACGAAGTGACCGGTATGATCACCAACCGGCACGGCAAAGGCCCGGTCAGCGGCGCAGCAGCGGTCGCGATCGCCAAAGAGTTCAATGGGACCACTACTCGCGCGGCCTCATCGCCTACCCCGCCGTCGACCTGCTCACCGCTGCTTTGCTCGAGCTTGAGGCACCGCGGAAGGCCGGGAAATCTAAGCAAGCCCCTTCGGACAAGTCAGGAATCCCAGCCAGGCCTCCTGAGAGGGAGGTGAGAGACGGGTTAGGGAATCCGTCGATCTCTCAGATATTGTCTTCTTGTTGCCCGCATGGGCCTACCTGGCACCAAACCTCCCTGCGGAGGGTTCGACAGCATCGAGGGGGTCTTGTCCCACTTAATCTAGCGTCCCAGTCAGCGCGCTTCGGCAGCCGCACGGCCAGCCTGCATTGGAGCACGACCTACTTCGGGTCCCGTTCCCTTTGTGACCGTCGGGCGTGACGGATGAGGACGCGCGGACCTATATGCGCTAATGATCAGGGGCTCGATGCGCAACGGTGGTTGGCCCGGATAGACAAGTACGCCATTGCCCGCCTTCGACTGCTCACTCGCCAGCACATCGACCCGTGTCACGTGCCCATCGGGATGCGCTATTTCAGAAATGACGCGTTGATGCCAGTGTCCACAGAAGGCATGGTGCGGAACGAGCCGGTCCACCGATTCGCGCAATCGGATCCGGGTGCGGTCGGCTTGGGCGATGATCTCCGGCGGCAGGTCTAGGCCGGCCTTCATCTGCACGCCTGCAGGAACGTCGTGCGTGATGAGCACGTCCAGATCCCCGCCGGCTATCAGCCGCTCGGCCTGTTCGGCGGTGGGCTCTTCCTCGTCCGCCCATAGATCTTTGCCCTCGCGGCGCCAGGTTCGGTCCACGGAAAACGCACCTCCCAGCCCTCCGACACGAAGACCGCCAACGACGGTTCGTCCACCCTTGGGCAGCACCTTAATATTGCTTCGCCAGGATATGAGGCCATCTTCCTGAACATCGAGCAGATTAACCACGGCTATGTGGTCATGGTTGCCGGGGGAGACAATGAGGACTGCTTCGCGTTCCAAGAGAAGGGTGTTCAGCTTCTTCTCGTACCGCCCGCGTTCCGCCCCTGGCCAGTCGAGCCCGAAGTCACAAACGTGAATCAGCGTGCTGACCCCCTGGTCCGAAGCGGGCCGGATTGCAGCCAGGCCCATCCCGAGATGGCCGTGCCAATCACCGAACACTGCCCATGGTGCTGAGCCGATTTTGTCGCTCATGCCTCAAGAATCGCCATTGGACCGATTCGCACCACGGAGGACGTCATACTGAGGGTCAGTACGCGGTCGTCGCGGGTCTGCAGATAGTAGCGGATCGACGCGCCGACGGCACAACACCCGAGCGTGGGCAGCTCTATGGTTTCTTCGTCGCGGCGCAGCCTCGAGAAGCAGGCGTCCAGGAAATCGAAGATCGGCGGCGCGGCAGCCATCTGCCGCTTCAAGGTTCTGGCGGTCAAGTCGAGCTCGTACTGGCTCTCCGTAGCGGTGGCCACCACATACCGGCCTTCATCATCGTTACGGTGCTTCCGTCTCATGGAGCGAGTGTAGCCGTGGCGTCTGACAGTTTTTCTGGTCTTTAGGTGCAGATGCTAGTGCGGGTGCGCCATAACCCCGCAGTTCCACGATGACCCGGCTCGGGCCGGCCGGTACGCGGCAGTAGTAGACAGATGCGGACTCCGCCTCTTGTTTGTCGGCTCGGGGTGGACAGGTGGGACGCCACGATAAACCGCAGACTTTTTGCGCGCAGGCCTGTTGGCCCGGCTGCCGGTTACATCGATGGGGGTCGCCGGACCAAAGTGACCCCCAAAGTGACACCTCGGCGGCGTTGGCGCAAAACAAAACCCCGCCTTGACTGGCCGTTCAGCCAGTAAAGACGGGGTTTCCTTGGTGCACCCCCCGGGACTTGAACCCGGAACCCATTGATTAAGAGTCAATTGCTCTGCCAATTGAGCTAGAGGTGCATCGTTTTTTGGATCTTCAGGGGCCTTCTTCTTTCCCCGTTGATCTCCGCAACGACATGAAACTCTACACGAACTTCCAGCCCAAGTGAAATCCGGTGCGGGATGCGCTGCAGCGTCACCGGGGAAGTGCCAGGACCAGCACAAAATCAGGGTTTTGGTCGTTGGTGAGCAGCCAAAGCCCACCGTCCGGGGCCCGCACCACATCCCGGATCCGGCCGTACTGCTGTGTGAAATAGGCCACAGGGGTGCCCGCGGCTTCGCCATCCAGGGGAACCACCCACAGTCGCTGGCCCCGAAGGGCACCGAGATAGGCCGTGGACCCTACGATTTCGAGTCCGCTCGGTGACGAGTCCGCCGTGGACGGCCATACAACCTTCGCGTCCCGGAAGCCTTCCCGGTGAGGGGCCCCGGTGACAGTCGGCCACCCGTAATTCCCGCCAGGCACGATCAGATTGAGCTCGTCGTTGACGTCTGGACCGAATTCGCTGGCCCAGAACCGGCCCGCGCTGTCCCATGCCAGGCCTTGCACGTTCCGGTGGCCGAGGCTGTAGACGGCGTTGCCAAACGGATTTCCCGGGGCAGGCTTCCCATCAGGCGTCAGCCGCAGGATCTTGCCTCCCAGGGCGTTGGGATCCTGCGGCTGTTCGCGGCGCTGCGAGTCGCCCGTGCCCGCATACAGGTAGCCGTCCGGGCCGAACCGGATCCGTCCGCCGTTGTGTGTGGTCGCTTTGGGGATACCGGTAAAAATGACGTCCGGTTCACTGAATGACAGGAACCCGTCTGCGCTTTCCTGAAGTTTTACCCGCGCAATCCGGTTGTCCTGCTCTGCTGTGAAATAAAGATAGAGGTACCGGTCGGCGTCGAACCCGGGGGAGAGGGCAAGGCCCAGCAGACCCCCTTCGCCCGCCGGTACGACGCCGGGGACCCTGCCGATGGTTGTGGCCTTGCCGTCGCGGACGGACTCCAGCCTGGCCGAGTCCCGTTCGGAGATGACTGCGGTTCCGTCCGGCAAGAAGACGGCAGCCCACGGAATCTCCAGCTGGAGATCCAGCCGCTTCAGGACTTGCGGCTGGGTACTGCCTCCTGTGCCTGTGCCGGTGCTGTTGCCTGTCGGTGGACCGCCGCCGTCGCCGGTGCAGCCGGACAGCAGCAGGGCAAGGCAGGCTGTCCAGGCGCAGGCAGCCTGCCGGAATCGGGAGTGCCCAGAACTAGAGCCGCGTCCGCCTCGGGGTGCGGAACCCCGCGGCCTCCGCATGGGCCGCCGATTCGAACCAGACTTCGGCCCGGGTTTGCTCATAGTCCGGGTGCCCCTCCTCGTAATAGACCATGGATCCGGCGTCCCCTTTGACGCTGTAGCCGGCGGGACCGCTGCCGTCCGGGGCAGGCGACGCGGAACCCTGCCCGTATGGCTCATCCGCCGCAAGGTGCCCGGCCGGCCCGGCAGCCGTGCCAGCGTCCCCATCGGCCGCTGCTGCTTCCTCCGCGTGGCCGGCCGCTGCTGGTTCCTCCGCGTGGCCGGCCGCCGCTTCAACCACTGCCGACGACTGTGTGCGGTCCAGCATCTCGGCCTCCGGGGCGTTGTCCGGAATGCCAGGCGCCGTCATGTCGGGCAGCGTCGCGGCGCTCGCGGGAACTTCAGCCCGCGTTTCGGAAGGGCCTTCGTCAGTGCTTTCGTCTGAGCCTTCGACTGCCGCCGTTTCGGCGCCCGGCAGGGTGGGGGAATGCGGACCGGTGTACTCCGGGTGATGGACCGGTGCGGAGCCGGCCGGGGACCCACTGGCCTCGGACCACTGCGTCTCCCACTCCTGGTCGTCCTGCACAGCCGTGTCTTCCCGCACAGCCTTGTCCTCCTGTGCAGCCTTGTCCTCCTGCACAGCCGTGTCTTCCTGCGCGGGAAGGGTTTTCAAGTCCTCAACCGGGGCGTCGTTCGGGGCAGCTTCGTCTGCTGTCTCCGGGACCCCTCCCGTTTCGGTGCCGGCTGCTGCGCCCGAAGCTGCGGCCACGTCATCCGCCGTGGTCGGGGGCACAGGTTCGGCGGGCCTGCCGAAGCCCGCCGCGCTGGGGATTCCCGCAGTTGCTGCGGCCTCGGCGGAGGCTGCCGCGCTTCCGCCCGCGAGGGCTCCGTCCGCCCGCATCGCTTCGGGCCGGGCGGAATGGGCCGCCACGTCCTTGCCGCCGGCAGCGTCGTCCCTGGCGGAACTGCTCCGGTTCAGCAGCCACCAGACAACACCGACGATCAGCACGATAACAATTATCCAGAAGACGAAATCCATAGCAGAGCCCTTCGGTCCAGATGGCAAGGTTGCCGTTCCCTGACGGTACGTCGGGGCGAACATGCCTGTCTAGGCATGGAGTTGGCCGGCGTGATCGCGGGCAGCACGGGGACGGTGGTGAATAGTGGAGAAGCCGTGATCCCGGACCGGTCCCGTGTCCGAATCAGCGGCTATCTCAGCATTTGAGACGAGAGTCCAGTATTTGATCGAAATATTCCTAAATTCGGGCTTAACGGTCGGTTCCGGGTCGTTGGGCTCCTGATTGGAGCCATAGACTTTCACCCATGAGTGAGGACACCCAGATCGCAACCGAGAACGAAATAGACATCAAGCCCCGTAGCCGGGTTGTTACCGACGGGATCCACGCTGCCCCCGCGCGCGGGATGTTCCGGGCGGTCGGCATGGGCGATGACGACTTTGCAAAACCCCAGATTGGCGTGGCCAGCTCCTGGAACGAAATTACTCCCTGCAATCTTTCCCTGAACCGGCTGGCCCAGGGCGCCAAGGAAGGCGTCCACGCAGGCGGCGGCTTCCCGATGCAGTTCGGCACGATCTCCGTCTCCGACGGCATCTCCATGGGTCACGAGGGCATGCACTTCTCGCTGGTTTCCCGCGAAGTCATCGCCGACTCCGTCGAAACCGTCATGCAGGCCGAACGGATCGACGGCTCCGTGCTCCTGGCCGGCTGCGACAAGTCCCTTCCCGGCATGCTCATGGCGGCGGCGCGCCTGGACCTCGCCAGCGTGTTCCTCTACGCCGGTTCCATCATGCCCGGCTGGGTCAAGCTCGAAGACGGTTCTGAAAAAGAAGTCACCCTGATCGATGCTTTCGAGGCTGTCGGCGCCTGCGCCGCCGGCAAGATGAGCCGTGAAGACCTGGACCGCATCGAAAAGGCCATCTGCCCGGGTGAAGGCGCCTGCGGCGGGATGTACACCGCCAACACCATGGCCTGCATCGGCGAGGCCCTGGGCATGTCCCTCCCGGGCTCGGCAGCGCCCCCTTCGGCAGACCGCCGTCGCGATGAATTTGCCCGCAAGTCCGGCGAAGCAGTCGTCAATCTCCTGCGCAAGGGCATTACGGCCCGCGACATCATGACGAAGAAGGCGTTCGAGAATGCCATCGCCGTGACCATGGCCTTCGGCGGCTCCACCAACGCTGTCCTGCACCTGCTGGCCATCGCCCGCGAGGCCGAGGTGGAGCTGACACTTGATGACTTCAACCGCATCGGCGACAGGATCCCGCACCTGGGCGACCTTAAGCCTTTCGGCCGCTACGTGATGACCGACGTCGACAGGATCGGCGGCGTGCCGGTCATCATGCGCGCACTGCTCGACGCCGGCCTGCTGCACGGCGACTGCCTCACCGTGACGGGCAAGACCGTTGCCGAGAACCTGGCGGCCATCAACCCGCCGGACCTGGACGGCAAGATCCTGCGTGCGATGGACAACCCCATCCACAAGACCGGCGGCATCACCATCCTGCACGGTTCCATGGCGCCTGAAGGCGCCGTGGTTAAGAGCGCAGGCTTCGACGCCGACGTTTTCGAGGGTACGGCCCGCGTGTTCGAACGCGAACAGGGTGCCCTGGATGCGCTGGACAACGGCGCCATCCACAAGGGCGACGTCGTCGTCATCCGTTATGAGGGTCCCAAGGGTGGACCCGGCATGCGGGAGATGCTCGCCATCACCGGCGCCATCAAGGGAGCCGGTCTGGGCAAGGATGTCCTGCTCCTCACCGACGGCCGCTTCTCCGGTGGAACCACCGGCCTGTGCATCGGCCACGTTGCGCCGGAAGCCGTCGACGGCGGCCCCATCGCGTTCGTCAAGGACGGAGACCGGATCCGCGTGGACATCGCCGCGCGGAGCTTTGACCTCCTGGTCGATGAAGCGGAACTCGAAGCCCGCAAGGCCGGCTGGACGCCGCCTCCGGCCAAGTTCACCAAGGGTGTCCTCGCCAAGTACGCCAAGCTGGTGCACAGCGCCTCCACCGGCGCATACTGCGGGTAGCTCCGCATCTGATTGGAGTTTTGTCCAGATATCACGCTTTTCGGCGACTGCAGGGTGCGATATCTGGACAAAACTCGAAGCCTGGGGCGGACAGGAGTGCTGCCCGGGACGTGGACAATGATGTCCAAATGGTGAGATCGCGTTGTGCTTCGTTGACACGCATCTTGCTTTGAGGGAAAACTGAACGCATGACCGGATTCGTTACCAGCTTCGCCGCTGCAGAAGCAGTCGTCGTCCTTACCAAGCGCGTGGCTCAATAGCCCGACTGGTAACGAACCGTCACGCGCAAACCCCTCGAAGAGCCGCCAGGCTGAGGGGTTTTTTTATTTCCCGCAGTTTCCAAGAACACAGATGATCCACAAGGAAGAGTCCGATGAGCAAAGGATCGCCGATCAGCCCCTCGCTGATGGCTACGAAGTCCGCTGGAGCCCCCAAGGCTCCGGAACGCGCCGACCGGCCGGCTGACCACGCCGCCGTCGCCGATCTTGCTGCCGTCTCTCCTGTCCTTGGGCCGAACAGCGTTGTACCCCCAACGGTGATGACCGGCTCAGAAGCTATTGTCCGCTCGCTCGAAGAACTCGGCGTCGACGATATTTTTGGTTTGCCCGGTGGCGCGATCCTGCCTACCTACGACCCCTTGATGGCCTCCAGCATGAATCACATCCTGGTCCGTCACGAACAGGGAGCCGGCCACGCCGCCCAAGGCTATGCCATGGTTACCGGCCGGGTTGGCGTCTGTATCGCCACCTCCGGCCCCGGTGCCACCAACCTCGTCACAGCCATCATGGATGCCCACATGGACTCCGTCCCGCTGGTGGCCATCACCGGCCAGGTGTCCAGCGGCGTCATCGGAACAGATGCGTTCCAGGAGGCCGATATCGTGGGCATCACCATGCCCATCACCAAGCACTCGTTCCTGGTGACGGACCCCAACGACATCCCGCATGTCATGGCCGAAGCTTTCCACCTGGCATCAACCGGGCGTCCGGGCCCGGTGCTGGTGGACATTGCCAAGGACGCCCAGCAGGGCCAGATGACGTTCTCCTGGCCGCCCCGGATCGATCTTCCGGGCTACCGCCCCGTGACACGCGGGCACAACAAGCAGGTGCGCGAAGCGGCGAAGCTGATCGCAGCCGCCAGCAAACCCGTACTGTATGTGGGCGGCGGTGTGGTGAAAGCCCACGCCTCCGCGGAACTCCGTGAGCTGGCGGAGCTGACCGGAGCGCCGGTGGTCACCACGCTGATGGCGCGCGGCGTCTTCCCCGATTCCCATCCACAGCACGTGGGCATGCCCGGCATGCACGGCACGGTGTCTGCCGTCACCGCGCTGCAGCAGTCCGATCTGCTCATCACGCTCGGAGCACGCTTCGATGACCGCGTCACGGGCATCCTGAAGACTTTCGCCCCGCTGGCCAAGGTCATCCATGCTGACATCGACCCGGCCGAGATCTCCAAGAACCGCACGGCCGACGTGCCAATCGTGGGATCGGTCAAGGAAATCATTCCTGAGCTCACTGAGGCTGTACGTGCCCAGTTCGAATCCGCCGGCACCCCGGATCTCACCACGTGGTGGGCGTTCCTTAACAACCTCAAGGAAACCTACCCGCTGGGCTGGACGGAACCCGAAGACGGCCTCAGCGCGCCGCAGCGGGTCATCGAGCGCATCGGCGCCCTGACCGGGCCCGAGGGCATTTACGTCGCCGGCGTTGGACAGCACCAGATGTGGGCTGCCCAGTTCATCAAATACGAGCGTCCGCACGCCTGGCTGAACTCCGGCGGCGCCGGCACCATGGGGTACGCAGTACCGGCCGCCATGGGCGCCAAGGTAGGGGATCCGGACCGCGTGGTCTGGGCGATTGACGGCGACGGCTGTTTCCAGATGACCAACCAGGAACTGGCCACCTGCGCCATCAACAAGATTCCCATCAAGGTTGCCATCATCAACAACTCTTCCCTGGGGATGGTCCGGCAGTGGCAAACGCTTTTCTACGAAGGCCGCTACTCCAACACGGATCTGAACACCGGACACGACACGGTCCGCATCCCGGACTTCGTGAAGCTGGCCGACGCCTACGGCTGCGCCTCCTTCCGCTGCGAACGCGACGAGGATATTGACGCGACCATCCAGAAGGCACTCGAAATCAACGACCGCCCCGTGGTCATTGACTTCGTGGTGAGCCCCAACTCCATGGTGTGGCCGATGGTGCCCGCCGGCGTGAGCAACGACAAGATCCAGGTTGCCCGCAATATGACCCCGGAATGGGAAGAGGAGGACTGATCATGAGCCGCCACACACTGTCCGTTCTGGTCGAAGACAAGCCCGGTGTACTGACCCGCGTTGCGAGCCTGTTCGCGCGCCGTGCCTTCAACATCAACTCCCTTGCCGTCGGACCGACGGAGGTTCCGGGCATGTCCCGGATGACCGTCGTCGTCGACGCCGACGGTGACCTCATTGAACAGATCACCAAGCAGCTCAACAAACTGGTCAACGTGATCAAGATCGTTGAGCTGACCAACGAATCTTCCGTACAACGAGACCACATCCTGGTCAAGGTACGTGCGGATGCCGCAACTCGTCTGCAGGTGACCCAGGCTGCAGACCTGTTCCGCGCTTCAGTGGTTGACGTCTCCAAAGACTCCGTCGTCATTGAAGCAACCGGCCACCCCGAAAAGCTCACGGCGCTGCTCTCAGTGCTCGAGCCCTTCGGCATCCGCGAAATTGTGCAGTCCGGCACCTTGGCCGTTGGACGGGGATCCCGCTCCATGAGTGACAGGGCCTTGCGCAGCGCATAAGCCGCCGCGCCAGGCAGTACCGCAGCACCACAGACTATTTACACCAGAGAATCCACTCAAAAGGAGACACCCAAAGTGACTGAAATGTACTACGACGACGACGCCGACCTGTCGATCATCCAGGGCCGCACCGTTGCCGTCATCGGTTACGGATCCCAGGGCCACGCCCACGCGCTCAGCCTGCGCGACTCCGGCGTTGACGTCCGCGTCGGCCTCAAGGAAGGCTCCAAGTCCCGCGCCAAAGCCGAGGCCGAGGGCCTTCGCGTCCTGAACGTTGCGGATGCCGTCGCCGAAGCCGACCTCATCATGGTCCTCACCCCGGACCAGGTCCAGCGCCACGTGTACGCGGAAGACATCGCCCCCAACCTGCAGGCCGGCGACGCCCTGTTCTTCGGCCACGGCTTCAACATCCGCTACGGCTACATCAAGCCGCCGGCGGACGTTGACGTCGCCCTGGTCGCACCGAAGGGCCCGGGCCACATCGTGCGCCGCGAATTCGAAGCCGGCCGCGGCGTTCCGGACCTGATCGCCGTCGAGCAGAACCCGTCCGGCAAGGCCAAGGAACTGGCCCTGTCCTATGCCAAGGCAATCGGCGGCACGCGCGCCGGCGTCATCGAGACCACCTTCACCGAGGAGACCGAAACCGACCTCTTCGGCGAGCAGGCAGTTCTCTGCGGCGGCACCTCCCAGCTCGTCCAGTACGGTTTCGAAGTCCTTACCGAGGCCGGCTACAAGCCCGAGGTCGCCTACTTCGAGGTGCTGCACGAGCTCAAGCTCATCGTTGACCTGATGGTCGAGGGCGGCATCGCCAAGCAGCGCTGGAGCGTCTCCGACACCGCGGAATACGGCGACTACGTCTCCGGCCCGCGCGTCATCACCCCCGAGGTGAAGGAAAACATGAAGGCTGTCCTCAAGGACATCCAGGATGGCACCTTCGCCAAGCGCTTCATTGACGACCAGGACGCCGGAGGTCCGGAGTTCGCCGCGCTGCGCAAGAAGGGCGAGGACCACCCGATCGAGGCCACCGGCCGCGAACTGCGCAAACTGTTCTCCTGGATCAAGACCAACGATGACTACACTGAGGGCTCCGTAGCCCGCTAGGCCCTGCCACGCCGCTCAGGGCGCAACAGTGAGGCCGGGTTCACACTTAACAATGTGAGCCCGGCCTTTCCGTCAGCCTAGACTTGTTTCATCCCCAGGACTGCAACGCAGAGGATCATCCGTGTCAAAACCCGTAGTACTGCTCGCCGAAGAACTTTCGCCCGCCACGATCGAGGCCCTGGGCCCGGACTTCGACGTCCGCCAGATCGATGGATCCGACCGGTCCCAGCTGCTCGCCGCCATAGCTGATGCAGATGCCATCCTGGTCCGCTCAGCCACCCAGGTGGACGCCGAAGCCATCGCCGCCGCAAAGAACCTCAAGGTCATTGCCCGGGCCGGCGTTGGCCTGGACAATGTTGACATCAAGGCCGCCACCCAGGCCGGCGTGATGGTGGTCAACGCCCCGACGTCGAACATCGTCTCCGCCGCTGAGCTCACCGTCGGCCACATCCTCAGCCTGGCACGCCACATCCCGCAGGCCAGCGCCGCCCTGAAGAACGGTGAATGGAAGCGCTCCAAGTACACCGGCATTGAACTCTTCGAGAAGAAGATCGGCATCATCGGCCTCGGCCGGATCGGCGCCCTGGTGGCAGCACGCCTCCAGGGATTCGACACCGAGATCCTTGCCTACGACCCCTACATCACTTCGGCGCGCGCCGCACAGCTCGGTGTCAAGCTGGTCACGCTGGACGAGCTGCTCAGCCAGTCCGACTTCGTCACCATCCACATGCCCAAGACCCCGGAAACCGTGGGGATGCTGGGCGCAGACGCCTTCACCAAGATGAAGTCGACCGCCTACGTTATCAACGTGGCCCGCGGCGGCCTGGTGGACGAGGAAGCCCTTTACGCGGCCCTGCAGGACCGCCAGATCGCCGGCGCCGCCGTGGATGTCTTCGTCAAGGAGCCCAGCACGGACCTGCCCTTCTTCGCCCTGGACAACGTCATTGTGACCCCGCACCTGGGCGCCTCCACCGACGAGGCCCAGGAGAAGGCCGGCGTCTCCGTAGCCAAGTCCGTGCGCCTGGCGCTGGCGGGCGAGCTCGTGCCGGACGCCGTCAATGTCGCGGGCGGCGTGATCGCGCCCGACGTCCGTCCCGGCATCCCGCTGATCGAGAAGCTCGGACGCATCTTCACGGCACTGACTCACGCGTCCCTGACCCAGATCGATGTTGAAGTGGCCGGTGAGATTGCCGCACTGGACGTCAAAGTCCTGGAACTTGCCGCCCTGAAGGGCGTCTTCGCCGATGTGGTCACCGAGCAGGTCTCCTATGTCAACGCGCCCCTGATCGCTGAACAGCGCGGCATCAACACCCGCCTGATCACGACGCCGGAAGCCGAGGACTACCGCAACGTGCTGACCATCCGGGGTGCTTTGAGCGACGGTTCCCAGATCTCCGTGGCCGGGACCCTGACCGGTCCCAAGCAGGTGGAGAAGCTCGTTGGCCTCAACGGCTACGACGTTGAGATCCCCATCAGCGAGCACCTCGTGGTGGTGGCCTACGCCGACCGCCCGGGCGTGATCGGCACCATCGGCCATATCCTGGGCATGAACAACATCAACATTGCCGGCATGCAGGTGGCCCGCCAGGCCGAGGGCGGGCAGGTGCTGGCACTGCTGACCATCGACAGTTCCGTTCCGCAGCAGGTCCTGGACGCCATCAAGGCCGGCATTGGCGCCGAAATGGTCCGTGAAGTGGACCTCGAGGACTAGCTACCACCAGCACCGTGAACTTCGCGTGACTTCGTCTTAACGTCGGCCACGTATGATTGGCCGGTCTGCTTACAATGGCTTGGTCCTGATTCAGGACACAGCCGGCAGGCCGGCCACTACTTTTCGCACACCAGGCAGGAATCCTCCATGTCCGCCGTCCGCGGGCTGTGGTGTGTGCACACCATCCAGGTTTCAGGGAGCCCAATGAACGCCGTCCAGAGGTTCATCAGAAGCAAAGTGCTGCTGCTGACCGCGGCCATCTTGATCGCAGCCATGTGCTTGTCGGTCCTCGTCCAAGGCCAGTCACAGGCCGCCCTCAACCGCACCGTGGATGAAAATTCACGCGGCCTGTACGACGTCCTCGTGCAGGCCAAGGCGGGTTCCGGCGCGCTTATGCAGCCGGAGATAGCCAACGGCAGCGGCGGCATCAGCTTTGACCAGTTGGCCGGCATCCGGAAGCTTTCGGGGACGTCCGTCGCGGCGCCTATCAGCCTGGTGTCGCGGGTGACCCAGAACCTGGAAGCCCCCCGGCTTGATGCCATGGACTACCTCGGATACAACTCGGGACTGGCAGGCACGGCCACGGCCGACCAGGCGGCCGGCGCCACGGATCCCAGCAAATGGCCCGCCGCCGAGTCCGTCCTCAGCGACACGCCCAAGAAGTACCGCCTCACGGCCAGCGCCGTCAGCTCCGACGGCGTCTCCGAGCAGACGCTGTTCAAATCCAGCGCGGAAGGCAGCCTGGGCAAGGCCAAACTCGTGGAAGAGAAAGTCGCCGGCGGCAGCAGCATCCGCATTGCCGCCCCGGCCGGCGAGACAGGCATCAAGTTTCCTTCCCCCGCGGGCGGGTCCGAACACAACCTCTTCAACCTGTCGGTATCGCTGCCCCTGTCGCCGGAAGTGACAGAGTCCGTCGTCGCCGTCGACCCGGTGGCGGAACGCGCGCTGCTCGGCACGGCCGGCGACTTCCTGGCACCGCTGGAAAAGGCGCCGCCCGCTGATGCCCGGAACGCCGGCGCCATCGGACGGCACTTCGAAAGCCTCTTCACCAATGGCATCAGCACGCAGGAACTGAAGGACGGACCTGACTTCCTGGGCGTCAAGCTCAAGTACTGGGCACCCCTGATGACCCAGTACCAGCAAGCCAAACGCGACGGCCAGCTGACCGCGGATTCCCAGGCCATTCCCCTCATCGTGCGTTCGGGCACCTCCCTGGACCTGAAGTACAACGTCAAGATCGAAGAGATCGACGCGTCGGGCAAGGTGGTCAAGGAGGTCGGCACCGCCAGCCGCTCCCTGGGCAAGGACTACCTGCCGTTCGTGTCCAAGGACCCCTTCGCGCTGTCCTGGCCTGGTTCCACCGACCATTCCGGCCTGCTCGGCAGCGCCGGAAACTTCAATCAGGGCCTGTACACCCCGGCCACCTGGAGCACCAACTTCGCCGCGGCGCCGAAATACACCGACGGCAGCACCGCCGGCAACGGGGCCGTCGAAAAGTCCGCAGTCCCCGGCGACTGGGTCACCGTGAACCGGCTGCCGGACAAGAGCGCCAGCGGCACTCCGGTGGACCAGACGCAACGCGAACCCGTGGACGAACGGTCCTACCGGGAAAACCTGGCGACAGGGGAGAAGCTTTCCGCACCCCTGGCGATGGTCTACGGAACCTTCGACCCAAACGCTGTCGAACAGGCTGCCGGCGATGTCAACAGGCTGCCCCTGGGCGGCTACGACCCAACCCCGCTGAGCCTGACCAAGGATGCCGACGGCAAGGCCGTTGCTACCACGGAACTGAAGCCATCGTTGAGTGCTACCGGCCTCGCCAGCCAGTCCGCGGGCGCCATCACCGACTATTACGGCCTGGCGGCTGCCCGCGGCTACAAGAACAACGCCTCGGTCATTGATGCCGTGCGTGTCCGGGCCAAGGCTCCCGGCAGCTGGAAGCAGGCCCAGCCCGAAGTTGAGAAGCTCGCCGGCGAGATCCGGGCCATGGGCCTGGAAGCAACCGTCGTGGCCGGTTCGGCCCGCGAGGACGCCAGCATCTTCGTCCCTGGCTATTCAAAGGACGGCGCCGGCAAGGAATCCGCGCTGGGCACCGTCAAACAGTCATGGGTCCGGCAGAACGCCGCCGACGCCGTCTCCGGCTCGCTCACCAGCACCAACGTCACCCTTCTTTTCCTCACGCTCTGCGGTGCTGCACTCCTGACCGGAGCATCCACTGTCAGCTACATCCGGAAACGCAAACGGGAAGCCGGCACGCTCCGGGCCATGGGGTGGACCCAGCGGCGGATCCGGAGCTGGGTGCTTGAGGAATTCGCGGTGGGCGCAGCTCTGCTCGCTGTCGCGGGGATAGCCCTGAGCCTGCTGAGCTGGAGCCTTACCACTGCCGTCGTTTCGGCGTCGGTCCTTGTCCTGTATGCGGCCGCGGCCTTCTTCGCGGCCCAGCAGCTGCGCCACCGGGAAGAGGTTGACCAGGAACCGCAGCATGACGAGCGGCTGATCCCGGTCGATTCACCCCTGACGTTCGCCAACCGGCAGCTCAGCACCAACAAGTTCAACACCCTGTCCCTGGCGGTGGCCGTGGGAGTGTTCGGAGCCGCGGTGGGCGGATTGATTTCCCTGCTGATCGACATTCCCCGGGCGGCAGGTGCCAGCGCCCTCAGCGGGCTGGCAGCAGCCAGCATCGCGCTGCCCAGCATCATCCTGGCCCTTGCCGGCGTAGCCGTCGGACTTGCCCTCACCCTGGTCACCGGGCGTTTCGAGCTCAACGCCAAACGCCAGTACCTTGGCATCCTTGAGGCCATGGGCTGGAACCCGGACATGCTGCGGCAGGTCCGGCTCTTCGAGAACGCGCTCGTGGGGACCGTGGCCCTGCCTCTGGGAGTCCTTGGTGCCCTCGGCATAGGACTGCTCCTCGCCCCGTATGCCGCGCTGTGGGCCGGAGTCGCCGGCCTCGTGGCTGTACTTTGCTGGATACCGATTGCAACGAAAGTGGTCCAATGACAAACGAGACGAATGTTCAACGGAGCCGCAGGTCCGGCTCCGGCGACGGCCCTCTCCAGACCCGCGCCAACACCATCGTCAAGTCCGCGGACCATGGAACCCCGCTGGAACTGAGCGATATCACCATCCGCTACGGCGGGGGCAAAGGCGGCGCCGAGGCAGTCAGCGTCGTAGAGGGCTTCAACCTGGCCCTGCACGCGGGCGAGATGCACTGCGTCGCGGGCAGGAGCGGTTCCGGCAAGACCAGCATCCTGACCGTCGGTGCGGGACTGACACTGCCGACGTCGGGCCGTGTCTACTGGGAAGGCGCGTCGCTGGAAAGCATGGGCGATGACGAGATAGCGGACCACCGCCGGGCACTGATCGGCTACGTGGACCAGGGCGGTGCCCTGATCGACGGCATGAGCGCGCTGGAGAACGTGCTCCTGCCTGCGGTTCCGGACGGTGAAGTGGACCAGCGCCGCGACATGGCGAAGGACCTGCTGGACCTCGTGGGCCTGGGCCGGCGGATGCGCCACCGTCCTGCCCAGCTTTCCGGCGGTGAGCGCCAGCGTGTGGCCATCGCCCGCGCCCTGATCCTGGGCACCCGCGTCCTGGTGGTGGACGAACCCACCGCGAGCCTTGACCGCGCCTCGGCCAACCGCATCATCAGCATCCTCAAGGACACCACCTCGGACGGAATCGCGGTGCTGGTCGCTTCACATGACCACGAACTGGTCCGCCTGAGCGATACGCTGACTGAACTGATCTAGCCCGTCCCTCCGCACCAAAGGTAACCGTCCGCTCGTGACTGCTTCAGAGAAAACGCCGTTCTACATCACCACGGCCATCACCTACCCCAACGGTGTGCCGCACATCGGCCACGCTTACGAGTACATTGCCGCCGACGCCATGGCGCGCTTCAAGCGGCTGGACGGCTACGACGTGATGTTCCTGACCGGCACGGATGAGCACGGCATGAAGATCGCCCAGACGGCTGAAAAGGAAGGCATCAGTCCCAAGGAGCTCGTGGACCGGAACTCCGGTGTCTACAAGGAGGCGCATGCCGCCCTGGGGATCACCTACGACCGGTTCATTCGGACCACTGACGCCGACCACTATGTGGCTTCGCAGGCCATCTGGAAGAAGATGGAAGCCAACGGCGACATCTACCTTTCAAAGTACGAGGGCTGGTACTCCGTCAGGGACGAAGCCTTCTACGTCGAGGACGACACTGTGGTCAAGGACGACGGCGCGCGCTATTCGAAGGAGACGGACACCGAGGTCACCTGGACGGCCGAGGAGAGCTACTTCTTCAGGCTGTCCGCCTACCAGGACCGCCTCCTGGCACTCTACGAAGCACAGCCGGAATTCGGTGCGCCGCAGTCCCGGTTCAACGAAGTCATCAGCTTCGTCAAGCGTGGCCTGGAGGACCTGTCCATCAGCCGGACCACCTTCGACTGGGGTGTCCCGGTTCCGGGCAACGACAAGCACGTGATGTATGTATGGGTGGACGCCCTCACCAACTACCTCACGGGTGTGGGTTACCCGGACGTCGAGTCGGCTGCGTTCAGGAAGTTCTGGCCTGCGGACGTGCACATCATCGGCAAGGACATCTCCCGTTTCCACGCCATCTACTGGCCCGCGTTCCTCATGAGTGCCGGCCTGGAGCTGCCCAAGCGGGTCATGATCCACGGCTTCCTGCAGAACAACGGCGTGAAGATGTCAAAGTCACTGGGCAACGTGGTTGCGCCGGCTGACTTCGTGGCGCAGTACGGCCTGGACCAGGTGCGTTTCTTCTTCCTTCGCGAGGTCCCGTTCGGCGCTGACGGGAGTTACAACCACGAGGCCATCGTGGGACGGTCGAACTCCGACCTGGCCAACAACTTCGGAAACCTTGCCCAGCGTTCGCTCTCCATGGTGGCCAAGAACTGCGAAGGCCGCGTGCCGGTTCCCGGAGCTTTCACTGCTGCGGACACCGCCATCCTTGAGCAGGCCAACGGGCTCCTCGGCGCTGCCAGGGCGGCTTTCGAAAAGCAGGAATTCAGCCGCGCCCTCGAAGCTATCTGGGGCGTGCTGGGGGACACCAACGCCTATTTCGCGGAGCAGGCGCCCTGGGTGCTGCGGAAGACCGACGTCGAACGCATGAACACTGTGCTGTACGTGACCCTCGAGGTGCTGCGTATCGTGGCCATCCTGGCCCAGCCCGTCATGCCCAATGCCACCGCGTCACTGCTGGACACCCTCGGCCAGCCGGAAGGCGAAGCCCGCGGGTTTGCGGCCATCCCGACGCCGATCGCCGCCGGAACGCCGTTGCCCGCCCCGTCGCCGGTGTTCCCGAAGTACGAGGACTAGCCGGGAACCCTGAGTGCTCGGGGTTTGTTCGAATAATGAGACAGCTTGACCAGAATGTGGATGACTTGGCTACGCTGAAAAGCATGAGCGCATCCACCATCAATCTCGCAGTCATTCCCGGTGACGGCATTGGCCCCGAGGTCATTGCCGAGGCACTGAAGGTCCTCGAAAAGGCCGTCGCCGCCGAAGGCGTTGTCCTCAAGCAGACCAACTACAAGCTCGGTGCCGAGCACTGGCTGGCCACCGGCGAGACCCTTCCGGACGAGGTCCTCGCAGACCTGCGCACCCGGGATGCGATCCTCTTCGGTGCCGTTGGTGCAGCCCCCGGGGACACCCGGATTCCGTCCGGCATCATCGAGCGCGAGATGCTGCTCAAGCTCCGCTTCAGCCTGGATCACTACGTCAACCTGCGCCCGTCACGGCTGTACGGAACCGTGGGCAGCCCGCTGGCCAATCCGGGCATCATCGACTTCATCGTGGTCCGTGAGGGCACCGAGGGTCCCTATGTGGGCAACGGCGGCTCGCTGCGCGCCGGCACCCCGTACGAGGTGGCCACCGAGGTCTCGCTGAACACGGCCTATGGCGTGGAGCGCGTGGTCCGCGATGCGTTCCGCCGAGCCACCGCCCGGGAACGCAAGCACGTGACCCTGGTGCACAAGCACAACGTCCTGGTCTACGCCGGCCACCTCTGGAAGCGCACTGTCGAGGCTGTGGCCCAGGAATTCCCCGAGGTCACCCACGATTACCTGCACGTCGATGCCGCCACCATCTTCATGGTCACCGACCCGTCACGCTTCGATGTCATTGTCACCGACAACCTCTTCGGCGACATCCTGACTGACCTCGCCGCAGCCATCACCGGCGGCATCGGCCTGGCGGCGTCCGGCAACATCAACATGGACCGCACCGCACCGTCCATGTTCGAACCGGTCCACGGCTCCGCCCCGGACATCGCC
>DATCNU010000116.1:0-55538 GCA_036565085.1 Arthrobacter sp.
CGACCTGCGCATTGAGAACATCCCCGTGGCTCCGCCACACCCCGACCAGGCTGTCGTCGAAATAGCGTATGGCGGCATCTGCGGCTCCGATTTGCACTACTGGCTGCACGGTGCGGCCGGGGAGTCGGTGCTTAAGGCGCCTATGGTGCTGGGGCACGAAATCGTGGGTGTGGTGGTTCGCGCGGCGGCAGACGGATCAGGTCCCGGCGCGGGAACTCCGGTGGCAGTCCACCCCGCCACCCCCGGTCCGGGGGCGGGGGACATCCGGTACCCGGCTGACCGGCCGAACCTGTCCCCGGGCTGCACCTATCTTGGCAGCGCGGCCCGGTTCCCCCATACGGATGGGGCGTTTGCCCGTTACGTGAACCTGCCCTCCAGGATGCTGCGGAAACTGCCTGCGGGCCTGGAACTGCGGACGGCTGCGTTGATTGAGCCCGCTTCCGTGGCCTGGCACGCGGTCTCCAGGGCAGGTGATGTCCGGGGCAAGACTGCCCTGGTGATCGGGTGCGGGCCGATCGGTGCCCTGGCCGTTGCGGTGCTTAAGCGTGCGGGCGCGGCCCGGATCGTGGCCGTGGACATGCACGCCAGACCCTTGGAGATCGCCGTGGCAGTCGGGGCGGACGAAGTGATCACCGCCGGCGACGCGGACGCGATCATCGCCGTGCAGGCCGACGTCGTGATTGAATCTTCCGGGAACCATCATGGCCTGGCCTCGGCGATCCAGGGAGCCGTCCGCGGCGGGACAGTGGTGATGGTCGGGCTGCTGCCCACGGGGCCGCAGCCGGTCCCGGTTTCACTGGCCATCACAAGGGAACTCGAGCTCAAAGGCTCGTTCCGGTTCAACGACGAGATCGACGACGTCATCGCCGCACTGGCAGACGGTACGCTGCACATCGAGCCAGTGATCACGCACGAATTCCCGCTACGCCAGGCCCTCGAAGCCTTCAGCGTTGCCCGCAACTCGGCCGAATCGGGCAAAGTTCTCCTCAGCTTCGGTGAAGGAAGGACCTCATGACCACGCATTTGCCACCTCTGGTGGTGATGGGCGTTTCCGGCTCTGGGAAGTCAACCATTGGTTCGCTGCTGGGGGAGCGTCTGGGTGTCCCCTTCTTCGACGGCGACGACTTCCACCCGCCCGCAAACAAGGCAAAGATGGCCAGCGGCATCCCGCTGGAGGACAGGGATCGGGCGCCGTGGCTGGCCGAAATCGGTGCTGCGCTGGCCGCTTCAGGTGGGAAAACCGGCTCGAGGATCATTGCCTGTTCGGCGCTCAAGCGCAGCTACCGTAACGTGCTGCGCAGCTTTGCCCCGGACCTGGTGTTCATTCATCTGTCCGGCCAGGCTTCGACCATTTCGAGCAGGCTGAACAGCAGGGCACACGAGTACATGCCCAGCAGCCTTCTCGCATCCCAGCTGGCCACGCTTGAGCCGCTGGGTGCGGACGAGGCCCACATTTCAGTGGATATCCTTGGGGACCCGGCGTCGCTGGTGGAGCGGATCGTCGGGCAGATACCGGGCTGACTGAGGTCCTGTCCCGCCGGGCCACTCAGGAGAGCAGTCCCTCGACGGCGGCGTCCGCGGTGCTGTCGCGGAACACGAAGCCGGAGGCCGTGAGCACGTCCGGGCGGACGAGTTGGTCTGCCAGGATGAGCTCCTCAGCGGCTTCGCCGAGGATTGCAGTCAGGACAGGGGAGGGGGCGGGAATCCAGTACGGGCGCCGTATCCTGCGGGCGATCGCCCGTCCGATCCCGCCCGCCGTCGCCGGTTCAGGCCCGACGAGGTTGACCGGGCCGCTGGCATCCGAACGGATCAGGTGCAGGATCGCGGCAGCCTCATCCCGCAGGCTGATCCACGGCCAATGCTGTCTGCCGCTCCCCAGCGGTCCGGCCAGCCCAGCACGGGCAAGGCGCAGCAGGGGACCGACGGCGCCACCGGGTCCCAGCACCACCCCGGTTCGTGCCAGCACAATCCTGCAGCCTGCGGGTGCTGCCAGGGCTGCGTCCTCCCAGCGCCGCACGACGTCGGCCAGGAACCCGCTGCCGCCTGTCGAGTCCTCGCTGAGCTCAACACCCGGCCTGGAGCCGTAGAAGCCGACGGCGGATGCGTTGATCAGGGAGGGCATCGTTTCCCCTTGCGCATCCAGCCGGTCCAGGGCGCCGACGAGTGTCCTGGTGGCGGCCAGACGCGAGCCAAGGATCTCCGCACGGTAGCGGCCGGTCCAGGGCAGCCTGCCCAGCGGTGCACCCGAGAGGTTCACCACCGCGTCCGCGCCGCGCAGCACTGCGGGGTCGAGTTGCCCGGTCATCGGGTCCCACCAGGCCTCCCCATCCCCTGGGGTGCGCCGAACAAGGCGAACTGCCTCGTCTCCCCTGAGGGCCAGCCGGCGGAGCAGTTCCGAGCCGATGAACCCGGATGATCCAGAAACGACGACACGCATGAGGCCACCTTCTCCCCGATATTTTCCGGATTGTAGATATTGAAGTTTCAACATCATCGTGCCATGATGTTGATGAAACTTCAACAACCCATGGAAAGGGAAAGAAATGCAGCAGGAGAAAATGACGACAAACGGAGCGCCGGCTCTTGAAGCGGAGCGTCCCCGCATCGGCCGGGCGGCGTACTTCGCCGCTGTGGCCGTCGGAGTGCTCGCCTCGCTCGTCGCGGACACCGCGATCTCCTTCGCAGCCAGAGCCCTCGGGGCGCCGGAGCAGTTCCAGCAACTCGGGATCACCGCGTACGGGCCCATCACTGTCATCGCAGTCCTCGTTGGGGGCATCGGATGGCGCCTCATCGTCACGCGCACCAGGAACGCAGCGCGGGTCCTGCGGATCCTGGTCCCGGTCATGCTCGTCCTCTCCTTCATCCCCGACCTTGCCCTGATCCCCTCCACTGGAGGCGTTCCCGGATCGGGCACGGGGATCGCCGCCCTCATGGCCATGCATCTGGCCGTGACACTGGCGGCCGTGGCGGCCTACCGGCGCTTCATGCCCGCCCGCGCCTGAGCCGCGGCAGACACCGAAGCCGTGCAGAATATAGGAATGGACTCCCATCAGACCCCCGGCCCGGCCGAGCCGCAGTGGCTCAACGACACAGAGCTGGGAGCATGGATCGAATTCGCCAAGGTCCTGCACCGGCTGCCCACCGCCCTGGACCGGCAGTTGCGGGAGGATGCTGGCGTCCCCCACGCCTACTACCAGGTCCTGGCTATCCTCAGCGGCCAGCCCGGCAGGTCGATGCGCATGACCGAGCTCGCCCGGCTCGTCGGAACCACCACGAGCCGGCTCTCCCACGCTGTGGCAACCCTCGAGAAGCGCGGCTGGGTGGAGCGGGCGGCAACTGAAGACGACCGCAGGGGCCAGGCGGCGCGGCTCTCGGACAGCGGGATGGCCGCCCTCGAGGCAGCCGCCCCCGGCCATGTCGCAGAAGTGAGGCGCCTCGTCTTCGACAGCCTCACCGACGACGACGTCACGAGCCTCGGCACCATCAGCACAAAAATCCTCACCGCACTCGAGCGGTACCGCTGAAACCGGGCCGCCGGCGGCAAGCAGCGGCAGCAAGTTAGCCGACGGCGGTCGCGTGACCTGCGGCGGCGTGACCTGCGGCGGTTCGCAAAGCTGATGCGAGCATGCCGGGTGTCGCAGGTGGCGTGCTGCTCCGCCATGCCACATAGCCGTCGGGGCGAACCAGCACAACCCCGCCTGGTCCGACCCCATAGACGTCGTGCCAGCCAGGGGCCTCCACGGAGTGGAGGGAGAGGGGAACTCCGGAGGTTCCGGCGAGCTCGGCGGAGCGATCGAGCCCTGGTTTGCCGGCGGGGTCGGTGAGGGCCACGAAGGCACGGCCGAACAGGTCCAGGGTTGAGGTCTTCGGGTCCAGCCAGAGATGCGGGGCGCGATGTCCCGGCCTGGCCATGGGAATGTACTCACCGACCGGATTCCTGCGAGGTGGCTCCGGGGTACCGTCGTCGATGACCGCAGCGGAATGAAAGGTGTGTCCCAGCACCAGCCCGTCGATGGGATTCGGCGGACGCGCCGGACCAAGGCTTGCCTCGGCGCAGGCCACCGCATGGGGCCGTCGTTCAGGTTCATAGGTGTCCCGCAGCGACGGGCTCGCCCAACCTGCGATGACGCCCGCCAGTTTCCAGGCCAGGTTGTGCACGTCGGCCACGCCACAATTCATGCCGAGTCCGCCCTCGGGCGTGGTCAGGTGAGCGGAGTCTCCGGCCAGGAACACCCGCCCGGCCCGGTATCGGTCGGCAACCAGGGCCGTGGGGTCCCAGAACCTGTGACCAAGATACCTGACGTCCACGCTGTCGTCGCCGAGGCCAGCACGGACCAACTCCAGGCAACGGCTCTCGGTCACGGACGCCCTGGGCTCCAGATTGGGGTCGTGGGGCACGGACATCAGCCAGCGTTCCCTGTTGTCGACCGCGATGAACAGAGATCCCGCCGGCGCCCGCCCTGCCCGAAGCCAGTAAACGGCACTTGCGCGAGACGCCATTCTCGCGCCGAGGTCGGCCGCCACGAGGATGCTGAGCCGGTGGCCCAGGACGCCCGGACCGCTCCTGCCTATGCCGAGCACCTCGCGGGTGCGGCCCTGCGCCCCGTCCGCGGCGACCATGTAGGGCGCGCGGACCGAGACCCGTTCCCCAGCCATGACCACGTTGGCCGTCACCGAGAAGTCATCCTGGGAGAAATCGACGACCTCGGCAGAGAAACGCACCTCGGCCCCGGCCATCGCCCGGCTCCGCAGCACCGGCTCCAGGTGCTCCTGCGAGCAGATCAGCTCGCGGGTAGGGCTCGTGGGTTTGACCTCGTCGAACGGCAGCGCCCGGCGCTCGTAGTCATCACCGAGCAAGGTGTCGCCCTCGAAACTGAACAGGCTGTCCGCGGCTGCCAGCGACTTGTCCGCGACTGCCTCTTCCAGGCCCCACTGGCGCAGGATCTCGACTGTTCGTGTGGTCACTCGGCGCCCCTTGGGGAAGTCCAACGTCGAGGCGTGCTTCTCGACCACCAAACAATCGACACCGCTGTGGCGCAGACCTACCGCCATCAATAGGCCAACGGGACCTCCACCCAACACAAGCACAGGCACTTCCAAGGACGCGCTCACCCGCGGAACGTAGCATCGGGCAGCAGTCGCGGTCAAGCCATACCGGCCTACCCGTGCTGCGGTGCCGGAGGGAAGGTTTACGCCAGCGCCGTGGTCAGTACTCCTGGGCTTGCCGGGCTGCCGCGGCGATCCGGTCGCCTTCGAGCAGGATGGACTGTTCCGGCATCCCGGCTTCCTTCCATTGCGCCACAACGCGCAGATCGCCGCCTTCCGGAAGAGGCCAGACCCATAACCGCGCCGAGCCCGACAGCTCATCCTCGCTTCCGCTTCTGCCTCCGCCGTTTACCAACAGGACCGGTCCGGTGACAGGTTCGCTCCCGTCAAACATGCCCGGGCGGACCTGCATCGACGTCGTCTTCCGGCCATCGGGGAAGGCGATTCCAAAGAGGAGTGCAGAGTCAGGATCAGCGGCATATCCAGGGCCCGGGACAGGCCGGCGGAGGAATCGTTCGTTCGCTGAAGCCCACTCCCGATCGGTTTCGTCAGTTCTTCGGACCTTCCAGACGACCTTGATCGCGCAGCCGGTCGAGAAGACCTCAGCGCTTTTGACAGCCATGGTGAAGCCCGGTGTGCGGTGGAGGAATTTTCCGACATGGATGACGCCCGGAAGCTCGTTTGGTGGAGGTCCGAGCCACACCGGCATGGCAGGGCGGGGCCGGCGGGGACGCTCCGGAGGCTCGGGAAGGTCTTGAAAGAAGGTCACGCGCTCGTCGTCCGGTGTTGGCCCGGGCGGCCTCCCAGGGCGAACTCCGGGGCCATGCTGCCGTTCTCAAGTGCTGTTCGCGGAATGCTGTTCATGAAGACCTCCCCAGTTGGTGCTTCCGCTTCGAGTGTAGAGGATGAGGGGCCGGCCTGGCCGCTCAGGGAGGTTGTCAGCGGCTTACGGGCTCGCGTGTCTGCAGCATGGGAAGTTCGTGCCGGCGGGGGAGGCCTTCCCAGTCTCCCGGGACGAGGCATGCGAACGCCCCGGTTGCTGCGGCGGTCATAAGCCTGTCCTGCGGTCCGCGGCCTGTAACGAATTCGGCCAGGTAACCGGCGACGAATGCGTCCCCGGCGCCTACAGTGTCTATGGCATCCACCGTGACGGCATTCTGGCGGAACAGTGTGCCATTGACCAGGGCCACGGCTCCGTCGGCGCCGAGTTTAATGACTGCCTGGGATGGTCCCAGTGCGGCTACTTTCCGGGCCAGTTCCTCCGGCTCTCCGCCGCCCACGGCTATCGCGGCTTCATCACCGCCGGCGAACACGATGTCCGCCAGCGGGATGATGTCCCGGTAGACATGCCCTGCTTCCTCGGCCGACCAGAGGCTGCCGCGGAAGTTCAGGTCAAGGGAAACCGTCACTTTGTGCGCTCTCGCGGCGTCGACGGCGTACCTGAGGGTTGCCTCCGCCTGCCGGGAGAGTGCGGGAGTGATCCCGCTGACGTGCAGCAGGCCGGCTCCGGAAATCAGGTCTTCGCCGATGTCTTCGGGCGTGAGCCTGGACCCGGCACTCCCGGCCCGGTAATAGCTGACGCGCTGGGCCGCGGGTGTCCTGCGTTCTTTGATCATCAGTCCTGTAGGCGCGGACGGGTCGACGGCGATACGGACGTCGACACCTTCGGCCCGGATCTCGCGCTCGACGAGACGGCCCAGTGAGTCCGCCCCCACGCGTCCGCACCAGACTGCCTGAACGCCCAGCCGCTGGAGGCCGATGGCCACATTGGATTCCGAGCCCCCGATGCCCAGGCTCATGGTGGAAGCGTGAGCGAGGGGGCCGACCTGGTCAGCACGCATGAGTGCCATGGTCTCCCCGAAGGTGAGCACGTAAGGCCCGGCACTCACCGCCCGGCTCCGACCTGGAGCGTGGCCTGGTCGACCAGTTCCCGGACGCGGCGCGCCCGGGCGGTGAGTTCCTGCAGGTCTCCTCCCTTGAAGGCGTCGCCCAGCAGCGGTCCGCCCAGGCTCACCGCAAGGGCTCCTGCCCTGATCCAGCCGGGGACGTCGTCAATGTCCACGCCGCCGGAAGGGATTACCTGCATGTCAGGGAAGGGGCCGCGCAGCTGGGAAACATAACCGGCACCAACGGTGGAGGCGGGAAAGACTTTGACGGCGGTGGCACCCAGTTTCCACCCGGCATGGAGTTCGGTGGGAGTCAGGCCACCCGGGTAGACGGCGACGCCGCGGCGAACGCAGACAGCGACAACGTCCGGATCGGTGATGGGCGTGACGATATAGGCCGCGCCCAGATCCAGCGCGGTTTCTGCCTCGGATGCGGCGGTGACCGTTCCGACGCCGATTTCCAGGCCGTCACCGAACCTGTCCCGGAGCCGGGGGAGCTCATTCCAGACACCAGGGGTAGTCAGGGTCAGTTCGATGCTCAGTACACCGCCCCGCTGCAGGGCCTCGATGACTGGAGCGTATGCCGACGCGTGACCGGCCCGGAGGACGGCGACCACCCGCGTGTCGGTGAGGATGGCGGACGGTGCCGGGCGGGACACGGTGCCTTGGCTGTCGAGGCGCTGCATGGATATTCCTTTGGGGGATCTGCTGAGGAGGGGTGAGTGCCCGACGGTGGCGGGCGCCGCCGTCGGACTTTCAACGGGCTGCCTGACTCGTCAGGCGACGGTTATGCCGGCCGTGGCAGGGTTTGCCGCGGTGACAGTGCTGTGCCGGGCGTCCTCCGGGTCGGTGAGATCGCGGTTGAGCGTCTCGGGCGAGAGCCTGGTGGCGATGAAGCTGACGAGCATGGTCAAGGACATGTAGATGGCCACAGGGATCCAGGAGTTGCTGAACAGTCCCAGCAGTCCGGCGCAGATCATCGGGGCTACGCCGCCGCCGATGATGGAGGAAAACTCCCGGCCCAGGGTCACGCCGGCGTAGCGGTACCGGCTGCCGAAGAGTTCCGGGAAGTAGCTCATGTGCACGCCCACGACGCCCTGGCAGGCCAGCATGAAGCCGACGATGATCACCAGCACGATCGCCAGGGGAGACCCGGTGGTCAGCAGGAGGAAGGCCGGGGCCGGGAAGAGGATCAGCGCTCCGGTGATGAGGGAGACGACGCGCCTGCGTCCGATCCTGTCCGAAAGGATTCCGAAGGAAACGGCTGCCACGCCGCCGCAGAGCGCTCCGATGAGGAGCACCGGGGGAATGAATTTCGGGTCAGTTCCCACCACTGCGGTCAGGTAGGAGGCCATGAAGACCTGGATGGTGTAGGACTGGGTGCTGACCCCGAAGTTCATGAGGATGACGCGCAGGACGTTGGCTTTGCCGTTCCTGGCGACTTCCTTCAGCGGGGCGGGCGGTACGGTGCGTGCCTGCTTGATTTCTTCAAAGACCGGGGACTCGTCCAGCTTGCGCCGGATGACCAGCGCCGCGACGGTCACGAAGATGCTGGAGAGGAACACGAGCCTCCAGCCCCAGGTCAGCATGTCGTTCGGGGCCAGGGACTGGGCGGCGATCCACACGAGTGCACCGAGGGCGGTGCCGGCGGCGGCTCCCACCATGATGAAGGAAGCGAGCTTTCCGCGGGTGCCCGGACTTGCTGTTTCGGTCAGCAGCGTGGCGCCGCCTGACTGTTCGGCACCCGCGCCAAAGCCCTGGGCGGCCCGGCATACGCAAAGCAGTACCGGGGCAAGGACGCCTACCTGGTCGAAGGTGGGCAGCAGCCCGATGACAAGCGTCGCACCGCCCATCAGGAGGAGGGTCACGACGAGGATCCATTTGCGGCCGAGGCGGTCACCGAAGTGTGAGAAGAAGATTCCGCCGAGGGGACGGAAGAGGAAGCCGACGGCGAAGGTGGTGAAGCTGGCTATCAGCGCGGCGGCGGGGGAGATGTTGGGGAAGAAGAGCTTGCTGAAGACCAGCGCGGAGGCTGTGCCGTAGATGACGAAGTCATAGAGTTCGAGGGTGGTTCCGATGAGTCCGGCGATAGCGGCTTTGCGCACCTTGGTCTGATCGACTGCCGTCGGGGGAAGACTTGCTGTGGACATTTCCATACTCCTTTGAATGGACGTGCTGCCTTGGGCCTGCGCCGGCGGCGGGACCTGGTGGTTGATCTTCAGTAAGTGATGAGGACTTTGAGGTTGGTGGGGTCGGTCACGGGGGCCGTGAGGGCGGCCTCCGCGTTGGCGAGGGGGTAGGTGCCCGTGATGATGGACCGGAGGTCCACCTTCCCGGAGGAGGCGAGTTCGATCGCCGTCGGGAACGCGTTGGCGTAGCGGAACGCTGCCACGAGGTCGATTTCATAGCGTTGGAGGAAGCCGAGGGGGATGCCGTCCGCTGCCGGCGGGGCCTGGCCGACGACGGTGGCCCGGGCGGCGGGAGCCAGGGTGTGGATGCCGCCGGCCAGGGCCCGGGTGTTTCCTGAGCATTCGATCAGGCGGTCCATGTTTTGCAGGTCCAAAGGTGCTCTGGCGGTGTTGATGGTGCGGGTCGCGCCGAATGTCGCGGCAAGGGCGAGGCGGTCGTCGTTGACGTCCGTGACGACGATCTCCGCGGCTCCGCGGGCCGCCGCCACCTGGGCGACCAGCAACCCGATGGGGCCTGCGCCGGTGATCAGCATCCGATGTCCGCCCCGGACCTGAGCCCGTTCAACAGCCCAGACGGCGACGGCGAGCGGCTCGATGGCCGCCCCGATTTCCGGAGGGATGGCATCCGGCAGTGCGTGGAGCGCGGCTTCCGGAACCACGACGTGGCGGGCGAAGAGCCCGTCGGTGGGCGGCGAACCGAAACACGTCCCGGAAGGACAGAGGTTGTAGCGGCCGGACAGGCAGGTAGGACAGTGCCGGCATGGCAGCGCGGGTTCAATCGCGACGGCGGTGCCGGCGGCGAAGCTCACTGCGTCACCGGTGGCGATGACGACGCCGGCTCCCTCGTGGCCGAGCACTGTCGGCTGGCGGAGGACGTTAGTGCCATTGCGGCCGTCTGCGAAGTAGTGCATGTCCGAGCCGCAGATGCCTCCCGATCGCATCTCGACCAGGACGTCGTTCCGGCCGAGGGGGTTCAGGGATATCTGTTCGATGCGGAGATCGCCCGCACCGTACAGGACGGCGGCTTCGGTGCTTTCCGGCAACTCAGTGCGGTGCAGGGGCGAGACGGTCTGGGTGCTCATCATGTGCCTTGGGAGGTTCGGAGGGAAGAGGCATGGGGGAGGCAAGGGGGTTCGCCGGCGTCAGCGATAGCGGCCAGAGGACCGTGGGAGTGCAGGGTGTCGATCAGTTCTCCGGTTCGTTCGATGAAGTCAGGGCGTCCGGCCAGGTCTTCGCCCAGGAGATGGTGGCCGGCCAGGACCCGTTCAGCCAGTTCCTGGCCGGACCGGGACCGGGCCGCAAGCCCGGAGAGCAGCCTGCGGGCGGGATCTTCCATCGCTTCGGCCTGCGCCCCGGGGTTGAAACCAGCCATTGGTGCGATGCAGCTCAGGTAGGCGGCCGCGGTGAGGGCGAGCAGCTGGGGCATCCTGCCGGAGTCGAGCATTTCCAGCGCCGGAAGCGGGATGCGCTGGCGGAGTTTGACGGATCCGTCGGATCCGACCTGGCTGGTCCGGTGCCCGAGGGCGGTGTTCCGCCAGCGGGAGAAGAGCTGCTCCTCGTAGGCGTCGACGTCCACCCCGGCCGGCACCGAAACGCTGGGAAGGTATTCGTTCCTCAGCACGGAGCGGGCCGCCAGTTCGATATGGAGGTGCGAGACGGCGTCGGGAATGGTGGCAGCGCCTGAGAGGGCTCCCAGGTAGGCGATGAGTGAATGGGTGCCGTTGAGCAGCCGTACCTTGAGTTGTTCGTAGCCGGCGACTTCGCCGGAGAACACGGCTCCGCCGGCCTCCCAGGCCGGACGTCCGGCGATGAAGTCGTCCTCCACGATCCACATGGTGAACGGTTCGGCCGGGACGGGGATGCTGTCCCGGTAGCCGCGCTGTTCTGTCACAAGCCGGCGGTACTGGTCAGTGGTCGCGGGCACGATACGGTCCACCATGGAGGACGGAAAGCTGGTGAAGTTGTCGATGAAGGCCAGGGTCTCGGTGGCTTCTGCGGGGGAGAGGTGTGACGCGAATTCGCGGACGAGCCGCCGGGTGTGGTGGCCGTTGTCGGCGAGGTTGTCGCAGCTGAGGACCGTCACGGGCTCGGCGTGGGTCCGGGACCTGTGCTGGAGGCCGCGGACAATCTGCCCGATGGGCGTGCGTGGTGCAGCGACGTGCGCCAGATCGTGCCGGATGGCAGGGTCCTGCAGGTTCAGCGAGCCCGTTGCCGGCGTGTAGTGGTAGCCGTTTTCGGTCACGGTCAGGGACACAATCCGCGTTTCGGGGGCAGCGATGGAGTCGACGACCCGTTGCGGGTTGTTGGCAGCGACGAAGGCGTCCGTGTGAACGCGTGGAACGGAGAACTTGGAGCCTTCCGGGGAAATCTCTACAACCGTGTACAGCATGTCCTGGGCGCACATGGCGTCAGTGACTGCAGCGGAACGGCCGGAGACTCCGATGATGCCCCAGTCCCCGCCTTGTGCGGTGACGGCGGCGTCCGTGTAGACGGCCTGGTGGGCGCGGTGGAAGTTGCCCAGTCCCAGGTGGACGATGCCGGGGGCGGGTGCCTCAGCGCGCCCGAGGATTCCTGGTGTGTCCGCGGTCAGCGGGGGAACAGGGTGAGCCATGGGTCACCAGTCCTTCATGGAGCCGTCGAGCTCACGGGCGATAGGCAGGTAGGCCTGCTTGTAGGGGAAGCGGGCGGCTGCTGCCTCGTCCACCTGGACGCCCAGGCCGGGCTCGTCGCCGGGGTGCAGGTAGCCGTCCTCGAAGCGGAAGCTGGATTGGAAGACCTCAGAGACCAGCGGGTCGTAGCCCATGTATTCCTGGATGGCGAAGTTGCTGGTTGCCAGGCCGAGGTGGAGGGAGGCGGACAGGTTGATTGGGGAGACGTCGGAGGGTCCGTGCGGGGCGCCCTTGACCTGGTAGACCTCAGCCAGTGCCAGGATTTTCCGGACGTGGGAGATGCCTCCGGCATGGACGACGGCGGTGCGGATGAAATCGATGAGCCGTTCGGTGATGAGCAGCTCGCAGTCCCAGACGGTGTTGAAGACTTCGCCGATGGCCAGGGGGACGGTGGTCTGCTGGCGCAGCGTGCGGAGCAGGCGCTGGTTCTCGGCCGGGGTCACGTCCTCGAGCCAGAAGAGATCCACGTCCTCCAGCGACCGGGCCAGGCGGGCGGCTTCCGTGGGGTTGAGGCGGTGGTGGACGTCGTGGAGCAGCTTCAGTTCGGGTCCGGCGTGCTCGCGGACCGCGGAAAGGATCCTGGGTGCGTGGCGCAGGTAGGCGGAGGTGTCCCAGTCCTCTTCCACCGGTCCGGCGCCGCGGCCGGCAGGCTCGTAGCTGGCGGCTCCCCGGGTGACGCCGTAAACCTTGTCAAGGCCCGGGACGCCGGACTGGGCGCGGACTGCCCGGAAACCCTGTTCGCGGCGCTGGTCAACGGAGTCCAGGAGCTCGGGGAGGTCCCAGCCGGTGGCGTGGGTGTAGGTGAGGATCTTGTCGCGGGCAGCGCCTCCGAGGAGCTGGTAGACGGGGACGTCCAGGGCTTTGCCCTTGATGTCCCAGAGGGCGAGGTCGATGGCGCCGATGGCTGCCATGGTGACCGGGCCGCGGCGCCAGTAGGCCCCGCGGTAGAAATATTGCCAGGTGTCTTCGATCCGGTCGGCGTCGCGGCCGACGAGGGCCGGGGCGAGGTGGTCCCGGAGGTAGCTGGCGACGGAGAGTTCGCGGCCGTTCAGGGTGGCGTCGCCCCAGCCGGTGATGCCGTCGTCGGTGGTGATCTTCAGGGTGACGAAGTTGCGGCTCGGGCTGGTTACCAGGACGTCGACGTCGACGATTTTTCGGGTCATCGGGAAATCACTACATTCTTCAGTGGTTCGTTCTTGGACAGCCGGGTGATGTTTTCGGCGATCTCCCGGGCGCGGCCGCGGAAGGTTTCGGCGGTGACGCCGGAGGAGTGCGGGGTCATGATGATGTTGTCGAGCCGGCCAAACGGCAGGGCAGACGGTTCCCCGCGGCCGTCAGGGCCGGGATACTGGTACCAGACGTCAACCGCTGCGCCCCCGATGCGGCGGTCCTTCAGGGCCTCGTACAGCGCTGTCTCCTCGACAACTGCTCCCCGGGCAACGTTGACCAGCAGTCCGTGCGGACCGAGGCCGTCAAGTTCTGCGGTGCCGATGATGCCCGCCGTTTCGTCCGTCAGCGGGATGCTGACGACCAGGATGTCCGATTCGCTGAGGGCGTCCCCGAGCTGATCGGTTGCCCCGGACCAGCGCAGCGAATGTTCCTGCGGGTCCGCAGTGCCGCTGCGGGTGATGGCGATGCCCTCGGCGCCGAATGCCCGGAGCAGTGTCCACGCGGCACTGCCGATGTGGCCGAAGCCCAGGAACGTCACCACGGCGCCGCGCAGGGTTTCCGCCTGGCGGATGTCCGCCGAGTATACGGATGAGGCCCACACTCCGGTGCGCAGTGCGGCGTCCTGGCCGACGAGGTCCCGGCGCAGAGCCACGAGGACTGCGGCGATGTGCTCCGCGATGGAGCTCTCGTGGTGGTAGGTGTTGGCGCAGACAGCACCGGCGGGCAGCGCATCGGCGTCAATGCCGTCGTAGCCGGCGCCGGCAACATGGACCAGCCGGAGGTTGCGGGCCTCCGCGCCCATGGCTCCGGTGAACTTCGGACCCACATAGACGTCGGCGCCCTTAAGGTCGGTCAGGACGGCATGTTCGTTCCAGCTGTCGTGCCAGGACGTGACGGATCCGTCCGGAAGGGCGGCCTCAAAGGTGGACCGCTGGGGCATCAGATTGGGGTCTGCGATGACGATTCTCATGGTTACTTTCCCTGAAGGGCTTGGTCTGCGGTGCGTGCGGCGAACGTGGACCCGCGCACGATGAGCTGTGAACTGAGGTGGACGGCCTCGGTGGCCGTGGGCTTCCCGGCCACCTGCTCCAGGAGGAGTTCGAGTCCGAGGGCGCCGCTTCGGCTGATCGGCACGCGGACCGAGGTGAGGCCGGGCTCCGCGGCTGCGGCGACGTCCAGGTCGTCGATGCCCACCACGCTGATGTCCTCCGGGCAGTGGTAGCCGAGGGTGCGGGCACCGGCGAGCATGCCGATGGCCACGAGGTCGTTGTAGGCGATGACAGCGGTGGCGCCGCTGGCGACCACGGAAGCAGCGGCCGCCAGACCGCCGTCGACCGTTGCAGTCTGGTTTCCCACGGTCACCAGCTCGATGCCCCAAGTGGCGCAAAAGCGGGTGACCGCAGAGAGGCGCTGGCCGTTTGCCCAGGACGACGCCGGGCCCGGGATATAGGCGAGCTTGCGGTGGCCCAGGGCATAGAGGTGTTCGACCGCCTGGCGCAGCCCCTCGCCAGCCTCCATGAGCACGCGGGCAGCGTGCTCGGCCTCGCCGTTAATGACCACGAGGGGAGTGTTGCCCGCCAGTTTGTGGATCTCCCCGGAAGGAAGGCGGGGCGAACAAAGGATGATGCCGTCAGCGCCGGCGGCCAGGGATTCGAGGTGCTCGCGTTCCCTGGATGAGGACTCTGCGGTATCGGCGAGGATCATGCGGTGCCGGCCGTGCCACGCCTGGTCCTGAATGGCCTTGATGAGAGCGGCGAACACCGCATTGGAGATGTCCGGAACAATGACGCCGAAGGTCCGGCTGCCGGTCAGCCCCGGAACGTCGTAGCCTAACTGTTCGGCCGCCGCCATGACCTTTTGGCGCGTTTCGGCTGCCAGCCGGCCGGGGTCTCCGAAAGCCCGCGATGCCGTTGCCAGGGATACTCCTGCCAGCTTTGCGACGTCCGTGAGTTTTGCCGACATCTGTCCTCCAGTTGCTCCGTTGAAACCCATCCCGTTAAGTATGGAAAGTCTTGTACAACATTGTCAAGGGTTTTCCATGACGGGCATCACAGAAGCCGATGCGGATGGCTGACCCGGCCCCTGGCGGTGGACTCTGCCTGCCGGGACCTTGGTATGTGAATTGGCCAACAGGCCATTACTCGGCGGGTGGCCGCTTTCTTTGTTGTTTGGTCGCAGACCGCTGTTCTTTTGCGGCGAGGCGCCGGCGGTTCGAGCCCTGGGTGGGCTTGGTGGCCCGGCGGCGGGCAGGCCCGGGCGCAAGCCCCTCGGCCACGAGTTCAGAGAGCTTGGCCAGGGCGATCTCGCGATTGCGCAGCTGCGAGCGCTGTTCCGAGGCTGTGACGGTGATGACCCCGGTGATGAGGCGTCGTTCGAGCCGCGCGAGCAGCATCAGCCGTTGGCTCTCCGAAAGTGCAGCCGAACCGGCGACGTTCCACGAGAGTTCGACCCGGCTGTCCGAAGTGTTGATGTGTTGACCGCCCGGGCCGGATGACCGGGAGAACCGCCAGCTGAGTTCTGACGCGGGAATCGTCAGCGAGGGCGATACTTCCAGATCCATGCACCCAGCGTTGCACATGACGGACGGGATTGAAGCCCTCGTGCTGACCTAGCGAGGTGGTGTGGAAGCCGGTCGGGCGGCATCGGAAGCCACCCGCCGTGCCGCGGGTGCCGTCAGGAGCGCCACGGTGGCCGCCATGAGCAGCCCGGCCAGCAGGTAGGCACCGAACAGGGCCGGCGCCGGGGTCTTTTCGTCTATGAACGGCGACGGGGCCAGCGTCCAAAGGATGCCCACAGCCCAGGCGCCAGCATTGACGGGAATCCAGAAGACGGTTCGCAAGCCCTTGCGGCGCAGGACCAACCGGCGCAGGACCAACCACTGGAGGGTCGGGATGGAGAGCAGAAGCACGCAGCCGAGCACCGCAGCGAGGATGATTACCCCGGGTGAGCCAAAGTCGATTCCGCCCAGGGTGCCCGGGAGCATTCCAATGGACCAGGCGGCGGCCGCTCCCGCAGCCGTTGCAAGGATCCATGGCGCCCGGGGGACTGCGGGTCCAAAAGCGATGGACTGGCCGAGTCCCAGCAAACCGCCTTCACACGCCCCGGCAAGGACTATTGCCGGATAGACGACTCCTGCCGGCGCGGCGAGGAGGCTCAGGATGCCGCTGGTAACGGCGGGAATGGCAAACCCGGCAGCTTCCGCGAGCGTTACGGAAACAACCCAGCGGCGGAGGAAGCGCTCCCGAGCCACGGGGTCAGCCGTGGGCCGCGACGTAGGCAATCAGGCCTTGAACGGTCGCCACTTCCGGGTAGTCGCGCTCCGGAATATCCACGCCAGTGGCTGCATTGATGGTCTCCACCAGCCGCAGGAAGTCCAGCGAATCCAGTTCAAGGTCCTGCCGCAGCCGGGCGTCTCCCTCGAGGTCTTCCGGCTCCACGTCCGGCGCCACCAACCCAAGGGCCTCGTGCACTGCCGCTCGGGCATCCTGTTCGTTCATAGTTCCTCGGGTCTCTGCAGAAGTTCTTCCAGCCGTGCCAGGTAACGGGCTCCGCGCAGGCCGTCGCTGACCCTGTGGTCCGCGGACAGGGTGGCCATCACCACTGGGCGGGCGCCCAGCATCCCGTCGTGGGCCCACGGCTGTTCCATCAGCCTGCCCAGGCCCACCATGGCCACCTGCGGCGGATATATTACGCCAAAGACGCTTTCCACCCCCCAGATCGCCAAGATTCGTTACGGTGATGGTCGGATCGGCCATCTCCGCGCGCTGCAGCCGCCCTGCCCGGGCCCGGCTCACCAGATCCCGGAGCCGTTCCATGAGTTCGTCCACGGTGAGGGTGTCCGCGTCGTGGATCGCCGGCGCAACGATCCCGCCTTTCCGCAGTGCCACGGCAACGCCGAGGTGTACTGACCGGCTGGGCCGGAATTCCTCATCGACGTAGAATCCGTTGACCTCGGGCACGGCTTTGGCAGCAACGGCAGCCGCCTTCAGCAGGAGCGCGGACGCCACCAGCCTGGAGGCTACCGGCCGCTGCAGGTTCACTGACTGCATCCAGGCCACTGCGGCGCTCATATCCAGCGTGGTGCTGAGGTAATAGTGCGGAATGGACTTCTTGGAGCGGGACATCAACGCACCGACGGCCCGGCGAAGGCTCGCCTCGCGCTGGCGGCCATCTGACGGCCGGGGCTCAGGCTCGGTGGCTTCCGGCGCCGCCACCTCCGGCGGGGAGGCGGCCGCAGCTTCCGGTCCGGCCGTGGCTGCAGCCGCGAGCACGTCGGCCTCGGTGACCGCGCCGCCGGGCCCTGTTCCCGTCACCGACTTCAGATCCTGCCCGCGCTCGGCAGCAAGGCGCCGGGCGCGAGGCGACGAGCGCACGCGTACCCCTTCGCTGATGGCATGCTCCGTGCGGACGGCGCCGTCCGCCTTCGATGGCGCGGTAACCGGGGGTGCCGCACGTTCCACGTCCGCACGGGTGACCGCGCCGTTCCGGCCCGTGCCGCGGATTCTGGCCGGATCGACTCCCAGCCGGTGGGCGAGGTGCCGCACCGGGGGAGAGACGGGGGCCGCGGTTTCCGAAGGCGCTGCGTGTTCTGTCTCCGCTGCGGCAGCGGCTGCATTGTCAGGAGTGGAAGTAATCCGGGCCAGCGGAGTTCCGATCGGAACCGTGGCGCCCACGTCCACCAGCAGTTCGGCCACAACGCCCTCTTCAAAGGTCTCCACGTCCATGACCGTCTTCTCGGTGTCCACGACGGCCACCACGTCGCCCCGGTGCACGTAATCGCCGGGCTTGACGAGCCATTCCACCATCTTGCCGTGGTCCATGTCCGCGCCAAGGGACGGCATCCGGAAGTCACCCACCTTTGCCCGCCGCCTCCCGTGCCGCCTTGACGATCCGCCCGGCTGAGGGAAGCGCCGCAAGCTCCAGGTGCTTTGCGTAAGGCAGCGGGATCTCCGCGCTGCATACCCGGCCCACCGGTGCATCGAGGTCATAGAAGGCCGCTTCCGTGATCCGTGCACTGATTTCCGCCGAGAGGCTGCCGCTGCGCCACCCCTCATCGACGACAACAGCCCGGTGCGTCCGCCCCACCGTCGCCAGGATGGCTGCGTCATCGAGCGGGCGCAGGGTGCGCAGATCCAGCACCTCCGCGTCGATGCCTTCCCCTGAAAGATGCTCGGCGGCGTCGAGTACTGCCGGAAGGGTTCCGCCGTAGGTGATGAGGGAGATGTCCTTTCCCGGGCGCCGAATGGCGGCGGCAGCGATGTCCACCGGCCCGGCGTCGTCATCAAGTTCTCCGGGCATGTTGTAGAGCGTTCCGTGTTCGAAGATGAGCACCGGGTCAGGGTCCTGCAGGGCTGTCCAGAGCATGCCGCGTGCGTCCTCGAGGGTAGCCGGCGCGAGGATGCGCAGGCCCGGGATGTGGGCGTACCAGCCCTCCAGGCTGTGGGAGTGCTGGGCGCCCAGTTGCCGCCCTGCTCCTGTGGTCGTCCTGATCACCAGCGGGACGTTGAACTGCCCGCCGGACATGTGCAGGAGTGTGGCCGCGTTGTTCACGATCTGGTCCAGTGCCAGCAGGCTGAAGTTCACGGTCGTGATCTCGACGATGGGCCGCATGCCGCCGAGAGCGGCGCCGATGCCCGCTCCGACAAAGCCGGATTCGGACAAAGGAGTGTCACGGATGCGTTCCGGCCCGAATTCTTCGAACAATCCAAGGCTGACGGCGTAGCAGCCGCCGTAGGCGCCCACGTCTTCCCCCATGAGGAATACCCGGTCGTCACGCTTCATGGCATCCCGGATCGCGGCCCTGATGGCTTCGCGGTACGTGGTTTTCATTCCGGGCCCCGCTCGCTGTAGACAAACCGGGTGAGTTCTTCCAGGGGCTCCAGCGTCCCGGCCTCGGCGAATGCGACAGCCTCCGTCACCTCGGCGTCGGCATCCCGCTGCAGCTCCGTCCACTGTGCCTCGGTCAGGTGGCCGGCGCCTTCGAGCGCGCTGCGCAGCAGGTTGATCGGATCCCGCTCCTGCCAGTGCGCGACTTCCGTCTTCTCCCGGTAGCGTTCGGGATCGAACATCGAATGTGGGCGGAAACGATAGGTCCGCAGTTCCAGGAAATGGGGACCGGCACCGGACCGGACGGCATCCACCGCACGGCGGGCGGCCTCATGGACGGCGAGCACGTCCATCCCGTCCACTGCCCACGCTGCCAGTTCATAGCCAGCGGCCTTAAGTGCTATGTCCGTCTGTGATTCGGAGCGGCCCAAGGCCGTCCCCATGGCGTACAGGTTGTTCTCACAGCAGAAGAGCACCGGCAACTGCCACAGGGCGGCAAGGTTAAGGCTTTCATGGAATTCGACTTCAGCCACGGCGCCTTCACCGAAGAAGCAGACCGTTACCCGGGACCGGTTGGCCATCTTGTCAGCGAGGGCAAGGCCGACGGCCAGGGGCAGCCCGCCAGCCACGATCGCGTTGCCGCCGAAGAAGCGGGTCTCGGCGTCGAAAAGGTGCATGGAACCGCCGCGTCCACGGCAGCAGCCTTGGATGTAGCCATACATTTCGGCGAGGATGGCGCCTGCAGGCACGCCCCGCAGCAGTGCGTGGCCGTGTTCGCGGTAGGTTGCGACGACGGCGTCCCCCGGCTCCACGGTGTCCAGGACGCCCGTGGCAACGGCTTCCTCGCCGATGTAGACGTGCAGGAAGCCCCGGATCTTGGCCTCGCTGTAGAGCTCGACGCATTTCTCCTCAAGTTTTCTCACCCGGAGCATCTGGTGGAGGAGGTGTCTGGCCAGGCCGGCCTGATCCGCGCCCAGGTGTTCTGGCTTGCCGGTCATGATGGCTCCGAGGGGGTTTCGATGGTGGAGGTGTCGCCCTCGGGGAGCCCCAGCTCGCGGGCCTTCAGGAGGCGGCGCAGGATCTTTCCGCTGCGGGTTTTCGGCAGGGCAGTGGTGAAGTCGACCAGGCGCGGGGCGACGGCGGCACCAAGCCGCTTACGGGCAAAGCCGATGATGTCCAGGCGAAGCTCCTCGGAGGGCACCCACCCGTTCCGCAGTTCAACAAACGCCTTGACCACTTCTCCGGCCACCGGATCCGGGATGCCAATCACCCCTGCCTGGGCGACTGCTTTGTGCTCCATGAGCGAGCTCTCCACCTTGAATGGGCCAATGAGGTGGCCGGAGGACTTGATGACGTCGTCTCCACGGCCCACGAACCAGTAGTAGCCGTCCGCGTCCCGTTTGGCGATATCCCCGGTGAGGTACCAGCCTCCGGCGAAGCACCGACGGTAGCGTTCCTCTTCGTTGAGGTAGCCGCGGAACATGGAGGGCCAGCCGGAGCGCAGGGCAAGTTCGCCCATGTGGTCTGGCTCCGTGACCAGTACGGGTTGGCCGCGAAGGATCACGGGCTTGCCGTTCTCGTTGCGCTCCACCAGTGCCGCTTCCACTCCGGGTATCGGCCGTCCCATGGAGCCGGGCCGGATTTCGGTGGCCACGAAGTTGGCGATCATGATGCCGCCGGTTTCGGTCTGCCACCAGTTGTCGTGCACCGGCTGGCCGAAGGCTTCCTGCCCCCAGACCACCACTTCGGGGTTGAGTGGCTCGCCTACACTCGCCACGAAACGCAGTGCCGAAAGATCATGGCCGGCAGCACGGTCAGCCCCGGCCTTCATCAGCATCCGCAGGGCGGTGGGTGCCGTATACCAGACGGTGACGCGCTGCTCAGCCAGGATCCGGTACCACCGGTCGGCATCCATCTCCTCTTCATCCACAATGGTGGTGACGCCGTGGACCAGCGGGGCGATCACTCCGTAGGATGTGCCGGTGACCCAGCCTGGGTCGGCCGTGCACCAGTAGATGTCGTCAGGGTGCAGGTCCAGCGCGAACAGGCCTGTCGCATAGTGGGCGGTAACGGCTTCATGCACGTGGATGGCACCTTTCGGGGTGCCGGTGGTCCCGCTGGTGAAGTGAAGCAGCGCCATGTCCTCGCCCCGTGTGGCGGCCATTTGGCTGTGCCCGGGGACGGCGCTCATGAGTTCGGCCAGGTCGAGGGTTCCTGGTTCCGGATCGCCGTCCGCGTCGATCAGGAGGATGTGCTGGAGGTCAGGCAGTTCGTCCCGGATCTGCCGCACTTTCCTGCGGTAGAGGGTCCTGGTGGTGACGAGTGCGCGCCCCGACCCCAGCTGAAGGCGTTGCCGCACAGGTTCCGGTCCGAACGCCGAAAACAACGGGCAGAAAACGCTTGCGTTCTTGAGAGTGCCCAGCACCGCCGCGTACAGTTCCGGACGGTGAGGGAGAAGACGCGCTCGCCGCGGCCGATGCCCAGTTGCGACAGGACGGCGGCGAACCGGTTGGTCTGCTCGGAGAGCTCTGCATAAGTTACGGCATGGGTGGAACCGTCAGCGCGGATGAACCGCAGGGCCTGATGGCTGGCCCGCGGCCCGGCTGCATGGCGGTCCACCGCTTCGTAGGCAATGTTGAGCCCGCCGCCAGGAAGCCCGGAAAGCGCTGCGCGGGCATCATCCCACGAGAATTGGCTGCAGGCCGTTTCATAATCTGCCAGATTGGGCCGAACAGGGAATGTCCGGGCGTCCTTGGGGATCGGGTGCCAGCGCGTGGATCGTTTGGTTCCTGCCCTCATGTTCCAATCCGACCCCCTGCTGAACAGGGTGGCAAGGGTAGAAAGTCCCTCACACGCCCGAGGTCTCCCGATGGCTCAAGTGCAGCACTGGCAGCTCCGGTTACCGTCCGAACAGCTTGGCGAAGAAGCCCTTGTCGGTCGACTTTTCCTGCTCGTGCCCTCGGCAGCGCTGGGAGCTTGGAACCCCGTGCATGACCTGGTCAACATGCTGGCCGCACCCCGCCCACGTTGTCTTCTGGCATTTCCTGCATGTCACTGCACGGCACATCTGGTTGCTCCCTTGGATGAATGGATCGTCTCCTGAGCATACCCCATGGGGTATTTTGACCACAAATTCCCCGCGGCACACCGAACGGCTGGCGCGCATTCACTACGGCCCGTCGCCGTAGGCCGGGGACCAGGGTCCTGCACCCCGCCCCACTGCCGTCGAGCAGGTCCAGGCAACCATTCAGGTATCTTCGCAGCTTTTCCGTTATACCCACAGGGGTATAGAATTGAAAACGCAACTACCCACATTTGGAGTCCACATGGAACTTGATTCGACAGACCTCGCCCCCGTCATCAACCGGCTCAAGCGGGCCCAGGGGCAGCTCGCTGGCGTCACCCGCATGCTGGAGGAAGGGCGGGACTGCAAAGACATCGTCACCCAGCTTGCCGCCGTCTCGAAGGCTTTGGACCGTGCAGGCTTTGCCATCATCGCCAGCGGCCTCGAGCAGTGCCTCGTCCGCGGGGACACCAGCATGGACACCAAGGACCTGGAGAAGCTCTTCCTGTCCCTCGCCTGAGCCCCGGCCCCGACTATCCCCGCAGGAGCAGCCATGAAGTATACGCATACCATCACAGTCCCGCTCGCCTGGAAAGACGCAGTGCGGCGCACCCGCGAGGCCCTCGCCGGGGAGGGGTTCGGCATTCTCTCGGAGATCGACGTGCGTTCCACCTTTGCGGCCAAGCTCGGGCCCGGCGCCGCTGAGGAGCTCGGCGATTACGTCATCCTGGGTGCCTGCAACCCGGCGCTGGCAAGGCGGGCTCTCTCCGCTGAACCGGACATGGGAGCGCTGCTGCCCTGCAACGTCGTCGTCCGCCAGGGCAAGGATGCCAATGAATCAATCATCCAGGCCATCGATCCTCAAACCATGGCAAAGCTCAGCGACAGCCCGGAAGTCCAGGATGTCGCCAATGACGCCGACGTTCGTCTCCGTGCAGCCCTGGCTTTCCTGGGCGGCGGAACCCCGGGGACTGAAGCGCCCACCCCCTAAGGGCACCAAGACGCGGGTGACCCGGACCCGGTCTTGAATGGTGGGGCGGCGCACTTGGGGTCCGAAGTCATGGTTGTTTCCGTGCGCCGGCGGGAATTCCGCTACGTTGATGCTTCGACGACGAGGGCGTCGGCGGCGTTTTCAAAGGCGCCGTCGCCCGGAGTGCGCGCCGTGTTTGTGCGTTTGGCGCCGGCTGCGGCGAAGGCCATAACGCCGAGGCCAAGGAAGGTGATTGCGGCGCCGGCCCAGATGGGTGATGTGTACCCCAGGCCGGCAGTGATGGTCACGCCGCCAAGCCACGCACCGAGGGCGTTACCGACATTGAAGGCTCCTATGTTCGCTCCGGAGGCAAGGGTCGGGGCGCTGCTGGCGTATTTCATGACGCGCATCTGCAGGCCGGGGACGGTAGCGAACCCGAAACCGCCCATCAGCACGATCGAGGCAATCGTAAGCACCTGGTTTCCGGCGGTGAGGGCGAAGGCCACCAGGACGAGCACCAGGACGGACAGGACCACCATCAGGGTACGGTCAACGTTGCGGTCCGCGGCCTTGCCGCCCACGGTGTTGCCGACGAAGAGTCCCACCCCGAAGACGATGAGCAGCCAGGGAACGGAGGAGGCTGCGAAGCCGGTGACCTCGGTGAGGGTGAAGGCGATGTAGGTGAAGGCGCCGAACATGCCGCCGTAGCCGAGGATGGTGACCACAATGGAGAGCCAGACCTGGCCGGAGCGGAAGGCCCGCAGTTCGCTGCGGAGGCTGCCGGGAGAGGTGTCGCCGTGACCGGTCTTCGGGACCAGGGCCAGGATGCCGGCGAGGGCGATGAAACCGATGACGGTAATGGCCCAGAAGGTGGAACGCCACCCTGCGGCCTGGCCAAGCATGGTTCCGAACGGTACGCCCAGGACGTTCGCGGCGGTGAGGCCAGTGAACATGATCGCGATGGCGCCGGCTTTTTTGGTGGGGGCAACCATGTCAGCGGCCACTACCGCACCTATTCCGAAGAAGGCCCCGTGCGCAAGGGCTGCGACGATCCGTCCGACCAGCATCATCCCGTAGTCCGGGGCGGTTGCGGAGATCAGGTTGCCGGCGATGAAGAGCACCAGCAGGACGGCGAGCACGGGTTTGCGCTCAAACCGGGTCACGGCCGCTGTGAGCAGGAGTGCGCCAACGACGACGGCGAGGGCGTAGCCGGAGATCAGCCAGCCGGCGGTGGCCTCGCCAACCCGGAAGTCTGTGGCCACTTCGGGCAGCAGCCCCATGATGACGAACTCGGTGAGTCCGATCCCGAACCCGCCGAGGGCGAGGGCGATCAGGCCAATAGGCATGGAATGCTCCTTTGAAAACTGTACGGAATGGGGTAGGCCGCGTAAGCTAGTAATTGCAGACGCCGTAATTATTGTTGCACAAGCAGATACAGCGCGCAAACAACTATTATCTGATGAGCCACGTCTGCATCAGCGGTGCACACGATCCGAAGGGAAGTACCAGATGGGCATCAAGGATGACGCCGTCGAAGTCCGGGCGCAGGGCTGGCGGACCCTCGCGGCCCTGCACGGCATGATCGAGTCGGAGCTGGAACGGTCGCTCCAGGCCGAAGCGCAGCTCTCCGTGGTTGAGTACACCGTGCTCGATGCCCTCAGCAGGCAGGACGGCTGGCACATGCGGATGCAGCAGCTGGCACGGGCCACCGCGCTCAGTGCAAGCGCCACCACGCGGCTGGTCAACAGGCTCGAGGACCGCGGGCTGCTGACCCGGGTCTTGTGCGCCGATGACCGGCGCGGCATCTACACGGAACTGACTTCCAGCGGCATCAAGCTCCTTGAACAGGCGCGCCCCACTCACGACGCCACCCTGGAAGGGGCACTTGCCGAAGCCCAGGACGTACCCGAACTGGCACCGCTCGTGAACGCCCTGCCGAAACTCCACGCATCGACGTAAGACGCGGAAGCACATTCGCCCGGACGGTCACAGCTCCCTTCCAGCGGCAGACTGTGCATTGCCGGCGGGCAGCAGGTGACGGACGAACCAATCGGTCGCCAGCGCGGCGGCCTGGCCGAGCGTCCCTGGTTCTTCGAAGAGGTGGGTGGCTCCGCTGATGACCTCGAGGCGGGTTGGCGCCCGCATGAGCGCCATGGCCTGGCGGTTGAGTGTCAGGACTTGGGGGTCGGCGCCCCCGACGATCAGAAGTGTGGGGGCACGGACGGCCGCCAACCGCGGTCCGGCCAAGTCAGGCCGGCCTCCCCTTGAAACGACGGCAACCACGCGTGAGTCGGGCTCCGCGGCGGCCCACAACGCGGCGCCGGCACCGGTGCTGGCACCGAAATACCCAATGGCGCTGGAGGCGGTGTCTTCCCTGGAACCGAGCCACTGCGTGGCTGCCGTGAGCCGCCGCGCGAGCAGGACGACGTCGAACACGTTCTCTCGGCTGATTTCCTCTGCGGGGCTCAGCAGATCCAGCAGCAGGGTGCCCAGACCGGCACGCTGGAGGACGGAGGCGACCAGGCGGTTACGGGGGCTGTGCCGGCCGCTGCCGCTGCCGTGGGCGAATACCACGATCCCCTCGCAGGGTACGGGCAGGTGAAGCGTTCCCCGGAGCATAACGCCGTCGGAACGGATTTCCACGTCTTCATCGCCGTGGGCGGGTACGTCTGTCCGGGCAGGATGCCGGCGTCTGGCCGCGGCCTCAAGCAGCCGGAGGACCTCCTCATCGCTGGTGGGGGAGAAGTCGCGGTAGTAGTTGCCCACGGCCTGGAAGTGCCGGTCCGAAATCAGGCAGACCACCTCGTCCGGCTCCGCCAGTGAGGCCAGCGCCCGGCTTGGGGCTACCGGTACGGCCAGGACCACACGCGCCGCGCCCAGCTGGCGTGCAACCGTGCAGGCGACACGGGCCGTGGAACCGGTGGCGATGCCATCGTCGACGATGACGGCTGTGCGCCCGCTCAGATCGGTGCGCGGCCGCCCGTGCCGATAGCGCGCAATCCTGGATTCCAGCACTTCACGTTCTGCGCGTTCGACCGCCCGGAGGTCATCTTCGCTGACGCCGGACAGTGAGATGATACGGGAGTCGAGTACGCGTGCGTTCCCCTCACCGATTGCCCCCATTGCCACTTCCGGCTGGAACGGCAGACCCAGCTTGCGGACCACAATCACATCGAGCGGCGAGTCGAGGGCCTTGGCAACTTCGAAAGCAACCGGAACGCCGCCGCGGGGCAGGCCCAGAACCACCACATCCTGCCCCCGTACCTGCGCGAGCTTCTGCCCCAGTGACCGGCCTGCTTCAGCCCTGTCCTGGAATTCATACATCAGGCCAGCGCTCCTCTACCTCACCAGCCATGCGGCGTTGGGGCGGCGTCACGTCTACCCGCGGGTGATCGGGAGTTTCTTCGGCGCCTGGGGCTGGGCCGCCTCTTCCGGAAGGGGGGCCCGGACTTCCAGCACCCCGTCGGTGTAGGTAGCTTTGATATCTTCTTCCGTGATGCCCTTAGGAAGCGGGATGCTGCGGCTGAAGGACCCGTAACGGAATTCCGACCGGAAGAGGCCCTTGTCCTTATCCTTGTGCTCCTCTTTTTCCTGGCGCTGGGCATGGATCCGCAGGAAGCCGTCAGTGATGGTGACTTCGATGTCTTTGTCAGGATCGACCCCGGGGACCTCCGCACGCACCACCAGGTTCTTGCCGTCCACAAACTCTTCGACCCGGATCGGTGCGGGTCCCGTTGAGGACTCAAACAGACGGTCCAGCGAGTCCATGAGCTCCGACGGAGACCTTAACAGTGTGTTGAACGGTGAGGTCCACCGTGCCGTCCGGGACGGGAACCATCTGAGCAGATCAGACATGGCAGGTTCTCCAACTCTAGAGGGGGAACGACCCGGTGCCGGGCCGGTGTCCTTTCAGTAGATACCCCCGAGGACAGGGGCAACAGGGACGAAAGACCCGCCGTCCCAGTGTGGTCGGAAGCGTCCTGGCTCACTGTGGGGTTTCCGGTTTTGTAGGGCCTATCGGCCGGGGGCTGCTGAATGCCCTGCTCTCGTACAGCGTCTTTCCACCAACCTTGCCCACAAACCGCTGCTGGCTGCTGCCGTACTGGGAGGTGAGAGCAGTGAGTATGCCGGCCCACCACGAAGTCCCGCCTACATCCTCCAGCCCGATGGTTAGCCTCTCCACGGAGCCCGCCTCCCGGGGGCCCGGAGGCCTGGCCCCTCAGCTGCGTTCGTCATGGTCGCCGTGAGGGTGGGCTTCGCCTGTCAGCTCGTGCAGCCCGTGGACTGCCTCCGCCAGAGAGAGTCCACGGGAGTCAGCGATGAACGGCATGAGGAGCCGGTTCTCCTTGTCCAGGTGCAGGGCGAAAATTTCCTCAATTGAGCCGCCTGCAACGGCAGCCTTCACCCCCTGTGCGGTGCGAAGCCTTTCCACCAGGCCAATAATGACCTGATGCTCGGCCAACATGCCCTCCACCAGAAGGCGTCCCTCCTCTGTTTTCTTCGGGCCGCCATAAAGCGGTCCCTCTTCTGCCACGGCGTGCGGAATGAGTTCGCTGTCGCACCACTCGACCAGGGCGTTCCGGGCACTGTGCTCCGCGTCGCCGCCGTCCCCCTCGACGGCTTGGATCAACGACGAAACGAGTTTCCGGAGCTTCTCAAGCATCACGGCATGGTGACGCTCGACTGACCGGAGCGCGTGTTGTTCGGCTCCTGGATCCTTTTGCACATCTTGCTGCATGGCTTCCTCCATGTCCCGGGCCGACGACGGCCGGGCAGTGAAGATGGACTTCCGCCCTCCCGTACACGCTAAGAAGATCCGCCCAAAGGTGGTAGGGCCGTAGGGCCCGGGACGGGTAGGCTCGCGGTACGGAACGTTGTCGGGTTCCAGACAGAACGGATCAGAGGAGGACGAGATGGCCGTCCGGAACCTGCGGACCTTGCCACCCGGCCTGCCTCCTGCTGCCGCTTCTACGTGCCGGGAAGTCCTGACGTGCCCACCGTCTCAGTCGTGATCCCCAGCCGCAATGACGCGGCAATGCTGAAGACGTGCCTCATGCTGCTGTCCCGGCAGAGCAGGCCCGCCGACGAGATCATCGTGGTGGACAACTCCAGCACCGATGACACAGCGGATATCTGCAGCGCAGCCGGCGTGCGGCGGATACTGGTTGATGTGCAGGGCATTCCGGCAACAGCTGCCGCCGGTTTTGACGCAGCCGCCGGGGAGATCATCGCCCGGCTGGATACTGATTCCAGGCCGCCGCCGGACTGGCTCGAGCGGGTGGAAACGATTCTTCTGGCTTCCGGGCCGATGGCCGCCGTCACGGGCCCCGCCTATTTTTACGCGGCGAACCCTCTGGTCCGCTGGGCCGGCCGGCACTTGTTCCTCGGTGGCTACTTTGTGTTCATTGGGCTCCTGATCGGTCATCCACCGGTCTTCGGCTCCAACTTCGCGCTTCGGCGGGCAGTCTGGCAGGGAATCCGCGGCACCGTGGTGCGGGACAACGCCGATGTCCATGATGACTTCGATATTTCCTATCGCCTTCGCCCGGAAATGACGGTCATCTATGAACCCACCCTGCAGGTGGGGATTTCGGCCCGGCCTTTCGCGAACTGGCCATCCATGCGGCGGCGCCTGGTGATGTCCCTGGCGACTTTCCGGGTCGAGTTCGCCGACGAACCGCCGCTGCGCCGCCGCTTGGACCGCCTTCGGTGGCGGCGTGCGCGAGGAAGGGCGGCCGACGTCGGATAGCGCCGACGGTGTTCAGCGCTCCTTGGCGTAAAGGGCCAGGAGGTCACGGCTGAATTCGTGCGGCGAGGTCTCACACGGACTGTGCCCGCTGCGGTAAACCGCGAACCGGGCGCCGATTGCCTCAGCAAACAACCGGTGAAGGTGCAAAGGCCACAAGTCATGTTCGCCAACCGCGACGAATTTCGGGAGAGCCGCCTCGGCCAGAAGCTTCCTGAGGTCGGGGGCGTTCTTCATCAGCACATAAATGTCGCGGACTGAAGCCCGGCGGGTATAGCGGAAGCGGTGGTTGACGAACCGCTGCCTGCCCGGGGGTACCCGAATGAAGCCCCGGCGGATACCCCAGATCAACAAGGCCGCCCCGATCCGGCCGTTCACCCAGCTGCTGAAACGGCCGATCCGGCTGACACCCCGGAAGCTTTGCCCCGGCTCCGGCGGGCAGCTCAGGAGGGTGAGTGTCTTGAACAGGTCCGGTCTCCTCGAGAAGGCGAGCTGGGCAACAATCGCAGCGAAGGAGTAACCCACCACGTGGACAGGGTTGCCGTCCGGCTCCAGGACCGCGAGGAAATCCTGCACGAAGAGTTCGTAGTCGTAGTGCCGCCTCGGCGGCACCAGGTTCTCCGGCCCCGCAGCAGCGGATTCGTACTGGCCGGCCAAGTCATAGCTCAGCACAAAATAGCCTGCCGCGGCCAGCACCGGCATCATGAGCTTGAAATCCTCCTTCGAGCCGGTGGCGCCCGGTACCAACACAATCCAGGGATCGTCGCGGTTGCCCATCGCCAGCGCCGCAAGGTCGCCGCTGGGTGCGGGGAGGCGCAGGCTGACCGACCCTGCCGGCGGAGTGGCCCAGTCGATGTCCCCTAGCCCGGCATCAAGGAGGGCAGCGGCGTCGACGCGTGCGGAGCCGAACTCCTCAGGGCTGACGCCGTACGGTCCCTGATCCTGGGTTGCCATGGCCCAACGATAGCCCGGGCGGCTGCGTTTGGTGAGAGGCCCCAGCGGTGGGCTGCCGGGTGACATTCCTGACGAAGGCATGAAGGCGCCGGTAGACTTCCTGGGATTCCGGGTAGCGGTAGTCCTGTTGCCAGGTGTGCTCCGTGTTGGCACTGGCCCACAGGTAGATCAGGGTGTCCACCGGAACCGCGTATTTCCGAAGCCGGTTGATGAAGTTCACGTTCGCAGCGTAGAAGAAGTCCCGTTCCGAGGTGGTGACGAACACCGGCGGAAAGCGGCCGTCCAGCCACTCAATCGGAGAAACAAAACCAGCCACCGCCTTGAGCCGCTCCACTGTCATGCGATGGAGGAAGGGGTTTCGAATCCACCCCTTTGCTTTGCCCGCTGACGGCAGCAGCATGCGGACGAAGTTCAGGCTCAGCACAAATCCGCTCTGGAAGAACACGGAAAAATCAACCACGCTGCAGTGCTGGACCAGCCCCTTCAGGTGCCTTCCGGCCATGGCCGGCCGCAGGGAGTAGTGCGTTGCAAGTTCAGAACGGAAGACGGCGGCCGTGAGCAAAGCCGCAATCTGCCCGCCGGCGGAGTCGCCGCCCAAAATTACGCGTTCCGGATCCCCGCCGTAGCCTCTGATGTTGGTACCGACCCACGCCAAGGCGGCGTTTGCATCCGCAAGCATGTGACCCATGTGGAAACGGGGCGGCTGGCGGTAGTTGACGTTAACCACCACCATTCCGCCCACCACCTGGTTCGCGCAGTATTTGGTGACGGCCGACTTGTCTCCGGACGTCCAGCCTCCGCCATGGAAGTAGACGTAGACCGGAAGGAGCTTTCCGTCCGCTCCCCGCCCGTCACGAGGGTCCGGCGCAGGGCCGACAGGGCTGAGCACGTCCAGCCGGTGCGCGGCGAGATCGTCGCCTCCGTAACTGATGTCATGGACGTAATTCACTTCTGTCAGGGGTTCCCTGTTGAACCTCTCCCGCTCCCGGGACCTCACAGTGCGCATCAGGAGCCGCCACGTCCACACCGGTACGCGGCGTATCAATCCTCGCGCCCTCCCTGCCAGCGAGCAGGCATTTTGGGGAGGGTGGACCATGGCGGTCATCCCATAATGCTAGCGGGAAAGCAGGGGATGCCGAACCGATTGTCTGTCCTTCGGCTCTGGCGGACCGGGTGCCGGGACCAAAGCCTCTGGCACTTCAGTGCGGGCAGATTGAGAATGAAGGAAAGGCCGGTGCAACTGCTGCTCCGGGAAGTACTGGAGGACTGGGAATGATGTACTGGGACGGCAACATGGGCGTCTGGGGCTACGCGCTCATGGCCATCAGTTTCGTGTTGTTCTGGGGGGCTGTCATCACGGCCATCATCCTTTTGGCGCGGGGCGCTGGTTCCGGCAACCGAGGCCGCGAACTGACTCCAGGCTCCGGATATGCGGAGAATCTGCTGGCTGAGCGGTTTGCCCGCGGAGAGATCGACGAGAACGAATACACCGCGCGGCTGAACGTTCTCCGACGCGGTCCCCGCTCATGAGGCTTTGCCTTTCTGAACCAGGAACGGCGCGACCGGCAGAGCCGCCGGGACCGCCGCCAATGGCCCCGGTGGGAAGTCCTTAGGTTGCCGGGGCCATGGATATCCGCCTTGTGCCGCGATTGTTGTTCCTGCGGGGAGCCTGGCGGTCACGGGACCAGTGGGATGCCGCCCGCATCAGGGGACACCAGCAGCAGGCCTTGAGGGAACTGCGCAGCGCCGCCTACACCGGATCGGCGTTCTATCGCCGCCATCACGCCGCGTTGTTTGATGCGCCTCTGGAGCAGCTGCCGCCCGTGACGAAAGCGGAGCTGATGGCGAACTTCGACGAGGCAATCACCGTTCGGGGTCTCACACTTGCCCCGCTTGAGGATCATCTGCGGTCCCTGACCCAGGCTGGGGGAGATCCTGGCGTCCCGTGGAAGGGGAACTGGTGGGCGGCAGCGACGGCCGGAACCACCGGGCGGCGCGGAATCTTCCTGTGGAACCGCTCCGAATGGGCGACCGTCCTGGCCTCTTATGCCCGCGCCTACGACTGGGCCGGAATCCCGGCGGGCTTCAGCCGCCCGCTGAAGGTGGCACTGGTCAGTTCCCTCGTACCCACCCACCAGTCCGCAGTGGTCGGAGCTTCACTCCGCTCAGGGCCGGTCCCCACGCTGCGCCTGGACGTCACCGCCCCGATGCGCGATACCGTGGAGGCGTTGAACGGCTTCCAGCCCCGGGTGCTGGTCGGTTACGCCTCGGCGTTGTTGCCCCTCGCCGCCGAGCAGCTCGCCGGCCGCCTCCGCATCTCGCCCCAAGGGGTGATGTCCGCGTCGGAGGTGTTGACGCCGGAGGGGGCAGCACAGCTTGAGGCAGCGTGGGGAACGGCTCCTTTCGACGTCTATGCTGCCACCGAAACGGCCGGGATTGCCTCGCCCTGCGCACACCGCAACCGGCACGTCTATGAGGACCTGCTCATCATCGAACCCGTGGACCAGTCTGGCAATGCGGTACCGCCTGGAACCACCGGGGCCAGGCTTCTGGTCAGCGTCCTGTTCTCCCGGACCCTGCCGCTGATCCGCTATGAGATGTCCGACTCCATAAGCCTGGGCGGCCGCGGCTGCCTCTGCGGGCGGTCCTTTACGCTGCTGGTGAATATTGAAGGGCGGCTGGAGGACGTCCTGCAATTGCAAGGCAGGGAAGGCGTGGTGAGTATCCACCCGAACGTGTTCCATCGTGTCCTCGACGGGGCCGCCTCCTCCGGATGGCAGGTCATCCAGGAGCCCGACGGCTTACGGATACTCCTCGCAGGCCTGGCTGCGGGGGCCTCTCCTGAGGGGGTCCGGGCAGCAGTGGCAGACGCACTCACAACTGCAGGGGCACCCCGGACCCCATTGGAGGTACGGGTGGTTGGACAGGTCGAACGGACGGCGCTGGGCAAAGCACCTTTCGTGCGCGCGTGGCGGGCCGGAACGGAACGGCCATGACCAGGTCACCAACCGCCGCCGCCGCCCTGTCGCCTTTCGATGCGGTGATCTTTGACCTGGACGGAGTCGTGACGGACACGGCGTCTGTACACGAGGCAGCATGGAAGCAACTGTTCGACGACGTGCTGGAAGATCCGCGGATTCCCGCGGAGGCGCACAAGGGCGCATTCACGACTGCTGACTACCTGAAATACGTTGACGGCAAGCCGCGGGAAGACGGAGTGGAAGCCTTCCTCTCGTCCCGAGGGGTCACACTGCCCCCGGGCAACCGCACGGATGCGGCCGACAAATGGTCGCTGCACGGGCTGGCCAAACGTAAGGACCAGCTGTTTAGGGAGCGGCTGGGGCGTGACGGCGTGAGGACGTTTCCGGGGACAGTCGCACTGATAGAAAGGTTGCGCTCGGCACGGATCCCGGTTGCCCTGGCAACGTCAAGCCGCAATGCATCCGCCGTCTTGGCGGCGGCGGGTCTTTCGGGTTCATTTGATCTCGTCATGAATGGTGTTATCGCGGGCGAATTGAGATTGCCGGGCAAACCTGACCCCGCAGTGTTCCTTGAAATCGTGCACCGCCTGGGAGTCCCGCCCGCCCGTACCGTGGTGATCGAAGATGCGATAGCCGGTGTGGAGGCGGCACGCCGCGGCGGCTTCGGCCTGGTCGTGGGTATCGACAGGGCGGAAAGGAGAGCCGAACTGGAGGCCGCCGGCGCCGACGTCGTACTGACTGACGTGGGCCAACTGGACCTGGGCCGTGTCCTCACCGATCCATGGCGCCTCATCTATGAGGGTTACGATCCCGCCCATGAAGGTCATCGGGAGGCACTAACCACCTTGGGGAACGGGTATCTGGCTGTCCGCGGCGCGGCACCGGAGAGCAGGATGAACGACATCCACTATCCCGGAACGTACCTTGCCGGGGTCTACAACAGACTCGTGAGCAGGGTGCAGGGCCAGGATGTCGAAGACGAGCATATGGTGAACGCGCCGAACTGGCTGGTGCTGGACGTCCGGCTGGACGGAACGGACTGGTGGTCCCGGGGCGGCCTGAGGATTCTTCGGGAACGGCGGGTGCTCGACATGCACCGGGCCACCCTTGAACGGGAAGCAGTGCTGGAGGCACCTGACGGGCGCCAGTTGGCTCTGGCCCAGCACCGCTTCGTGTCGATGGCCCAGCCACACTTGATGGCTCTCAACACAACCCTTACGGCACTGGGCTGGAGCGGGCAGGTTGTGATCCGGAGCGGCGTGGACTGCGGCGTCACCAACGAGAATGTGCCGGAAGACGCGCTCCTGGCCCACCATCATCTGGTCAGGCTGGGGGAGTCGGAGCCGGCTGATCCCGTCCCGACAGTCGAAGTGGAAACGAGCCAAAGCCACATCCGGGTGGCCACCGCCTTGCGCACGGAAATCTCCGGACAGACCGGCAATGGCGAGCCGGGCGAAGAAGACGGGGTCTACTACCGCTCATGGGAACTTGCGCTGACCGGCGCCGAGCCGGTCGTGGTCACCAGGACTGCAGCCATGGTCACCTCCCGAGACCGGGCAGTTTCCTCCCCGGCACTGGCCGTGAGGTCCATCATCAGGAACGCCAGCCAAAGCTTCGATCACTTGCTCTCTGAACACGAGGACGCCTGGGGCAGGCTGCTGGGCCTGTTCGCCATCGATATCGACGGCAGCCCACAGGTGCAGCTGATCCTGAACCTTCATGTGTTCCATCTGCTGCAGACGCTGAGCCCCCACACCGCTGAACTGGACGCCGGGGTGCCCGCGCGCGGGCTGCACGGGGAGGGCTATCGTGGCCACATCTTTTGGGATGAGCTCTTCGTCCTGCCCCTTCTCACGTCCCGGATGCCCTCCGTGGCGCGCTCCGTCATCACCTACCGGTGGCGCAGGCTGCCGGCAGCCCGGGAGGCCGCGGCGGCATCCGGGTTCCGCGGAGCGCTCTTCCCTTGGCAGAGCGGCAGTGACGGGCGGGAGGAGACTCCCCGTTGGCTGCTCAACCGTCGTTCCGGCCGGTGGGTACCGGATTATTCGCATCTTCAGCGGCACGCAGGCCTCGCTGTGGCCTTCAACGCCTGGCAGTATTTCCTGGCCACGCAGGACAGGGAGTGGCTCCTGCGCCACGGCGCCGAACTGATTGTGGAGGTAGCCCGTCTCGTGGCCTCCATGGCCCAATACGACCAGGAAGCGGACAGGTTCCACATCCGGGGCATCATGGGTCCGGATGAATATCACACCGGATATCCGGAGAACCTGGGCGCAGGCCTTGATGACAACGCCTACACGAATGTCATGGCAGCCTGGGCCTGCGCCCAGGCCAGCGAGATCATGACGCTGCTCCATGGTCACGACCTGGATGAGCTCCAGGCACGCCTGGCTGTAGAGCCCTCGGAAATCGCGAGTTGGCGGCACGTCAGCAAACGGATTTTCGTGCCGTTCCACGACGGCATCATCAGCCAGTTCGCCGGCTACGAGAAGTTGCAGGAACTGGACTGGGAGCACTACCGGAACGCTTACACAAACATCGAACGCCTTGACCTGATCCTTGAGGCCGAGGGAGACAGCACAAACCGCTACCGGCTGGCCAAACAGGCTGATGTGCTCATGCTGCTCTACGTCCTCGGTGAGAAGGAGCTGACGCATTTCCTGGCGGGGCTCGGCTACGAAGTGACCACCGCACAGCTGGAGGAGACCGTTGACTACTATCTGGCGCGTACGGCGCACGGCTCCACCCTCAGCCGGGTGGCCCACGCTTCAGTACTGGCCGCACGGGACCCTGACCGCGCCTGGAGCACCTTCCGGGAAGCCCTCAGCGCCGACCTTGACGACACACAAGGCGGCACTACACGGACGGGCATCCACCTTGGTGCGATGGCCGGAACCATCGACGTCGTGCAGCGCAGCTTTGCCGGCCTGAGGATTACCCGTGACGCGCTCCTCTTCTCCCCGAAGATGCCCAAAGGAATAAGAAGCGTGTCCTTCCATGTCCGCTACCGGGACCATCTGCTCGCAGTCAACCTTGAGCACGGGAAACTGACCGTTTCCGCGGCTCCCGGGGATGCTCCGGCCATCTTCCTCCAGGTCGGCTCCGAACGCGTCCTTCTGGGCCCCGGAGAGACGCGGCAATTCCCGCTGGGGGACTGACGCAAGCGGCTTGTGCCGGGCCTCCCACGGCGGACTAGGTATCGCGTGCTTCCGCCCGGGGCGAGTGCACGACGAGGACGGGACATTGCGCGTGGGAGACGCAGGCAGCGCTGACCGATCCGAGCAGCAGGCCGGCAAAGCCGCCACGGCCGCGGCGTCCGACGACGAGCAGCGAGGCGCGCCGGCTTCCATCGACCAAGGCCGTCCGCGCCGATCCGTGGACCGGCCTGACGGTGAGATAGCGCGGACGTTCGGGGCCAAAGACTTCCCCGACGGCATGCTCCAGATTCTCCTCGGCTTCGTGTGCGAAACCCTCTACCCCCATGGCCAAATAGCCTTCGTAGCCCGCCGGATACTCCCAGCATCCCCAGGCTTCCAGGCGGGTCCCCAGTGCCTTCGCGCGGCGCGCCCCCTGGCGCAGAGCTTCAATGGATGCATCGGAACCGTCGACGCCGACGATGATCTTCTCCTCATCGGCTGCGGCCATGTTCTTCTCCTCGCGTGCCGTACGTCACAGGCTTTCCTCACAGGATGTTCCCGGCGGGTAAGGACGAACAGGGTCGAAAGTCACCACGCTGCATGCCTCGGCGTCAACCTCCCGGTCCCCGCCATGACCTTTGGCCCTAGACGCTTCCGCCCAACAGGTGAAACCTGTCAACGAACCAGACGCCCGCGAACTTGGAGCAGCAGTGACGCAACGAGGGGGTCCGCCCCAATTCAGGCTGGATGCGACCGGCCTGAGTTCTGAACGCGCCGCAGCATTGCTCCGGGAGTCCGGGCCAAACGTTCTGCCCGCCGCGAAGCCGGTGCCCCAGTGGCGGAAGCTTCTGGCCGAGCTGACACACTTTTTTGCCGTAATGCTGTGGTGCGCCGCTGCCCTGGCCTTTGTCGGCGGGATGCCGGAACTGGGTGTGGCCATCATCGTGGTGATCGTCGTCAACGGGATTTTCGCCCACATCCAGCAGGAACGCGCCCAGCACGCCGCGGCAAAACTGCGCGGGCTGCTGCCGGCTGAGGTTGCCGTCCGCCGGGACGGACACCTCATGAGGGTCCACGCCAGTGAACTGGTCCCGGGTGACGCCGTCGTCCTTACAGCCGGTGACCGGGTGCCCGCCGACGTCGTCCTGGCTGTTTCCTCGGGCTGTGCCATGGACGAGTCAATGCTGACAGGCGAGAGTGAAGCCGTCCCGAAGGTCAGTGGGGACAACGCCTGGGGCGGGACGTTCCTTGTCAATGGCGAGGCCGACGCGGTGGTGCTGCAGACCGGCGGGAATACCCGGCTTGCCGGAATCGCCGCACTGACCAGCGGAACCGTGTCTCCGCCGACACCGTTGGCCCTTGAGTTGCGCCGCATAGTCCGTCTCATCGCAGCCGTCGCGCTCGCCGTCGCCGGGTTTTTCTTCCTCGTGTCCTTGCTGGTCGGCATCCTCTGGCGTGACGCTTTCCTCTTCGCCATCGGTGTCGCCGTTGCCCTGGTGCCGGAGGGTCTCTTGCCGACCGTCACCCTTTCGCTGGCGATGGGGGCCCAACGGATGGCGGCGCGCAAGGCGTTGATCCGCAATCTGGAAGCCGTGGAAACACTGGGGTCAACCACTTTCATCTGTACCGACAAGACCGGAACCCTGACGCAGAACAGCATGAACGCCGTCGAAGTCTTTACCGCCGAGGGCCGGGTGACCGTGACGGGGGAAGGTTACGAGCCTGCCGCCGACATCGGGGGGACAGCGATCTCCGCGGCCACCCGGACCGCGCTCGCGGCACGGGCCGCCTCCCAGGGCAGGGCCGTTCTCCACGGCGGTGAGTGGAGGGCGTTGGGGGATCCGATGGAGGCTGCCATTGATGTCCTGGCGCGCCGGCTTTCCAGTTCCGCTTCGGAGGGTGTGGAGCCGGCGCGGCGGTTCGCTTTTGATCCCCGCCGCCGCCGCGAATCGGTCATTGCCGGCACCACTCTCTATGTTAAGGGGGCCCCGGAATCAGTCCTGCCACTCTGCCTCGGATCCACAGACGGCCCGGCGGAGGAAGTGGAGGCAATGGCTTCACGGGGGCTGCGGGTCATAGCGGTCGCCGTCCGTGAGCTGCCCGGCCGGCCGCAGGACTGGCTGGAGCGGCCGCCGGAGGAGGCCGAGGTGAATCTTGCCCTGCTGGGGCTGATCGCCCTTCACGACCCGCCCAGGCCCGACGTGGGCGGGGTGATCCGGACTGCCCGCGAAGCCGGGGTCCGGGTAGGCATGATCACAGGCGACCATCCGGCAACCGCTGCTGCCATTGCGCGGGAGATCGGACTGATGGGTTCCCCGGAACTGGTTCTGGAGGGATCGCAGTTGCCTGAGGACGAACAGATCCTCGGCGCACTGCTCGACCGGGACGGCATCGTGGTGGCCCGGGTCTCACCGGAACAGAAACTGCGGGTAGCCAAAGCCCTGCAAAGCCGCGGCCATGTGGTGGCCATGACGGGCGACGGCGTCAATGACGGCCCTGCGCTGCAGGAAGCCGATATCGGGGTGGCCATGGGACTCAGCGGAACGGACGTTGCCCGCGAAGCTTCTGACCTGGTTCTCCTGGACGACCACTTCGCCACGATCGTGGCAGCAATTGAACAGGGCCGGGCCACCTACGCCAATATTCACCGGTTCCTGACCTACCACCTGACAGACAATGTTGCCGAACTGACGCCGTTCGTTATCTGGGCCCTGTCCGGAGGCCAGTTTCCGCTTGCCCTTGGCGTGCTTCAGATCCTTGCCCTCGATATCGGCACCGATTTGCTTCCCGCTCTCGCCCTTGGCGCCGAGCCGCCCGGAAAGGGGGTGCTGAAGAGACCACCGGAGAGACGGCATCTGATGGACCGACGGCTGATGTTCCGGGTGTTCTGCGTGCTGGGCGCAGTGGAGGCCGCCATGGAGATGACCGCGTTTTCCGTGGTGCTTTTCGGTGGCGGATGGGTGCGCGGAGAATCCCGGAGCGCCGGCCTGGTGATGGCCGCTTCCGGTGCTGCCTTCACCGCCGTCGTGCTTGGCCAGTTGGCAAATGCCTTCGCCTGCCGCAGCGCCACCAGGCCTCCCTGGCAGCAGGGCTGGCTCACGAATCGCCTGCTGCTCTGGGCGGTGCTGGCAGAAATCTGCATCCTTGCCGTGTGCCTCTACGTGCCTCCCGTTTCCGCCGTGCTTGGACAACTTCCGCCGCCGCCTGTGGGTCTCGCCGTCGCGGCCCTGGCCGTTCCGGCGGTGCTGGCAGCCGATTGGGCCCACAAGAAGCTGAGACGGCATGGAAACAGTGCCGGATGAGTACCCCTCCCATCCCTGCTGTTTGCGGGACCAAAGCCTCTGCTGCTGCCGCTGCTGACCCGGGAGGATCGAGCCATGAATGCAAGGACGACGATGACTGATGTTCACGTGGTGTGGCTGGAAGACGTTGGAATGGGTGACGTGCCGGCGGTGGGCGGCAAGAACGCATCCCTGGGTGAGCTGACCCGCTCCCTGATACGCTCGGGCGTCCGGGTGCCGGAAGGCTTTGCCACCACAGCCTCCGCCTACCGGGCTTTCATCGCCGCCAACGGCCTCGAACCGGGAATTCGTGCCTCGATCGGGGACTACCGGACGGGCCGGGCAACCCTGCGGGAAGCCGGCGAAGCCATCCGGGAACTCATCCTTGAAGGACAGTTTCCCCCGGATATCGCCACCGATATCCGGGCACACTACAGAGCCCTGGCCCAACGGACAGGACAGGTGCGGCCCTCGGTCGCCGTGCGCAGCAGCGCAACGGCGGAAGACCTGCCGGACGCGAGCTTCGCCGGCCAGCAGGAAACCTTCCTCAACGTCACCGGCGAGCGGGAGCTGATGGAGGCCTGCAGGCGGTGTTACGCTTCCCTGTTCACCGACCGGGCCATCAGCTACCGGGAAATCAAAGGCTTTGATCATCTGGATGTTGCGTTGTCTATCGGCGTGCAAAGGATGGTCCGCTCGGACCTGGGGGCATCCGGGGTGATGTTCTCCATCGATACGGAGTCCGGCTTCCCGCGCAGCGTCCTGATCAGCGCCGCGTGGGGGCTGGGGGAAACGGTGGTCCAAGGCAGCATCAATCCGGACAAGTACCAGGTGTTTAAGCCGCTGCTGTCTGACGCGCAACTTGTGCCGATCATCGAGAAGACCCTCGGGGCCAAGGAACGGAAGATGGTCTACAGCCGGGGCGGGCACGCGCGGACCCGGACGGTTGAAACGACAGACCAGGAGCGGCGTTCCTTCGTGCTGGCCGAGTCCGAGATCGTGAGCCTGGCCCGCTGGGCCGTGGCCGTGGAGGACCACTATGGGCGGCCCATGGACATGGAGTGGGCCAAGGACGGGTCCACCGGGGAACTCTTCATGGTCCAGGCGCGGCCGGAGACCGTCCAGGCGCGGCGCAGCGCATCGGTCTTCAGCGTCTACCATCTTCGCGAACCGGGCCGCGTGCTTGCCTCCGGTGCAGCCATCGGCGAATCGATCGCGCACGGCTCCGCGTGCGTGGTCCGGGATGCCCGGGACATCGACAAATTCCGGGACGGCGCCATCCTGGTAACCCGCATGACCGACCCGGACTGGGTTCCCATCATGCAGCGTGCATCCGGCATCGTGACTGACCACGGGGGTCCGACCAGCCATGCCGCGATTGTGAGCCGGGAACTGGGCGTCCCTGCCGTGGTGGGCACAGGCAACGGCACCTCGGTCCTTCAGGAGGGAACGCTCATCACGCTTTCCTGCGCGGGCGGTGAGGACGGGGAGGTTTACGAGGGGACCCTGGCTTTCGACGTTGAGGAGGTTGACCTCGGGGCGCTGCCTGCAACCCGGACGGCGGTCATGGTCAACATCGCGAGCCCAGCTGCTGCCTTCCAGTGGTGGCGCCTGCCGGCAGCCGGAGTGGGCCTGGCAAGGATGGAATTCATCATCAGCAACCTCATCCGGATCCACCCCATGGCGCTGGTCCATCCGGAACGCGTCACAGATCCGGCCGAGGCTGAACGCATCAGCGAGCTCACGTACGGCTACAGCGACCTCCGGGAATACTTCGTTGAGGTTCTCGCCACGGGTGTCGCGAAAATCGCGGCGCCCTACCACCCGCACCCGGTGATCGTCCGGCTCAGTGACTTCAAAAGCAACGAGTACGCTCACCTGATTGGAGGCGGCTTCTTCGAAGTTGCCGAGGAGAATCCGATGCTTGGCTTCCGCGGGGCGTCACGCTACTACGACGACCGGTACCGGGAAGGATTCGCCCTGGAATGCCGGGCGCTGAAACGGGTGCGCGAGCGGATCGGATTCACCAACGTGGTTGTCATGGTGCCGTTCTGCCGCACCCTCCAGGAAGCGGACCTGGTGATCAAGGTGATGGCCGAAAACGGGCTCGTCCGCGGTGAGGACGGCCTGCAGGTGTACATGATGTGCGAGATCCCTTCGAACGTCATCCTCGCTTCGGAGTTCGCCAGGCGCTTCGATGGATTCTCCATAGGCTCCAACGACCTGACACAGCTTGTCCTCGGCGTGGACCGCGACTCGGAGCAGCTGGCGGGGCTTTTCGACGAGCGGGACGAGGCGGTCACCTCGATGATCGCGCAGGTCATCGCCAAGGCGCATGCCGCCGGGATCAAGATCGGTATCTGTGGCCAGGGCCCGAGCAACCACCGGGACTTCGCGGAGTTCCTGGTCAGGGAGGGCATCGATTCCATTTCGCTCAACCCGGACACCTACCTCAAGACCGTTCCGGTGATAGCCGCGGCCGAAAAGCCCGAACGTTGACCCGGTTGGGCATTCTCACCAGCGGCGGAGACTGCCCCGGACTCAATGCGGTGATCCGCGGCGCCGTGCTCAATGGCGTCCTTTCCCACGGCTATGACTTCGTCGGTTTCCGTGACGGGTGGCGTGGCGTGCTTGACGGGGATGTGGTCCCGTTGCCGCGGTATGCCGTGCGGGGTCTTGCCCGTATTGGCGGCACAATCCTTGGTACATCGAGGACCAATCCGCTGACCGGCGGCGGCCCGGGTCCGGTGCGCGAAAGCCTCCACCGCCTCGGCGTCGACGGTCTGGTCGCCATCGGGGGAGAGGGGACCCTGGCAGCCGCGCAGGAACTGTCAAACCAGGGAATCAGGGTTGTAGGCGTTCCGAAGACCATCGACAATGACCTCGAAGCCACCGATTTCACCTTCGGCTTCGACACCGCAGTCCAGACGGCGACCGAAGCCATCGACCGGCTTCGCACCACCGGCGAGTCGCATCACCGCTGCATGATCGCAGAAGTGATGGGCCGGAACGCGGGCTGGATCGCGCTTCATTCGGGGATGGCTTCGGGAGCCCACGCCATCCTCATCCCGGAACACCGGGTTTCGCTGGAACAGGTTGCCGAGTGGGTCCGGTCCGCGCGCGGCCGCGGCCGGGCACCGTTGGTGGTCGTCGCAGAGGCTTTCGTTCCGGAAGGCCAGGCAGCGCCGTACCATCCTCGGGGCCTGGACACGTTCGGCAGGCCGCGGCTGGGCGGAATCGGCGTGCTCCTGGAGCAGGAGCTGCAGGCCCTGACGGGAATCGAAACCAGGGCCACGGTTTTGGGGCACATCCAGCGGGGCGGCGCCCCCACCGCCTTTGACCGGGTACTGGCAACCCGCCTGGGCATGGCAGCCGTGGATTCTGCTGCCAACGGCAGATGGGGGACCATGGTTTCCCTGCGCGGCACCAGCATTGTGAACGTCGGATTGAAGGCTGCCCTGGGCCGGCTCAAGACGGTCCCTGAGGAGCGTTACCGGGAGGCAGCCGTTCTTTTCGGCTGACCGGGGTACCGGCGTGCGTGGATCAGGCTTAGCGCCAGCACCGCAAATCCCGACGGCGGCAGCGGCGAACGAGGCAGCCGACAGCTCAGGCGGAGGCCATTCGAGCATAAAGAAATCCTGCAGGACCGGGACCGTCATGAGCAGAACCAGGCCCAGGCACATGGCCGCGATGATGGCCAGGCGCAGTCCGCTGACAGGACGGCTGACGGCCGCCAAGACGCTCAGGGCAATCAGGGACAGCGTCACGACGGCTGCCGTGCGGTTCTCTCCGGCACTGAACCCGCCTGCCGCCGCGGAATATGCCTGCACGGCCAGGACCGCCGTCGCGATGATGAGTCCTGCCGGGACCGCCATCGACAGGGACCGTTTCAGGAATCCGGGCCTGTAGCGGCGGCTGTTGCCCATCAGGGCCAGGAAGAACGCGGGGATGCCGATGGTGAGCCCGTCAGTGGCCGAAAGCTGGCGCGGCAGGAACGGAAAGCTCCACATCAACGCTCCGACCGCCACCGACAAGGCCACGGCGTACATCGTTTTGCTCAGGAAAAGCACCGAGACCCGCTCAATATTGGCGATGACCTGGCGGCCCTCGGCGAGCACGGCCGGAAGCCGGTCGAAGCGTCCGTCCAACAACACCAAGCGGGCCACAGCCTTGGTGGCTGGTGCCGCGGTGTCCATGGCGATGCCGATCTCCGCCTCCTTCAGTGCCAGGGCGTCATTCACCCCGTCGCCCGTCATGGCGACGGTGTGTCCCATCCTTTGCAGTGCCCGCACCATGTCCCTCTTCTGCGCGGGCGTGACCCGGCCGAACAGGGAATAGCGGCGCAGCGTATCTTCCATGTGTTGCGGGTTTGAGGGCAGGCGCCGCGCATCGTAGCCGCCGCCGACGTCGAGCCCGACCTCGCGTGCCACCGCAGTGACCGTCCGGTAGTCATCGCCGGAGAGGATCTTTACGGCGACGCCCTGCTGGCGGAAATAGGCAAGCGTCTGCGCCGCATCCGGGCGGACTTTTTCCCGGAACGTCAGCAGTGCGGCCGCGGTGAGGCGTGCCGGCAGTTGCACGTCGTCCGGGCCGCCGCCGTCGGGCATTGGGTCCTGCGTGTGGGCCAGCACCAGGGTGCGCAGGCCCGCCGACGCGAGGCGCCGGGCCTGGACGAGGACTTCCCCGGCGGCCGCGGTGTTCCCCTGCAACACCATCTCGGGGGCACCAAGCACCCATGTTCCGGCGGCAGCATGCGGCGGATCAAAACTCGCTGCACTCCACTTCCTGGCGGAAGAGAAGGGAACGACGGCGGCCGGGACCCGGTTGCCATCGAAGCCGAAGGTGCCCGCCAGGCAGCGGGCGGTGGCGTTGGCGTGGGGATCGGCACCGAACCATCCCAGTGCCTGCCGCCAGCCCGGGGTGGACCTGCCGGCAGCGTGCACACCGTCGAAAACCACACGGCCCTCCGTCAGGGTGCCCGTCTTGTCGATGCACAGAACGTCCACACGGGCCAGGCCTTCCACGGCGGCGAGCTCCTGCACCAGGACGTTTTGGCCGGCCAGCCGCACACTCCCGACGGCGAAGGCAACGCTGGTCATGAGCACGAGTCCGAGAGGAATCATGGCGATGGCGCCCGCCACTGCTCCAACGACGGCATCCTCCCAGGCTCCGGTGGAGAACGCCAGGTCCCAGCCGCCCTCCGCCTGCATCTGGCCGTTGGTAACGAGGGCGACGACGGGGAGCAGGGCCCAGCTGATCCACCGGAGGACGCGGTCGATCCCGTTGCGTATCTCTGAATTGACCAGGGAGAATCGCTTGGCTTCCGCTGTGAGCCGGCTGGCATACGAGCCGGCCCCGACGCCGGTTACCCGTGCCTGGCCCTGGCCTGCGGTAATGGTGGACCCGGACCACACGGTGGAGCCCCTGCCCTTGCCTACGGGATCCGATTCGCCGGTAAGCATGGACTCGTCAATTTCCAGTCCGTCTCCGCTGATGATGACGGCGTCGGCCACGACCTGGTCGCCGGCCTGCAGGACGGTGACGTCGTCCAGGACGACGTCGGAAACCGCAACTTCCTGGACTTGTCCTTCACGGAGCACCCTCGCACGGGGGGCATCGAGGACAGCCAGCCTGTCCAGTAACCTCTTGGCGCGGTACTCCTGGACCACGCCGATGACGGCGTTGCCGAGCGCTGCGAAGCCGAAGAGCGCGTCCTTCCACTGCCCCAGCGCCAGCAACAGCAGGAAGCAGCCGCCAACGATCCCGTTAAACAGGGTCAGCACATTCGCCCGGACGATCTGCCACAGGCTTCTGCTCGAATGGTCCGGCACGTCGTTGGTCAGCCCCGCCAGCGTGCGTTCCCTCACGTCCCCGGCGGAGAGACCGGATTCTGCGGGGGCATCGGCGCCAGGCCGGTCCGCCGCCGCTGCCGTGCTCACGGGGCACCCTCAGGTTGCCGCGGCGATGGCTGTGCCGAGCGTCCCTCCCCATTCCCGGGCCCGGTCAAGTTCACCCGGCAAGAGCTGGTTGGCGTTATCGACGAGGAAGCTTGCAGGCTCCGCCACAAGCTCAAAGCCATGGCGCTTCAGCCGCTTGGCGATGCCTTTGGATGCGTGGCCGGTCAGTAACTCATTGCCCTCGAGCCGGGTATCGAAGGCGGCCGCTTTCCCGGTTGTCCGGTCCAAGGAGTCGAACCAGGCCCGCAAACCCGGGCCTTCCGCCGCCGCGTCCGGGACCAGTCCCTTCTCGGGGTGTTCAAGGGCGTCTTTGACTGCCCTTTCCCACATGGGCTTCCGACTCATGCCGTGGACATGGGTCGGTCCTCCCACCACCAGGAGATCCGTGGCGGTGGGCTGGATCTGGCCTGCCTCTTCGACGGACAGCACGCGGGACTCGGCAACCTCCTCCAGCCCTTGCGCAATGGCATTGGCTATCGCATGGGTGTTGCCGTAGAGGGATTCGTAAACGATGGCTGCTTTCACGGTGTTGCCTTTCGCTCCAGTGCCGAGGCCAGGCTCTTGGCCCAGGTTGCTGCTTTCTCCAGTTCCCCGCTGCGCAGGGGACCTTCGGTGCCCCGGACGTAGAACGGGGCGGGGCGGGAAATGATGTGGGCGCCGCCTTCGGTGAGCAATTTGGTGGTCTTCCCTGCAGCGTCGCCGTGAATGAAGAAGCGGACGCGGGTGTCGAACGCCGCTGCCTGGATGCCCTTGAGCCTGCCGTGGCCCAACTGCGTCAGCAATTCCGTGATTCTGGCCGTGGGCCGCCACCCGTTGATCGGCGATCCGACGACGAGGAGATCGCCGGCTGACAGGGTCCCGGGGTTGAAATCACCCACGCTGACCGCTGCCGCGCGGACTGGTTTGAGGCCTTCCGCAACGGCCTCTGCAACCGCCTTGGTGTTCCCGTAGGCGGAGTCGTAGACAACGTAGCCGTTCATGAGGTGATCACCACTTTCAGGGCGTTTGTCTCCGCTGCCCGGGCAAAGGTGTCGTAGGCATCCAGAAACTGGTCAAAGCTGAAGTGGTGCGTGGCAAATTTTTCGGCCGGCAGTTTTTTCTGGGCCACGAGTCTCAGCAGCATCGGGGTGGTGTTGGCGTTGACGAGTCCCATGCTGATGTTGATGTTCCGGATCCAGAGGTTCTCCACATGGAGTTCCACGGACTTGCCGTGTACCCCGACGTTGGCGACGTTCCCTCCCGGCCGGACGATCTCGGTGCACATGCTGAAGGTCGCGGGGATGCCTACTGCCTCGATGGCCACATCGACGCCTTGACCATCGGTCAGGGCCAGCACCTGTTCCTTCCAGTCGGCGTCGCCTGAAACCACGACATCGGTGGCGCCAAACTCGCGGGACTTCTCCAGGCGGTTCCTGTCGAGGTCGACGGCGATGATGGTGGCCGCTCCGTAGAGCCCGGCCGTCGCGATTGCGGCCAGCCCGACAGGACCCGCCCCGACCACCGCCACGGTATCCCCAGGCTTCACCCGGCCGTATTGCACGCCAATTTCGAAGCCCGTCGGAAGGATGTCCGACAGCATGACGGCCTGCTCGTCGCTGACCCCCGCCGGCAGCAGGTGCAGGGAGTTCTCGGCGTATGGGACACGCACGTATTCGGCTTGCGTGCCGTCGATCAGGTGGCCGAAAACCCAGCCGATGCCCGCGGCGCCCTCCTCACCCATGCAGTGCGAATACAGGCCGCTCCGGCAGTTGGCACAGTGGCCGCAGGACTTGATGCAGGAGATGATCACGCGGTCGCCCGGTTTAAGGCTGGTCACGGACGGACCGACCTCGGTAATGGTTCCCACTCCTTCGTGGCCGAGGATTCTTCCCTCCGTCACAGCCGGCACGTCGCCTTTGAGGATGTGCAGATCTGTGCCGCAGATCGTGGTGGTGTCCACTTTGACAATGGCATCGCCGGGATTCCGGATCGTCGGATCGGGCACCTCTGTCCACGAATTCTTCCCCGGGCCTTCGTAAACGATTGCTTTCATAACCGTCCCTCACTGTTGTCTGATCTGGGTCCACGGTGCGCGGAACGCTGTTCCACCTCCACGATGACGCCGGGCTGACCCGGCGGTAAGGGACGAAGGTCCCGGAATTCCGACGGCGGCGGAGAAATCCGCATTTCCCCTGCGTCCCCCCGGCTACGACTGCCGGAAGATCAGGACAGGGACCGTGGCGTGGTGAAGGACTGCATGGGCAATTGATCCGATGCTTCCGCTGAGGAGCCCACGGCTCTTGCTGCCGACGACGATGAGGCCGGCACCGCGGGCGGCATTGAGGAGCGCCCGCGGGACGGACGCATCCTGGGCGACGTGCTTGCTGATCGTGACGCCCGGAGCCATGGCGTGGGCGTCGCGGGCCGCCGTCAGGAGGAGACGGCGGGCCGCTCCATGGCCCCTTCCGGCCTCGCCGGCCGTGGCGTCACTTGGCCGGATGACGTGGATGATCATCAGGTCAGCTCCGGTAGCGCTGGACAGGGCACAGGCAATACCCAGGGCGCCCGCGGACCCGGAAGAGTCAATTCCCGCCACAACGCGCCCGCCAGGGTTTTTGTCGAACCGGACGACCGCCACGGGACAGGATGCCGTTGCGGCCAGTTCCAGGCTCACTGATCCCACCAGAAGTCCCATGAAGCCACCGATCCCGCGGCTGCCCAGAACCAGTATCCGCGCACCATCGGCGATCCGACGGAGATGGGCTGCCGGGAGTCCATACAGGAGGCTGCTCCGGACCGTGACCCCGGGCGCCGCGGACAGGGCCTCGGCTTCTCCCTCATCAAGGATGGCCTGCGCCTGATGTTGCAGGCCGCTGCCGGCTACGCCTTTCACTGGCCCGAGGTCGCTGGTCAGCAAGGGCCACAGGGAGCAATGAACCACGTGCAGCTCACAGTCCAGGAGCACTGCATGCCGAGCTGCCCAGTGCACAGCGTGGGCCGCCTCAGCGGACCCGTCGTAGCCAGCGACTATGCGGTCAGGGGAGGACATGGCTGGTCCCCGCGTGGCCGCCCCCTTCCACGGAAGACTGCCTGGGAGCAACGGACAGGCCTGCCGGCAGGTCTGTGCCGTGCGCGACCAGGACCGGGCACTTTGCATGCTCAGCCACCGTTGCGCTCACCGCCCCCAGGAGCAGCCCTTCAAATCCTCCGTGTCCGCGACTGCCCACTACGACGATTTGCGCCGTTTTGCTTTCTTCGACCAGTATCTTGGCCGCGGGACCCTGGGCGGCAACCATTTCGAGTCCCTCTGGTGGGACGCCGTCAAAGGCCTCCGCCACAGCCTCGGCACAAATTCTCCTGGCATCCTCATCAGGGTTCCAGACGTGCGGGGTGAAGGTGCCGGCTGCGATCTGGAAATACCAGCAGGTTACGGCCCGGATGTGGGCTTTGAGCAGCGGGGCCAATGCGCCGGCCCAGCGCAGTGCGAGGATGGATGGAGCGCTTCCGTCCACGCCCACGACTATTGCCGGCAGTTCAGGGGTTTGTTCCATGGTCTTCCTCGGCATCCTGGCTGACTACCAGCACGGGGCAATGCGCATGTGCTGCACAGGCAGCGCTCACTGAGCCCATAAGCTGGCCGAACAGGCCGCCGTGGCCCCGGCGGCCGACAACGAGCAGTTGGGCGTTCCGGCTTTCTTCCACCAGGACCTTCGCCGGTGACCCCACCTTCACTACTGCCGAGAGGTGTTCCGGGCGCTCCTGGCCAAACGCCCTGTCGATGGCCTGTTCCATGAGGCGCCGGGCAATCGCCTCGAGCTCGGCCGCGCTTTCGATCTCCCCGACGGGCAGATGCGCCGGAAGGTAGAAGTCGGAGAAGCCAAGGCACGTGATGACCTGCAACGGGGCGCCCAGTGCGGATGCCAGCCGGCCGGCAAAGGGCAACGCCGCCGGAGAGTATTCAGAACCGTCGATTCCGACGAGGATGCGTTCGCTGTCGCTCATGGAAGTACCTTTCCGCAGGATCCGCCGGTGGGCATAGGGCCGAAGGTCACCAAGGCGTTCACTTTCCCCGTGCGTCAGGGGGAACGAAGCAACACGGCAGCTCCGGTGAAGCGGTCCAGGGACAGATCCAGCAATGCCTGGTCTGCCTTTGCCCACGGATAGGGAACAGTGGTGGGGCGCAGGGGTATGCTCCCGGCCAGTGCCAGGAATTCCCTGCCGTCGGCCCGGGTATTGGCCGTGACACTGCGCAGGTGGCGCTCCTGGAAAAGGTGGGTTTGATACTCCAGGACCGGAATATCGGTTAAATGGATTCCGGCCACGGCCAGGGTTCCTCCCCGGTCCAGGGCACGAAGCGCTATTGGTACCAGTCCGCCCGCAGGAGCGAAGAGGATGGCTGAATCCAACGGTTCGGGCGGATCGGCTTCAGCGGGGCCGGCGAACTCTGCACCCAGTTCAAGAGCCAGCTCCTGCGCCGCCGCCGACCGTGTCATGACGTATACGCGTGCGCCATCGTAGATGGCCATCTGCGCTGTCAGGTGGGCCGACCCGCCAAAGCCGTAGATGCCGAGCCTGCCCCCTTGCGGGAGGCCGGCGCATCGTAGCGCCCGGTATCCGATGATTCCCGCACACAGCAACGGTGCTGCCTGCTCATCGCTGAACACGTCAGGTATCGGGTACACGTATTCCTCGTGGGCGACCATCAGTTCCGCGTAGCCGCCGTCGGTATCCCAGCCGTTGAATGCCGGGGTGAGACAGAGGTTCTCCGACCCGCGAAGGCAGAATCTGCAGGAGCCGCAGGTGCGGGCCAACCAGGCGGCCCCGACACGCTCGCCAAGACGGAACCGTGAGCTGCCTGCTCCGAGTTCCACCACCTCCCCGACCACCTCATGGCCAGGGATTCGTCCCACGGCATGGGGCCGGAGGTCTCCTTCAGCAAGGTGAAGATCGGTGCGGCACACGCCACACGCACGAACCGACAGGAGGACCTCCCGTGGCCCCGGTGATGGATCCGGGCGCTCGCCCATCCGCAGTGGACCTGACGCGATGGGACCGGGCTCCTCAACCCACCATGCCCTCACGGATGGTCATTCCAGTCCGGCCCGGGTGGCCTCATCCAAGGGGCCGCCCCAAGTCAATGGGGCTGCAATCTTGAAGCGCCGTCCGCTGACACTTTCCGGGACAATACGGAGGAAATGGTCCTTGCGGCCTGTCTCCCAGGGGAACAGCAAGTGTCCGACAGTGTCCAGGATTTCCGGTGTCCGGGGGAGTGCTGTGGCCGGCCCTTTGACGACGACGCTCCAGGCGACGCCCGCGTCCGTATCAGCACCGTCCGCCTCAAGCGCCACCAGCTTGCCCAATGCGGACGCAAGCTTAGTGCCCGCTCCTGTTCGGAAGACCAGGGATCCACGGTCAACCTTGTAGTTGATGGGGAAGATCTCGGGGTGGTCGTTCACCCACACGGCAAGGCGCCCAACGGAATCGCCCCGCAGCAAACGCCAGCACTCGTCAGCTGGCAGCACGGAGGTTTCTGGTATCGATGCATCTGTGGTCATGGCCACGATCATACGCAGCGGGTGCGCCCCGGCTGTAGGGCACAAAGTCCCCTGCTCAGACCCGCGGTGCTGGTTGAACGCCTCCCGCGGGGGTAGTCTGTGTGCACCGGCAGCAGTCGGAGGGCCGGCCCGTGTGGATGCCAGTCCATCGGAAGGCGGTTTTTCATTGAACGAGCCTACCCAGCAGACCGGGTCGGGCGGCCGGCAGCCTGTTGCCCGGATCGACGAACTTCTGACCGATTTTGTTGACCGTGCCGGGGAGCTGGTGAGCACCCAGCAGCGGATGCAAGGGCTTCTAAATGCCGTCGTTGCCCTCGCTGAGGACCTTAGCTTGGAGGCCGTGCTGCACAGGGTGGTCAGTTCGGCCTGCCACCTACTCCAGGCTGAATACGGAGCGCTGGGGGTGATTGGAAGCGACCACGCCCTGAGCCATTTCATCACTGTGGGGATCGACGAAGAACTCGCCCGCAAGATTGGCCCACTCCCCACAGGACATGGCGTTCTCGGCCTGCTGATCCGCAATCCGAAGCCGCTTCGGCTGCATGACCTCAGCCAGCACCCGGATGCCTACGGGTTTCCCAAGAATCATCCGCCCATGAAGTCTTTCCTCGGTGTGCCGATCCGGGTCAGGGACGTTGTTTTCGGCAATCTTTACCTGACCCAAAAACGGGGTGGCGGCGACTTCACGGACGAAGACGAGAATCTGGCCGAGGCACTTGCTGCAGCTGCCGGCGTTGCCATCGAAAACGCCAGGCTGTACGACGATGCCCGGCGCAGAACCGCCTGGCTTGAGGCGTGCATGGATGTGACCGGCAAGATGATGGTAGACGAGGAGATACCGGAGGGCCAGGAGGGAGGACTGGACATGATCGCCGCCAGGGCACTCCGGGAGTCCAGTTCAGCCCTTGCCCTCATCCTGGTTCAGGAGGCGACTCCCAGCCTGTTCCGCATCGCGGGAGCCGCGGGGAAACTCGCTTCGCAATGGATCGGACGGCTTCTGTCGTTGGATTCACCGGAAATCGACGCTGTTGTCGCGACGGGCCAGGCCGCTGTCATTAACGACGCGTCGTCTGCCCTCGGCGGTGACGGAGGGCTGGCTTCGGCGCGCCTGCTGGTCATAGACCTGAGTGCCCGCGGCACCCACCACGGCCTCCTGGTCCTCGTGCTTGAAGCTGGCGGGACGTTCACGACGACGGACAGGGAAATGGGCACGGTGTTCGGTTCGCATGTGGCCCTGGCCCTCGAACTGGCGCGTGCACATCGGATGCGGGAGCAAATTGCCGTATTCACCGACCGGGACCGGATTGCCCGCGACTTGCACGACCTCGTCATTCAGCGCCTGTTCGCGGCGGGGCTCAGCATCCAGAGCCTCCGGCGTTTCATCACGAGCGACTCCGCGGCCAGTACGATCCAGACAGTGACCGCGGAACTGGACGACACTATCCGGGAGCTTCGCAACACCATCTATTCGCTGAGTGACTACGCCGGCGAGAAGGAACTCCTCAGCAGCCGCGTCCTCCAGGCGGTCCGGAGCGGCGCGCGTTCCCTGCCGTTTGTCCCGCTGCTGACGCTTACAGGGCCGATCGACGCGGTCCGGGATGAAGAAACCGCCTTGAACATACTGGCAGTGATCACCGAGGGGCTGAGCAACGCCGTCCGCCACTCCGGAGCGGACTCGATCCGGGTCGCGGTTTCGGTGGACGACGGAGTGGTCTGCATTCTGATTCAGGACAACGGCGCGGGATTCCGGATGCCTTCGCCCGGCAACGGACTGACGAATATGCAGCACAGGGCCACCTCGCTGGGCGGCACTTTCGAGGTCTCCAGCTCCACCGAAACGGGAACGTCACTGACCTGGAGCGTGCCGGTGTTCTAAGAACCAGTGGTCGAATTAGTGGTCATGGTGTTGGTCGAATTAGTGGTCATGGTGTTGCGCCACATGGACCGCCGCCTGCGTCCGCCGTTCAAAACCCAGCTTCGCAAGCAGGGATGAGACGTAGTTCTTCACTGTCTTCTCCGCCAGGAGCATACGTTCGCCGATCTGACGGTTGGTCAGACCCTCCCCGACAAGCTCCAGCACCCTGCGCTCCTGCCGGGTCAATGACGCGATCCTTGGGTCCACGTGCTCAGGTTCGGCCAGTCCCTGAACGATCCTGGCCTTCAGGTCGCCATCAAACAGCGACTCCCCCCTGGCTGCGCGGCGAAGGGCGCCGATCAGGTCGGAGCCGCCTATTTCCTTGAGAACGTATCCGGAGGCGCCGGCCAGGACCGCACCCCGGAGCGCCTGCTCGTCGTCGTAGCTTGTGAGGATCAGGCAATTGATCGTTTCATCCACGGAATGCACATCCCGGCACACCTCGATGCCCGTTCCGTCCGGCAACCGGGCATCAAGAATCGCCACGTCCGGGTGCAGCGCCGGAATACGGCGTGCCGCTTCGGCTGCAGAGCCGGACATGCCGACGACGACGAACCCTTCACTTTCCAGGAGGTCCTGGAGGCCGCGCCGCACCAGTTCATGGTCGTCGAGGATGAACACCCGAATGCCGTCATTGGATGGTTCAACCCCGTGCTCCGATGGTGTTGAGGCGTACATCGTCATCCCCTCCGCGCTCCGTTCCATTCGGCTCGATCCGGCATTGAGGTGCCTTGTCTCTGCCTGATTCATTCTTTAGGGACAGTGGCAATGCCACAAGGGTCCAACGACCCGAGCGGAGGATATGACCAATGGCCCTACCGCGGCCGCTGCAACCGTCGGAGCGTTGTGGCACAGCCGCAACGCGTCCGCGGCCCGCTTCCGCTTCTTCGGAAAGAGCAGCAATGAAGGACAAGAACGAGGCGACGCTTCGCTTCCTGGGGGCAACCGATACAGTCACGGGATCCCGCTACCTCCTTGAGGGGGCCGGAAGGCGGATCCTCATCGACTGCGGACTGTTCCAGGGATTCAAGCGCATCCGGGATCGAAATCGCGGTCCGTTTCCGGTTCTTCCTTCATCCATTGATGCTGTCTTGCTGACCCACGCCCATCTGGACCACAGCGGCTATGTCCCGGCGCTGGTCAGGGACGGCTTCCAGGGAACAGTCCACGCCACTGCCGCCACCACGGAACTCTGCACACTCCTCCTGCCCGACAGCGGACATCTGCAGGAAGAAGAAGCACGGTACGCAGGCCTGCATGACTGCTCATCCCATCACCCGCCACTCCCGGTTTACACAGCCGCCGATGCCGTGCGGTCCTTGAACAGCTTCGAGGCACATGATTTTGACAGTCCCGTTGACCTGGGCGGAGGCATTCACGCCACTTTCGTGCCAGCAGGGCACATTCTTGGCGCCGCACAAATACGGTTGGCCATCCAGGGCCAGCGCGTGCACTTCACCGGGGACCTCGGCAGACCCAATGATCCTTTGATGCATGGCCCGCGGCCGCTTGAGACCACCGATGTCCTGATAGTCGAGTCCACCTACGGCAACCGGTCCCACCCTGCTGCGGATCCGGAGGCGGAGCTGGGCGAAGTCATCAACAGGGCAGCCAAGCGGGGAGGAGTGGTCCTCGTCGCCGCCTTTGCGGTGGGACGGGCAGAGACGGTAATGCTGCATCTCTCACGCCTTCGGCGGCGTGGAGCGATCCCTGACATCCCCATCTACCTCAACAGCCCGATGGCCATTGATGCATCAGGCATGTACCAGAGGCACCCCGAGGAGCACCGGTTGCATGAACGCGAGTACACGGAAATGTACCGGGTGGCCACCATGACGCGGAGCGTCGACGATTCCAAACTGTTGAACCTTCGCGGCGGGCCCATGATCATCATCTCGGCGAGCGGCATGCTCACGGGTGGCCGGATCCTGCACCATCTGCAGGCGTACGGACCTGACCCGAGGAACGTGGTGGTCCTCAGTGGGTACCAGGCCCCCGGAACCCGTGGCTCCGCCCTCGCCGGCGGCTCACAGCACCTGAGGATCTTCGGCCAGGACATTCCCATCAAGGCCGAAGTCGTCGTTATGGAAAGCCTGTCGGCGCACGCGGATTCCAACGAAATCATCGAGTGGATGCGAGCAGTCCCACAGGCTCCCCGCATGACCTACATCACTCACGGTGAGCCCGACGCATCAGACGCCTTGCGGGTCCGCGTCAGACGCGGACTGGGATGGAACGTCCGGATCCCCGAGCATCTTGAAGTGGTGTCGCTGAAACATGCCCGTTGAGGGTTCCGCTGGAGGCATCGGTAGTCGACTGTCCATCAGGAAATATCCCCTACGGAAATATCCTCAGTGCGGTGTCCCAGTTGAAATGCTCATGCTCAGGGCTGACCTGAAGACCCATGACAACCAGCATGAAGGCTTCAAGTTCGCGCGCACGCCGGAGGGGTCCAACGTCAATGGGCCTCAGTCCTCCAGCAGCCGCCACGGCGCTGACTTTCTCTTTGGCTGCCTCAGAATCCCCCGCAATGAACACGTCCAGGTGCTGTCCCCCAACTTTTCCGGCCTCCAAGGTGGTGGGGAACGTAGTGTTGAACGCCTTCACCACATCCGCCCGACCATTCAACAGCCGGGCTGTTTCTTCGGCTGCCGAGGTGCCGGGCTCCGTGGTCAGCCGATCGAAGTTTGTGACGTCCACGGTGTTACTGATATCCACGACGACCCGTCCGTCCAGGAAGTCCCCGGTTTCCAGGATGGCTTCATGCACTTCCTTGTGCGGAATGGCCAGGAAGACTATTGCCCCCGTAATGGGGGCCCCGGTTATCCCTCCCGTTGCGCCTGGTCCAAGGCTTTCGACCAGGTCCCGCGTCTTGGAGCCGTCCCGGCCAAGAATCTGGACCGGATTATTGCCCCGCAGCATCGTCATGGCGAGTGCGCGGGCCATATGCCCGCTGCCGAGGATGGTGATGTTTGTCATGGTCTTCCTTTGATGGGCACGCCGTCTGCATGTGCCTCCAGTAGACACTGTTGCCATGTTCGGGCAACAGGGACGAAAGCCCCTGAACCTGGTAGCCGGGGGCTTAAGGCACTTGCCGTCCGGTGCCTCAGGGGCACACTGGTGACGTGGGTCGACGACAGGGGATAAGACGTGAGAGCGCACGAAGTGCTGGCCGGGGCGGACAGCTCCAGCACGGGCCGGGGGGCTGCAGAC
>DATCNU010000117.1:0-5360 GCA_036565085.1 Arthrobacter sp.
GCCGCCGCCAAACCCGTCAACAGAGCCTGGAACAACTGAAAATCCGGAGGTTCTGCAATGAGGCAACGAAGCACTCAACCGGAGGTTTTCAGATGAGGCAACGAATCACCCTTCCCGGAGGTATTGCAATGAGGCAACAGGATAGGCCGCGTCCCGGCCCACGCCGGCCACGAGGGACGAGCCTTGCCCTGTAAGCCACGGCAGCCCCACCGCATAGAGGCCCGGGTATTCGGTGACCCCGCGGCTGTGCCGGGGGTAGCTCCACTCGTCCAGGACCGGAATGTCGAGCAGGCTGAAGTCCAGCCTGTAGCCGGTTGCCCACACAATGGAGGTGATGTTCTCGGCAGCCAGGTTCAGCCGTGGCGGCCGTGAAGGAAGCCACTCATCGATGCGTGCCGCGTCCGCCGCCGGGGCTTCGATCCCCGCCGCGGCGATATACGCGTCAATCGGCGGCTGCAGCCGCTGGCTGAATCCCGCCTCCACCAGGGCAAGGCGCCCGGCGAGGTCGTCCGAGAAGACGAGGTCACCGTCGTCGGCTGCCTCCAGATGCCCATGCAGCCGCACGCCCCGGCGGCCGAGATCCCGCAGGTGGATATCGTGGCCGCCGTCAGCCCCGGACACCAGCGGGTTGCAGGCAAACCGCGCAGCAGGGGAGGGCAGCTGCTCCACGGTCAGCGCCTCCAGCCCAAACTCGGGGCCGTGCATACCAAGCTGCATGAGCCAATAGAAGACATCCTGGCCGCGGTAACGGCGCGGCGCCTCCGGACAGTAGGACACCGCCAGATGGACGTCGCGGCCCGCGCCAAGCAGTTCCTCGGCGATCTGCCCGCCCGACTGGCCCGTCCCCACGATCAGCACGGCTCCGCCCGGCAGCTGCCCGGGATTGCGGTAATCGTCGGTGTGCAGCTGCACGACGTGGCCCGGGATCCGGGCGGACAGGCCGGGAATCTTCGGTTCCTGATAGCCGCCGGTGGCCAGCACCACGTTGCGCGCCTGCCGGTTGCCCCGGCTGGTTTCCACTGTGAAACCGCCACCGTCCCCGGGTGCGATCCGCGTGACGTCTGTTCTTGTGAGGACAGGTGCGCCGATCGTCTGCGCATAGTGGCGGAAATAGCCGACGGCGCCGTCCCGGGGCATGAAAGCCTCCGGATCCGGACCCGAGTAGGGCATGCCGGGGAGCGCGAGCGAGAAGTTCGGCGTGTTCAGGACGAACGCATCCCACCGGTCCTGCCATGCCCCGCCGAGCGTTTCGCGGCGTTCCAGCAACTGATGCTCGACGCCGGCCTGGCTGAGCCAGTAGCTCGTGGCCAGGCCCGCCTGGCCGGCACCGACCACCAGGGTGTCCACCTCAGCAGAATCGCCCTCCGCGGCGGCTGGACGGGTGTCAGCTGATCGCCGCATGATCCCTTCTTTCTGCCCAGTTCCGGTGCTCGCGCAACAGCCGGGCCAGCCGTCCGGGTTCGATCCGGTGCGGGGGATCGAAGTGGTGGCGATCGGGGAACACCTCGAGGCGGAAGTCCGGAAAGACCGTTGCCAGCCGGTCGGCAATCTCGCCGTAATCGTCCGGGTTGCTGCGGCCGCCGAGGACGAAGAACACGGGTTTGGCGAAAGAAGCCAGCCGTCCGGGGTCCAGCTGGTAACTCTTGAACGTCTCAAGGAACGCCCTGATGCCGGCCGGGCGCTTGGCCATCCACGGCGGCGGCGGACCCGGCGGCCGCGGCGGCAGGACGACGTCGGGCTTCACCCCCAGCCGCATGAATGCGTCCATGAACAGCTCGGGTGGCAGCGATTCCAGCTGCCCGTACTGCTTCCAGAGTTCGGCGTGGGCGGGGCTCCAGTCCCAGTTACCGGCCCAGGCCGGTTCCAGCAGCGCCAGGCTCAGCAGGCGCCCCGGGTGTTTGGCGGTGAAGGCAAGCGCCGCTGCTCCGCCGCCCGAGTACCCGAGCAGATGGAAGGTTTCCCAGCCGTGGGCGTCCGCTTCCCGCAGGACGCCGGCGATCTCCGTGTCCAGGCTCCAGCCCGGCGGCGGCTCGTCTCCCGCGTAGAGTTCCAGTTCCTTGGCGACGGCCTGGACCTCCGGCCCCAATGCCTCGATGAGCGCCCCGTAGGCGGGCCGGGCGGGGAGCACGCTCCCGGGCAGAAGGATGACGCGAACTGGTCCCATGGCAGGATGCTACGCCGGGGTGGCCTACCGGGCTACCACCAGCACAAATACTCGGGAACGTATCAACCCAAACCACGTCCCGAAGTGTTATAAATAGGGTCAAGTCAAAGCTGTTCCGGCTGGTCAACGGGGGACAGGCTGTTCCGATCGGCCGGGCCGCGTGTCCGGAGGCTGGAGGCGGATGTGGAGACCCGGCCGGGCAAAACCCGGACATCGAAGCGGACAGGCCTCCTCGCCGTCGGCTTCGCGTGCACAGCGCTCCTCACCGGGTGTGGCGGTGTCACGGACACCGTCTCAACCGCCGTCGAAGACTCCGCTTCAGCAATTGCCACCGCGCAGCTCGCCCTCGGGCAGGAATCCGCCGGCAAACTGACCACCGCAGCCGCGTCCACGGCGCTGGATGACTCCCTCAAAGAGCTGCAGGCCAGCCGGGACAGCGTGGTGAAGCTATCGCCCAGCACCCAGCAGGACAGGGACGTGCGCCAGGAAGCGCTGACTGTCCTGGACGGCTGCGCCGCGGGCATCAACACCGCCCGGGACGCCGTGGCGGGGAGTGAAGGCGCACCAACACCCGAGGACAGCCAGCACGCGCTCGACGACGCGGCGCACCGGCTGTCCGACCTCAAAACCAAGGTCGGTGGCAAGTGAAGCGCCTGCTGGGGGTCGCCCTCGGGGTCTTTACCGCAATCGGCGGGTTCGTGGACATCGGAGACCTGGTGACCAACGCCGTCGTCGGCTCCCGGTTCGGGATGTCGCTGGTGTGGGTGGTGGCCGTCGGCGTCGTGGGTATCTGCCTGTTCGCCAACATGTCCGGGCGGGTGGCGGCCGTGTCCGGCCGCGCCACGTTCGAGGTCATCCGCGAACGGCTCGGAGCCCGTGCCGGCCTGGCCAACCTGTCAGCATCATTCCTCATCAACCTCATGACCGTGACCGCGGAGATCGGCGGCATCGCCCTGGCGCTCCAGCTGGCCAGCAGCGTCTACTACCTGCTGTGGATACCGGTGGCGGCGCTCGCCGTCTGGCTCGTCATCTGGCGGGTCAAATTCTCCATAATGGAAAACGTCACGGGGCTGCTCGGCCTGACCCTGATCGCGTTCGCGGTGGCGCTTTTCCTGCTCAAGCCGGACTGGGGCAATCTGGCCGGGCAGGCCCTGGCGCCCGCCGTTCCAGCCGAGGAAAATGCCACCACCTACTGGTACTACGCCATCGCCCTGTTCGGCGCCGCAATGACACCGTATGAAGTGTTCTTCTTTTCCTCCGGCGCTGTGGAGGAAGGCTGGTCCATCAAGGACCTGGCCCAGTCACGGATCAACGTCCTGGTAGGCTTCCCGCTCGGCGGGGTGCTGTCCGTGTCGATTGCTGCATGCGCCACCGTCGTGCTCCTCCCCGCCGGAATCTCCGTCACCTCGCTGTCCCAGGTGGTCCTGCCCGTGGCCGAGGGGGCCGGAAAAGTCGGGCTGGCTTTCGTCCTGGTCGGGATCGTCGCCGCCACGTTCGGCGCGGCCCTGGAAACCACGCTCTCCAGCGGCTACACCCTGGCGCAGTTCTTCGGCTGGTCCTGGGGCAAGTTCCGCAAGCCGGCAGAGGCCGCGCGCTTCCACCTGTCCATGATCATCTGTCTCCTGATCGGCATCGCCGTCCTGTCCACCGGCGCTGATCCCGTGCTGATCACCGAATATTCCGTGGTGTTCTCCGCCATTGCGCTTCCGCTGACGTACCTGCCCATCCTGGTCGTCTCCAACGATCCGCAATACATGGGCGAACACGTCAACGGCCGCACGGTCAACGTGCTGGCCATAGTTTTCCTGGTCATCATCCTGGTGGCCTCCCTGGCCGCCATACCCCTAATGATCGTGACAGGAGCCGGATCATGAAAACTGACCGCCCGCTCGCTTCCGTTCCCCCGACGGCGGGGCGCACCCTGGACGCCCAGCTGCACCTGCTGGACCGCCAGGCACTGGATAAGGACGGCATCCCCGTCACCACCGTGGATGACCTCGAACTCAGCGCCCCAGAAGCGGAAACAGAGATACCGGAGGGAACCCCGGCGCCGGTCATCACCGCCCTCCTCACCGGTCCGGTACTGGGCACCCGGATCTTCGGCGGCAGGCCGCCGTCGTCCCGGCTGATCCGCATCCCGTGGAAGGACGTCGCCGACGTCGGCGTGGTCATCAAGCTTGGCGTCAGCGGCGACAGCCTCGACGCCGACTGGGTGGAACGCTGGATCCGGAACAAGATCATCGCCCGCATTCCGGGAGGCCGCCATGATCCTCGGTGACCTGCTGGGCACACCGGTGCACGACAGCGACGGCGTCCGGCTGGGCCGCGTGGCGGACGCACGGTTCGTGGTGGACGGGCCTCCGCACCAGCTGATGGCCGATGCCCGACTGCTGGGGCTTATGGTCAGCCCGCACAGCGTTTCCTCCTTCCTTGGCTACGAACGGACCGGAGTCACCCGGCCCTGGCCGCTGCCCCAGCTGCTCCGGTGGCGGCACCGCGGATCATTCCTGGTGATGTGGGAGGACATCGCCATGATCGGCGAGGAATCCGTGCGGCTCCGGGACGGCTTCACCGCGTACAGTCCCGCCCTGGAGGCGTAGCGTGCCCGGTCAGGACAGCGAGTGGGTAATGGTCCCTTTATAGGAGCCTGCGATGGCCTGGACCGGAAGATGCACCACAATGGTCGGATTCCAGGTGGCGGAATTGTTTCCCTCCGAGCCGGACGCCGAAAAAACAGTCACCGGAGTGGAGGACAATGCCGACGGCGTTGTCGTTTGTCCCGGGACGAGGACAGCCGTACCGGTGGTGGAGGTGGAGGCACCGGAGGCATAAGTCAGGGTCGTGATGGGTGAAGCGGCGGGCGTGGTGGTGTTCGAAAAAACTGTCGACGACGCCTGCGCGGTCCACCCGGCGCCGGCCTGGCCCCGGTCATCCGTGGCGGTGACGGCTCCGAGCTGCGCCGTGAGCGTTCCCGCCGCGGACCCGGCGCCCATGTCCACGGCCGAGGGTGCGCTGATGCCGAGGACACCGCCGGGACCGGTGAATGTGTTGGCGGACAGGGTGATGAGGCCGTGTGAGAGTGCGCGTCCTGTGAGGGTGGCGCGGGCGCCGATGGTGATTCCGCCGAGGGCCATGATGGTTCCGGTGAAGGAGGAGTCAGCGCCGGTGCCTGTGGCGCCGAGGACCTGCCAGTAGA
>DATCNU010000118.1:0-11621 GCA_036565085.1 Arthrobacter sp.
CGGCCGGATGCACAGGAATATCGCTTCTTCACGCATTTTGAGACCTTGCGATAGGCGGTTTTCAGTTGAACCACCAGTCCACAGCACGCGAAAGCGCGCGTCGCGAGTACCTCATACCTGTTAATTCCCGGGTGGCCGCCTCCGCTGTCTCTTGCTTGTACTCAGAAGGGGATGCGGCATCACTTGGTTTGGCTCCTGTGCCGGGAACCACCCGTGGCGAACTCGGCGCCAGTCCAGGACAGCTAGTCCAGGGCGGGGAGGTTTTTTGTTGTGGGGCCCTGGAGCACTTCACCGGTGGGGGAGTATCGGGAGCCGTGCAGGGGGCAGTCCCAGGACTTTTCGGCGTCGTTCCAGCTGAGGAGTCCACCCAAATGCGTGCACACGGCGGAGACCCGGCAGGTGACGCCATCCACGGTGGAAACGGCGACGGGTTTACGTCCCTTGCGTACAACGGTGCCTTCGCCTTCAGCCGGCACTGTTCCGGTCCCGGTTTCGGGTTTGGCCAGTTCTGCCTTGGCCCAGCTTTCGGCGAGGTTCTTTGCGACGTCGGCGTTCAGCGCCACCGCCGCCGCAGCCCCCGCCGGCGAAGTGATCCGCTTGTGGATCGTATCTGCCCAGGGGAGCTGCCCGCCCAGGATTTCGGCGGCGATCGCGAGGGAGGCTGCGATGCCGTTGGTCATACCCCATTTGTTGTATCCGGTAGCGAAGAAGATCTTCCCGCGGCCGCGGGGCAGCCTTCCGAAGAAAGGCATCAGGTTGGTCGCCCGGTAGTCTTCCCCGGACCAGGTGTGGGTCACCTCGGCACCGGGAAAGTGGTGAACCGCCCAGCTCAGCAGCTCATCAAGCCGGGCCTTCGGAGAAGGCTCCCTGCCCACCTGGTGCCCGTTGCCGCCCACCACCAACAACTCCCCGTTCCCTGTTGGGTAGGTCCGGAGGGAGCGGCCCGGTGTTTCAGCCGAGAGATACATTCCGCGGGGAAGGGTTGTCGGGGCGGGGACATTCAGCGCCGCGGCGTAGGACTGTGAGGCAGTCAGCTTGGCGAAATACAGGCCGCGGTCCAGGACCGGGATGCCGGTGGCCAGCACCACCCGGTCAGCGCGGACCTTCCCTGCGCTGGTCAGGACAGTGGCGCGCTTTTCGACGGCGGCGTTCAGGACCCTGACGCCCTCAACGACCACCCCGCCATGCGCCCGGAGGTCCGCAGCGAGTGCTTCCAGGACATCCATGGGGTTGAACTGGGCCTGATCGGTGAGCCGGATGCTGTTCCGGGTGCTGAAGGGAAGCTCCGTGTCGGTGGCCACGGCCACGTTGAGGCCGGCTGCCCTGGCGACTGACAGTTCGGATTTCACGCGGTCCGCACCGGCGTCGGTCATGGCGAAGGTATAGGCGTCGCGGTGCTGGAACGGGACAGCCTTCTCGGTCAGGAACCGCAGCAGCCAGGCCTGTCCTTCCCGGTTGGCCTCCACATACGCGTTGACGATCTTCTGGGAGTACTGCCGGCGCAGCGAGGACAGGATGGTCCCCTGCAGGAGTGTTAGCTTGGCTGTGGTGTTGCCTGTGGTTCCGGCTCCCACGGTCCTGGCCTCAAGGACAGCCACCCGCTGTCCGGACCTGGCCAGCAGGGCAGCCGTTGCCAGCCCGGTGATTCCCGCACCGGCGACGACCGTGTCAAAATCCGCGTCGGGAGTTAACCGATCGACGGAGGGTGTGTGGGGTCGATCAAGCCAAACTGAGTTCACGAGCCTTCCCTTCCGGTGCCGAACGCAATGAGAACAGCCGGGAGGCGAAGACGGGACGCCTCCAATCGCAACACTAGCCCCGGTTGCCGTTTGCCGGTAGACGCTAGGTCCGGACCGGGCAGCTGGGCATGCAGTGAATACTAGCTTTCGCACTCCGTGCAGTACTTGCGTCCGTCTTTCTCGCGTGCCAGCTGGCTCCGGTGGTGTACCAGGAAGCAGGAACTGCAGGTGAATTCGTCTGGCTGGACCGGAATGATCTCGACCAGAAGCTCCACGCTGGACAGGTCCGCCCCGGGCAGCTCGAACGTGTCGGCCAGATCCGCATCGTCCAGGTCAACGAGGCCCCCGCGCGTCGCCCCCTTCTCCGGGGCAAGCCCATCCAGCGCGCCAGCCGTTTCTTCCTCCGATGGCGTGCGCGGAGCGTCATAGTCGGTTGCCATGGTCCTGGTCTCCTCCTTGTCCACGGGCATCCACAAATGGTTGAACATGTATCAAACCCGGAAGTTTGCACAGTTATTCCCTCTGGAACGAGGTCCGGAAGACGATCATGACGTTCCCCGCTTGGCGTCCTGGAAACCCGAAATGCGAGGATAAGTTCATGTTCCCACCGCGATTGGTGCTACCAGCGGCTATGTCCTGATGTGCCTGGCTTCTGTTCACCGGGACCATCCCGATTACCAGGAAGGCTGGGCAGTCGACGGACTGTAGCGGGTGGCCGCCTTGGTCAGGGGACCCGCTTTGCCAGGCGCCGCGGGGTGTCATTGCCAACCGGACCTTCAGGTGTTATTACCTATGTATCGGCTGTCCGACGTGCAGTTGATGGGAGTCCGGATGGATGCTCAGTCGGTCCTCGCCTTCATCGGCGGCTATGTTGCAGCCGCCGTTATGGTGTTCTTGTTGTACTTGCCCGTCCTGGCTCTTTTCGTCGTACTGCTGGTCGTGGCGGGCATTCTGCAGCTCATAGCATTGCCTTTCATCCTTCTGATCCGCAGGCTGCGCGGACGAGGAACCCTCGACTCCCCATCTGATGGATCGTGGCTACTTCACTGACACACATCAGGCTGAAAACGCATCAGGCTGAGTGGAAGTGGTGTGCCCCGTTGTGCCATGGGGCCGTCCGGGCCGGCTTGATCCGCGGTTGGATGGGTTCCCCGTGGCGTCCGCTGGTCAAGTCGCGGATCAGGCCAGTTGCGCCGACCTCCCTGATAGCAGTGATGCCTGCCACTGCGTCCCTTTTCGTGGGGAACCGCGCCGAGACGCCGAGTAATCTGCCCGACGCTTCGAAGAGCCGGAAGCGATATCCGCCGTCGGGGGCGTCAACAATTTCGAAGTATCCAGCCATGAGAATGTCACCTCGTTTCTCCCGTCCTCGCGAGAATGATCCAAGCCTACTTTCATACGCTGGGACGGGGTAGCCCATCAGCCGCCGCTCTAGTCGAATCATCGCTGCAAGCGCTTGCGCTACAGAGGGTTCTCCGTCTAGCGTGGACGTTGTGGTTATAAATGTTGAAGCAGTCGCGGAACATGCCGGAGTTTCTGTTTCCACTGTTTCCAGGGCCTTGCGTGCGGTTCCCGGTGTTTCAGAGAAAACGCGCAAGCGCGTGCAAGCAGCAGCGGAGGAGTTGGGTTACGCAGCCTCCCCTGCTGCGTCGCGTCTTGCGACCGGGCGGACCATGACCGTAGCCATCCTGGTGCCGATGCTCGCCAAGTGGTTCTTCGGCAAGACCATAGGCGCGGCCGCGCAGGAACTCCGGGGCGCCGGGTATGACGTTCTCCTCTACGAGCTGGCCACGCCTGAACAGCGGCGAAGATTTTTCGATGCCCCGCGCCTGCACGGCCGCTCGGACGGAGTGATCATCATGGCCCTGCAGGCCAGCAAGGCGGAGCTGGACTCACTGGCTGCCCAAGGGCAGGCAGTGGCTTTGCTTGGTGCTGAAGGGCAGGGTATCGGATCAGTGTCGGTGGACAACGTCGAAGCCGGGCGGGATGCGGTGAGGCATTTGTTGAACCTCGGCCATGAGCGGATCGCGTTTGTCGGCATCCGCGATGAGGAAGGCAGCAACTTGGGCGGCGTGCCGCCCCTGCACCGGCTCACCGGGTACCGCGGGGCGTTGGCGGAGGCGGGGCTGACCCAGGACGACACCCTTGAACAGTTCGATGAGAACAGCGTCGCCGGGGGAGCGGCAGCCATGTCCAGGCTTCTTGTGGCGGCCCGGGCGCCCACCGCAGCCTTTGTCGCCTCCGACGAGATGGCCTTCGGCGTGCTCATGGTCCTCCGCCAAGCAGGCCTGGACGTCCCCCGGGATTTCTCCGTGCTTGGTTTCGACAACCACGAACTCTGTGAAGTGGTAGGCCTGACAACCATGGATCATGACGTGGCCGAACAAGGTCAGGATGCCGCGCGGCTTCTCCTGGACACCATGGGCGGCGGACAACCCCAGGCCCTGCGCCGCCCGGCACGGCTTGTGATGCGCCAGAGCACGGCACCTCCGCGGGCACTGCGCAACCCCTCCCGGACTCATCCCGAAATCTCTTGAAAGGAACATCCATGGAATACCGCAAACTCGGCAACAGCGGCATGTACGTCAGTGCCATCGCGCTGGGAAACTGGGCAACCCACGGCGAAACCGTGGACCAGGACGTGGCAACCGCCTGCGTCCGCAAGGCCCTCGATCTCGGCATCACGACCTTTGACACCGCCGACGCCTATGCCAACACCAAGGCCGAAACCATGCTCGGCGAGGCCCTGAAGGGTGTGCGCCGCGAGGGTGTCGAGATCATGACAAAAGTCTTCTTCCCGACAGGCACGGGAAAGAACGACCGCGGCCTCTCCCGCAAGCATGTCATGGAGTCCATCAACGGATCGCTGCGCCGGCTTCAGACCGACTACGTGGATGTCTACCAGGCACACCGTTACGACTATGAGACCCCGCTCTCTGAAACCATGGGGGCCTTCGCGGACATCGTCCACGGCGGAAAGGCCCACTACATCGGTGTCTCCGAATGGACCGTGGGGGAAATCCGGGCCGGGGCCGCGCTCGCGGCCGAACTGGGCATCCAGTTGGTTGCCAGCCAGCCGCAGTACAATATGCTGTGGCGCGTTATCGAGGCGGAAGTGATTCCGGTCTGCGAGGAACTGGGTCTGAGCCAGGTCTGCTGGTCCCCTCTGGCCCAGGGCGTCCTGACGGGAAAGTACGACGGCGGCCGTTCAGTTCCGGTGGCATCGCGCTTCACTTCGGACAACGGCGGGCTTAAGACAGAGCACAAGTTCATGCGGCCAGAGGTTCTGGAGCGGGTGGAGAAGCTCAAGCCGATAGCCGAAGACCTCGGCCTGCCGCTGGCCACCCTGGCCGTCGCCTGGGTCCTCGCCAACCCGAACGTCTCGGCCGCGATCGTGGGTGCCAGCCGGCCCGAGCAGCTCGATGACACCGTCAAAGCCGCCGGCCTGGTGCTGAGCCGGGAGATTCTCGATCGGATCGACGGCGCGCTGGGTGACGTCGTGGAGCGGGACCCTGCCAAGGTGGAGTCCTTCCCGGAACGCGTCTGACTGCCGTCTGCCCCAGTGATGGCGGTGCCGCTTTCGGTGGCCGGTTGGTTGTGGCCGTCCCGAAGCCAGCGCAGAAACAGCGTGTGCAGGTGTTCAGGCTGGCGCAGCCGGTCCGCGAGAAGCGCGACCGGAGCCGTCTCCTTCGAGGGGAACAGCGGGCTGAATTCCGCCCGCCCTGAGGCCGCCCGGTCCACGATGAGCGCTCCGCGGGCGAGGTCGTAGCCGACCACGGTCTGCTCGCCGCCGCCCTGCCGCAGTGCAAGCCTGAATTCCGTGGACGATTCGGCGGCGAAGGTGGCCTCGATGAGGCAGGGGCTTCCATCGCTCTGCGCCTGAAGCGGGTGGACCCCTTCGGGGATGTCGCGGAGCCCGAGAGTGTGCGCGGTTCCGGAGGGCTCGAGCCCCGCGACGACTTTCTGACGGACCAGAAGGCGCCCGCCCTCGGAGTGAAGCGAGATCTCGCGGGGAAGCCCCATCGATCCCCGTCAGGGGGAGGTTGGCAGGACGCGCGCGTAGTCCCAGTTGTTCATCCAGCTGATGAGGACGCGTCTGCCGTCGAAGTCGCCAAGGAAGTACACGCCGAAGGACCCGCCTTCCCCGCGCTTGCGGTCCGCGTTGACGATGAGGACCCACTTCGTGGTGCCAGGATCGCCCTCCACGGGGAGCGGGAACAGGTCCGGGCACTCCCAGATGGTTCCAACATGGCTCGTGGCCGCGAAGTCGCTCAGGTACGTCCAGTGCTTGAGGTCACGCCGACGGCACTGCCCGCCAGCGGCGAAACACTCGAACTGACGGCTCCGGGCGCAGGGGGCATGGCGCCTGTCGTTTATCAGGCGCACTATGGGGAAATGAACCCTCCTGGTGCCAACGGTCCAGTGCAGGGCAGCTCCGCTGATGGCCGGGCCGGTCTGCACCCCTGGAGCCGCTATGTAGCGTTGGGGGATTCGTTCACCGAAGGGGGTAGGGGATCCGGAACCACGGAGCCCGGGAGCCCTGCGCGGCTGGGCGGACCGGGTGGCGGAGGAGCTGAGTGCGGGCCACCAGGATTTCGCTTACGCGAACCTCGCAGTGCGGGGACGGTTGCTGCGCCAGATCCTGGGTCAGCAGGTTGCCCCGGCACTGGCCCTGCAACCGGATCTGATCACCCTCAATGCAGGCGGCAACGACCTGATTTTCCACCGAAGCGATCCTGACAAGCTCGCCGCCACGCTCGACGCCGGCGTGGAGCTGCTGGCTTCCACCGGCGCCACTGTGGTGCTGTTCGCCGGGCCGGACTGGGGTGCGACTCCCGTGCTGGGACGGACCCGCGGCAAGGTGGCCATATTCAACGAAAACCTGCGGATCATCGCCGCCAGGCATGATGCGGTGATCGCTGACCTTTGGGCGCTGCGCCAGCTGACCCACCCGCTGATGTGGGATCCAGACCGGCTGCATTTCTCCCCGCTTGGCCAGCACACCATCGCCATGATGGTGCTGGAGACGCTCAACGTCCCCCACACCCTTGAACCGATGAAACCCAAAGACCTGCCCGATAGCAGCTGGCGGGAGGCCAGGGTGGATGATCTGCTCTGGGCACGTGCACACTTGTTCCCTTGGGTCCTGCTGCGCCTCAGGCAACGCATCTCGGAGCAGGAACTGCGGGCCAAACGCCCGGATGCCGGCCCCGTCTTCGGTCCGGTGTTCGGCGCCGAAATGCCGCCTGGGACGTTCATCGGGAACAACCCGGTTCCCTGACGGTTTGTGCCGTTGCTGCAACTTACCAAGGCAGAGAGCAGAGGCCCACTGACTGTTCACGATACTTCCGGCACGGGAGCAGGTATCGTGGCCTTTCATGGACGCAGATACGCCCCAGGGGGGCAAGCTTGGTTACGACGATTGCTGGGAACTGCTGGAGGCCGGGGTTGTGGGGCGGCTCGCCCTGATTGTTGATGAACACCCCGAGATCTTTCCGGTGAACTATGTCCTGGAGCGGCGCAGTATTGTCTTCCGAACAGCTGTGGGCACCAAGCTGTGGGGGGCAAACGCATCCAGGCCTGCCGCTTTGGAGATCGACGGCTACGATCCACACCAGGAAGAGGCCTGGAGCGTCGTGGCGAGGGGTGAAACGGCAATCATCACCAACCCGGATGAAATTGCCGCAGTGGACGCCCTCCACCTGGAGCCTTGGCAGCCGGGACCAAAGGACCACTATGTCCGCCTGAGTCCGCGCGCCCTGACCGGCCGCCGGTTCAAGGTGAACAAACCGGATGTGTGGAACACGCGCCTGACCGATCAGCGGCGGTCCTCCTTCGAGTAGCGGGAAGGTAGGGAGGCCCCAGGCCTGGCTCTACTCCTGCCCGGGCACGGACGTTTAGACTCAGCGTCATGGACACTCCTCATGCAGGGCCGCAAGTCGAAGTTCTCAGTGTGGACGAGTGCTGGAAATACCTGCAGTCTTCCTATATCGGCAGGCTGGCCGTCATCAATGGGGACGTACCGGAGATCTTTCCCATCAATTTCGTCCCCCACGAGCGGACCTTGGTGTTCCGGACGGGTCCGGGAACGAAGCTCCGGTCCTTGCTGGCGGGAACCCAGGTTGCCGTGGAAGCAGACGGGCTGAATGCCTATTCCACCGAGGTGTGGAGTGTCGTGGTTAAAGGCCTGCCCGTTCCGGTGCCGGAAGGTGGGCTGAAGCTGGAGAAACTAGACCCGGACCGCGAACCCTGGGCCCCGGGCCTCAAAGAGCATTTGATCCAGATCACGCCGACGTCGGTCACCGGGCGCAGGTTCCACGTCAGGTCGCGGACGCGATGGTGGCCCCCTCGGGATTTCTCGTCGGACTGGACCACGTAGATCCATGAACACAACACCTTTTTCAAACCTGCGCTTCACCCCGACGACGGCCTCGGACCGGCCGACGTCCGACCAGGATCAGCCGCAGGCCGACGCCACAGGACCGGTGGCCGCCGCCGCGGGCGAGCGGGCGTTGGTCCTTGGTGGTGGCGGATCGACAGGCAACGCGTGGCTGATCGGTGTCATCGCCGGCCTGTTTGATGCCGGGCTGGACGTGACCACAGCCGACCTGAGCGTCGGGACGTCAGCCGGCTCGACGGCCGCGGCCCAGATAGCCGGCGCAAGCCCGACCGAACTGCTTGCCGCCATCCTTGCCGCCGCCCCCCAGCAACGGACCGGACCGGTCGGATCCGACCGGGCACGCGTTCCGATCAGGCCGGTGACGGAACACCTGGACAGGATAGGCAAAATCATCGCCTCCGCTGAGAATGCGGCAGACATGCGCCGCAGAATGGGCGCGGCGGCACTCGACATGGATGCGGCGTCGGACGGCTCCTGGCAAACACAGTGGCGCGCAACCGTCGCCTCGCGGCTGCCCAGCCAGCACTGGCCGCAACGAACGCTGCTCATCACGGCGGTCGATGCCCATACCGGTAACCCGGTTGTGTTCGACCGCCACAGCGGAGTCGACCTGGCGGACGCCGTCGCCGCCAGCTGTGCCAGCGGCCTTCCCCACAGGATCGGGGACAACCGATACATCGACGGCGGCTACCGACGCAACGAGAACGCCGATCTGGCAGCCGGATACCGGCGGGTGCTGGTGCTTTCACCCTTCGGCGGCAGAACACTGCAGCCGCTGGACTGGGGCACGCAGCTCGCGGCGCAGGTCGACGAACTTCGCGCAGACGGCAGCAGAGTCGAGACGATCTTCCCGGACAGCGACTCCGAGCACATGTTCGGCGCCAATGCGATGGATCTGTCGCTGCGTCCGCCCGCTGCCCGGGCCGGCTTCGACCAAGGCAGAGCCCTTGCCGGTCAGCTCACCGGGTTCTGGCGCTGATATAGCAGGGCGGCTACCAGCCCTCTGATGTCAAACGCAGCCAGGCCCGCCACCGTCTGCGGCATCCAGAGCAGCTGGCCCGTCAGCAGGGTCCACGTCCCGTCACGCAGCACCCGGGCGTTGATCTCCAACCGGCTGCGCAAGCCCGGGAGGAAGATCCAAGAGCCAAACGTTACCGTGGCGGCCCCCTACCGGAGCATGGAGGCTGGAGGTGAAGGGAATGGATTGCCGGGGTACTTGGGTGCAGCGGCGTTCATCAGCTGGGCCCATTGGCCTCCGGCGATGTCGGCTCCGTCGAGGCCGGCATAGTACTTTCCGTTGATCGTGATGTTCTGGTTCACCCATTGTGGTCCGATGCCCTTGTAGCTGCCGAACCAGGATGCGGTCGAGATTCCGGTGGTGGCGCCGACGGTCCAGGTCATGGTGTTTCCGTCGGTGGTGCCGGTCTTGGCGAAGATGTCGTGGCTTTTGTCGACTGGGATTTTGTAGCCGGAGCCTTTGGTGAGCACGTTCTTCAGAGCGTAGGTCACTCCGGCCGCGACATCCTGGCTGATGCTCTGTCGGCAGTCCGCGCCGGGTACGGGGTAGTCCTTGCCGTCCGGCCCGGTGACCGAGTCCAGTGCTACCGGGCTGCAGTGCACACCGTGCGCGGCGAAGGTGGCGTAGGCGTTGGCCATGTCCAGGGGTGCGACGTCCTGGGTGCCGATCAGGCTGGCGATGCTGGACAGGTCGTAGGGCTGGTTGGTGTGGCCGTTGGCGATTCCGGCCGCCGTTGCCATCTTCTGGATGTTGCAGAAGTCCAGTTGGGTGGCGGACTGGAAGGTGATGGTGTTGATGGAGTTGTAAAGGCCCTCAAGGACGCTCATGCGGTAGTAGTGGTTGGGGTCATCGTTCGGCAAAGGGCTCTGTCCAAGTGCGGGGTCGTAGGAGCCGGTGGTGGTCCCGCAGGAATTCTTCCAGGGGTAACCGATCCTGTAGACGCGGACACCGCCGTCGAGCCTGGTGGCCATTGATTTGCCGGAGTTAAGCCATTCGGCGAAGACGAACGGCTTCATGGTGGAGCCGATCTGGAATCCGCCCGCGCCGTCGAGCGGCTGCCCGCTGGCGTCCTTCTCAGCCAGGGAGAAGTTTCCCGTGTAGTTTCCCGGTGCCGCGGCCGGGTTGTAGACGGTGTTCTGCGCCATGGTCAGGACCTTGCCCGTACCTGGCTGGACACTGACCAGTGCCGCGCCCCGCTGCAGCGGATCCGCGGCAGGCAGGGAGGCGTTGACTTGCTCCTGGGCTGTTTTCTGCAGCTGCGGGTCCAGTGTGGTGTGGATGGTGAGCCCGCCCAGGTAGAGGAGATTCTTCCGGGCGTCCTGGTCCGCCCCGAACGCCGGGTCGTTGAGGATCAGCCGCTGCACGTAGTCACAGAAATACGGGGCCGACACCGCGTTGAAACATCCCTGGCTGCTCTTATGGACGTTCAGCCCGAGCGGCGCCTTCACCGCGGCGTCATGCTCGCCCGCCTGGATTTTTCCTTGCTGGAGCATCTTATCCAGCACTTCATTCCGTCGGGCCACCACGTGGTCGGGTTCGGTGAGGGGATCGTAGTAGACCGGGCTGTTGACAACGCCGGCCAGCGCCGCGGCCTGAGGCAAAGTCAGGGAACTGGCCGGGACGTTGAAATACTCTTGGGCGGCGGCCTCGATGCCGTAGGCGCCGTTGCCGAAGTAGACGATATTCAGGTAGCCCTGCAGGATCTGGTCCTTGGAGTGTTGCTTCTCCAAGGCAATGGCCAGTTTCATTTCCCGGAACTTGTCGCCGATGGTCTTGTCGGCGCCGAGTTTGACCTTGTCGGTTTTACCGGCCGTGACCAGGGATTCAATGATCATGTTGTTCACGTACTGCTGCGTGATGGTCGATGCGCCCTGTCGGCCGCCATGGGCGGTCGCGACAAGTGCACGGAGGATTCCGGTGGCGTCTATTCCGCCGTGTTGATAGAAACGTTCATCCTCAATCGCGACGATCCCGTTGCGGATGAAGGGCGACATTTGACTCAGGTCCACTGGTACACGGTTTTCCGCGTAGAACGTGGCGATCACGGACCCATCATTGGCAAGAACCGTCGAGGACCGGGCCGGCGGGTTGACGTCAAGATCGCCGGGCAGTTGGTCAAACAAGCTCATGGAACCGCCCACAGCCGATTCCCCCAGCGCGGCAGCAGGGAGCACCAGTCCGGCGACCAGAACGCCGCCGACGACGCCGGCGGCAACAAAGGCAAGGAGCCTTCCCCAGAGGGTGTCTTTCATGAGCATCCGGTGGTTCCTTTGGTCAGTGCGGCCTGCGCTTAGAGGGTGGCGTTGGCGGCGGCGCCGCTGACAGCCATCGAACGTCTGCGGCGGAACAATACGGCGAACGCGACAGCACCCGCCAGGAAAATCAGTCCGGCAACCCACGTGTTCACCCGAAGCCCCAGAATCAGATTGGCGTAGTCGGAACGCATCAGTTCAAAGGCGAAGCG
>DATCNU010000119.1:0-47723 GCA_036565085.1 Arthrobacter sp.
GGCCGCCGTCGTGGCGACGGCGGTGGACGCTGCCGCCGTCAGCGCGGTGAACGGGTGGAGGCGCACGGGCAGGAAGTCCGGCTGCGGATGTCAGGCAGCAGGCGTGGCCGGGGCCTTCCCTGCGAGTACCCGGAAGCGCCGCACGAAGGGGAACTGGAAGGTGGTCCGGCGGGGCAGGGCGTAAACCAGCAGTGCGGCGACGGTGAAGACGATCGCTTTGTCCATGGGGTCGGAGATGAGGGCCTGCTTGGTGATCGCTGCGAGCAGGGTGTCACCCATGGCGCGGAAGGCGCTGACGAGCGCACCCGTGCCGACGCCGGACGTGCCGCCGAAGACGAAAGCGGCAATCGGGGCGGAGACGACGCCGGCGAAGACTCCGGTGATGAAGCCGGCAACCGGGGCGAGGTAGAAGCGGCGGAACAGCCCGCTTCGCGCGGCGAGCCCTGCCAGGAAACCGATCAGGGCGGCCCCGGCCGCGAAGGGCAGGACTGTGGGGTTGAAGAAGGACCAGACAATGCTGCCCAGGGCCCCGGTGGCTGCACCTGCTGCGGGGCCGGCAAGGACTGCTATCAGGACAGTACCGATGGCGTCGAAGTAGAACGGCAGTCCGCTGCTGCCCATGACCTGGCCAAGGACCACGTTCAGGACCAGGGCCACCGGGATGAGGACCAGCGTGGAGGTCGGGAGTACGGGCAGCACAGCCACGATCAGGAGCACGGCGCCGAGCAGGAAGCCGCCCAGCGCGACGAGTGCCGAGAAGCTCGCCGGGCCATTGGCGATGTCCGCCGGCTGGGTAAGGACAAGGAAGATATAGGTTCCTGCAATGGCGGCGGCGCCCAGAATCTCCAGAATACGGCGATTTCGTGAGGCGGCCCGGCCAGCTTCGGACAGTGTCAGGGACGAGGATGACATGATGTTTCCTTTGACGGTTCAGGCTCCGCAGCCCGGACGCTTCGGGGCTGTGCATGCAACTGCCTATGTCACCTCGGCAGCAGGCCGGGCCAGCGTTTCCGCTCCCCCGGACCGCACCAGTTTACCGGCTGGAAGACTGCCGGGCATCCCCCTCAGCCAACCGGCGGGCCAGGCTTCCCACAGACTTCACCAGCTCATCGAACGCGGCCACGGGGTAGTTGTCCGAGACGATCCTGGCGTTGGGCGGCTGGCCCCAGAGGCTGCGGTAATCGGCCACTGTGGTCCCCGCGAGCAGCGGAGAGTCTGTCTCAACATCCACTGTTGCCAGCCGGGTGGAGTATTCGAGGGTGCCTGCCGCAACCCCGGCGGCGAAGTAATCGTGGACGTGGGCCAGGTAGCCCTGGTCATAGCGCCGATGGAATTCGAAGTAGAAACGGAGTGCGTCGGACAGGTGGCGGATGAGCGGGTTGTCGGAGCTGCTCCGGAGACCTTCAGGCTGTTCCGGCAGCACCAGTTCCTCCACCGTGCAACCAGCCTCCTCCGCCAACCGGCGCACGTGCTCCGGCCGCATCTCGATCCGCTCGGTCGTGTCGAGGGAACAAACGATCGGCAGGCGCTCCACGGGCATCCCGCGGTACGCGGCGTAGACTTCCTTGGCCGCATGCGGGTCGACATGGGTGTTCCACTCAGCCAGGGGCGTAGTGTTTCCCTGGTGGTAGAAGCTGCCGCCCATGATCACCACCTTGTCCAGGAGCTCCGGGAGCCGGGGTTCCTTCCGGATGGCGAGGGCAAAGTTGGTCAGGGGCGCCGTAATCAGCGCCGTCAGCTCCCGCGGGCGGGCACGGGCGGCTTCCACCCACAGGTCCGCGGCATCACGTCCGGACACGGACCCGGACGGCGCGGGCAGGACAGCGTGTCCGAGTCCCTGCGGACCGTGGGTTTCGGGGGTGGTCACCAGCGGGATTTCCAGCGGGACCTCGGCCCCGACCGCGACCTCCACGTTGCGCCGCCCGCACAGCTCCAGCAAGGCCAGGGTGTTGCGGGCCACCTGATGCACGTCTACGTTGCCGGCCGACGCAGTTACGGCCACGAACTCCATGTCCGGGAGGGATGCCAGATAGGCCAGCGCCATGGCATCATCGATGCCCGTATCCACGTCCAGGAGGAGACCGGTCATCCCAGGCCTCCGCTAGAACAGCGCAACTTTGGGGACCTTGGGAAAGATCGTATCCAGCTCCGCCAGGTCTTCCTCCGCGGGCTGCCAGGCAGCCGCTGCTGCATTCTGGCGGATTTGTTCAGGCCTGGTGGCGCCGGCGATGACGCTGCTGACCGATGGCTGGGCAGCCAGCCATGAAAAGGCCACCTGGATCTCGGACAGGTTTCGCCGGGCCGCAAAGGTGCTGAACTTTTCGAGCTGGTCCCAGTCCGCATCATGGACCAGGTTGGTCCGGGTGTGGCTGAGCCGGGATCCTGCCGGGGCCGTATCACGGGAGTACTTTCCGGTCAGGAGGCCGTTGGCGAGGGGGAAGTACGGCAGGACGCCCAGGCCGTAGGCTTCCGCTGCGGGAATGACCTCGAGTTCGGCGCGCCGGTCCAGGAGGTTGTAATGGTTCTGGGCGGAAATGAAACGCGTCCGTCCGTCCGCCCTGGCAACGAACTCCGCCTCGGCGATCTGCCAGCCGGCGCGGTTGGAGTGCCCGATGTAGCGGACCTTGCCGCTGGTCACCAGATCATCGAGGGCGGCGAGGGTCTCCTCGATCGGGGTCAGCGGGTCAGGGGTGTGGAACTGGTAGAGGTCAATCCAGTCCGTCCCCAGCCGGCGCAATGAGGCTTCCGCGGCCTGGATGATGTAGCGCCGGGAGCCCCTGGCTCCAAAGTCCGGGCCGCCGGCCCCGCGCATGTCCATCCCGAACTTGGTGGCCACCACTGCGGCGTCGCGCCGGCCGGCAAGGGCCTTGCCCAGCATCGTCTCGCTGAGTCCTGGCTGGCGTCCGTACGTGTCCGCGACATCGAAAAGCGTGATCCCGGCGTCGAGGGCGGCCCGGACGACGGCGTCCGTCCCCTCCTGGGACTCCGTCGCCGTATTGGACCGGCCCAGGTTGTTGCAGCCCAGTCCCACCACCGAGACGGTGAGTCCGGAGTTTCCGAGCCGTCGGTATTCGGTCACGGGTGTCTCCTTTAGAGGCTGAAGCTGTGCGCGGGTTTCGCCGAGTGCTTGAGCTTGAAGTCGTCCGGTTCGTTGAAGGGCGCAGCCCCGATGCTGAGCTTGGTGAAGTCCAGGTCCTCGCCGCGGATGCAGACCTTGATGGCGTTGACGGCTTTGTTCACCTCGGGGCACAGGCAGAAGATGTTCAGCTTGTAGTCGCTGAACCCGGAGCGTTCAACGGTCCCCAGTCCGCGCCAGGCCAGGTGGCTGATGAGGGCATCCTTCGCCTTTTCCTCAAGGTAGCGGTCCCGGTCGGTGCCGTCCTTGGTCTTGAGGGCGAACTGGGCGACCACCCAGAACTGCTCCCCGTCCGGGATTTCCGCGTAGCCGTCCTCCGCGCACTGCACGGCGAAGGCATCCATGAGGCGCTCCGCCGCGGCCGCATCGGCGACATCGGTCTCGTCGGTCTTGCTCTGGTGGCCCACTGCGCCGTAGTTCATCACGAACTGGCTGTAGTCCTCGTCGAACCAGCTTTCGCGGAAGTGCAGCGTTCCGTCGTCGACCCGTTTGTAGACCCTGATGATTCCGCTCATGACCGTCCCTTCGTGAACCATTCGACGTCGGTGCCATCGAATGGTGCCTGCTGTGCCTTGACGGCCTGATAAAGCTCATCCGCGGCGGCCTGGATATCCTCCACCAGCCGCCCCGGGTAGTTCATGGTGACGCGGTGCTCGGCGAACTCGTCCTGGTCGTCGATGAAGACGCCCCGGTCAGCGGTGCGTATGACGTCCAGGTCCATGTCGATCACATGGAACTCGGTGACGGCGGGCCGGATGTCGGTCCATTCGTGGGCCACGGCCAGGTCCACGTACACCCTTACCCCGTTGGGGTGGGCGTCATCGTAGAACGTGGCAACCCAGTCGCCGGAGCGCGGCACCAGCAGCACGGCGTCGGACCGGGTGTAGAACGCGGCGCCGGGCCGGGAGCAGAACTCGTTGGTCCCCTGGAAGATCCACCAGCCATGCCGGTCCTCGCCCAGGTAGCGTCCCGGGACCACCCAATGGGCTTTGCCGTTCCATTTCCTGTTCCGCGCCACCACCAGCTGGCCGGGCTGCAGCCCGGCGGGTACCCGGGTGGTGCTGGTGTGCATGGCCGGTCCGGACTCCCCGAGGGCGCCCGGGTACTTCAGCGCGTCTTCTTCCCTCACAGAATCGGGAGGCTGCCGGTAGTTGGATGCTGCTGCCCGGGGAGGGGACGCGCGAACGGGACCTTTGTCCCCAGGACCTGGGCCACGACGTCGTGCGTGATCCGCTGGGCCGTGAGGCCGACGCGCTCCAGCACCTGGCTGCGGGTGCCATGGTCGAGGAACTCCACCGGCAGGCCGACTTCGTTCAGGGCCGTGTCCACCCCGGCTGACCGCATTTCCTGCCGGATTCGTGACCCGACGCCACCGGCGCGGACGCCGTCCTCGATGCAGATGACCAGGCGGTGGTGCGAGGCCAGGGCGATGATGGAACGGCGCACGGGCAGCACCCAGCGCGGGTCTACGACGGTGCTGCTGATCCCCTGGGCGCCCAGGCGGTTGGACACGTCCAGGGCCAGTTCCGACATCGCTCCGACGCTCACGATCAGGACGTCGTTTTCAGTGGACCCGGCGGGCCGGCGGGCAAGCACGTCCACGCCGTCGCTGAGCCGTTCTATGGCTTCCACTTCGGCGCCCACGGTGCCCTTGGAAAACCGGACGACCGTGGGGGCATCGCTGACGGCCACGGCCTCGCGGAGTTCTTCGCGCAGGCGCGAGGCGTCGCGGGGGGCGGCGAGGTGCAGTCCGGGAACAATCTGGACCATGGCCATGTCCCACATGCCGTGGTGGCTTGCACCGTCCGGGCCGGTGACGCCGGCGCGGTCCAGGACGATGGTGACGCCGGCTTTGTGCAGGGCGACATCCATCAGGAGCTGGTCGAAAGCACGGTTCAGGAAGGTGGCGTAGACCGCAACGACGGGGTGGAGGCCGCCGAAGGCCATGCCGGCGGCCGAGGTCAGGGCGTGCTGTTCGGCGATGCCGACGTCGATCACCCGCTCCGGGTGCTTGGCCGCGAACTTGTGCAGGCCCACGGGGATCAGCATGGCTCCGGTGATGCCGACGATGTCCTCGCGTTCATCGGAGATGGCGGCTATCTCGTCAGCGAAGACCGACGTCCAGGACTGGGCGCCGGCGGAACCGGTGGGTTCGCCGGTCTCGGGATCGATAATTCCGACGGCGTGGAACTGGTCCGCTTCATGGGCGCGCGCCGGCGCATAGCCATGGCCCTTTTCGGTCATGGCGTGCACAATGACCGGGCCGGCGTAATTCCTGGCCGTGGACAGGGCATGCTCCATGGCCTGGAGGTTGTGGCCGTCAACGGGGCCGATGTACTTCATGCCGAGGTCTTCGAACATTCCCTGCGGGGCCCACCAGTCCTTGATGCCCTTCTTCATGGCATGCAGGCTTTTGTAGGTGAACTGCCCGATCGGGCCGCCGTTCTGCAGCTTCCGCTTCCACCAGTCCAGGGTGCCCTCATAGGCGGGCGCCGCACGGAAGGAGTCGATGGTGGGGCGAAGCGAAGCCAGGTAGTCCGCGAAGCCGCCGACCGTCGGCGCGTAGGACCGCCCGTTGTCGTTGACCACGATCACGACGCGCCGCCGCTTGTCCGCGGCGATGTTGTTGATGGCCTCCCAGGCCATTCCGCCGGTCAGCGCGCCGTCACCCACCACCGCGACGACGTAGCGGTCGCCTTCTCCGGTGAGCTGCCTCGCCCGGGAGATGCCGTCAGCCCACGACAGCGACGAGGAGGCATGCGAGCTTTCCACGATGTCGTGGTCGGACTCCGTGCGGGACGGGTAGCCGGACATGCCGCCCTGCTGGCGCAGTGTGCTGAAGTCCTGGCGGCCGGTGAGGAGCTTGTGGACATAGGACTGGTGCCCGGTGTCGAAAACGATGCTGTCCCGGGGAGAGTCGAAAATGCGGTGCACGGCCAGTGTCAGCTCCACGACGCCGAGGTTGGGGCCGAGGTGCCCACCCGTCTGTGAGACGTTGGTGATCAGGAAATTCCTGATCTCAGCAGCCAGCTGCTCCAACTGCGCTGGTGGCAACTCGTTCAGGTCCTGCGGATTCCGGATGGTGTCCAAGATTCCCAATGACCCCTCCTTCGGGTGGTAGACGTGCCTATTAACTCTAACGCCTCGGCTCAAATGCAAAGCCGAAACCCCGGCTGGTCGGTGACCGGCCGGGGCTTCGGAGGGTGTCGCCTGTGTGCAGGAATCCGCTAGTTGACGGAAATCTGGCGCAGGACGTACTGCAGGATGCCGCCGTTGCGGTAGTAGTCCGCCTCGCCCGGGGTATCGATGCGGAGCACGGCGTCGAACGACTTGGCAGAGCCGTCCTCGGCAGTGGCCGTGACCTTGAGCGTCTTGGGAGTGGTGCCTTCGTTCAGGGCCGTAACGCCTTCCACCGCGTAGACCTCGGTGCCGGTGAGGCCCAGGGTCGCGGCGGATTCGCCGGCCGGGAACTGCAGCGGCAGGACGCCCATGCCGATGAGGTTGGAGCGGTGGATGCGCTCGTAGCTCTCGGCAATGACGGCCTTGACGCCGAGGAGCGCGGTGCCCTTGGCTGCCCAGTCACGTGATGAACCGGAGCCGTATTCCTTGCCTGCCAGGACCACCAGCGGAGTGCCGGCCGCCTGGTAGTTCTGGGCGGCGTCATAGACGTAGGCCTGCGGGCCGTCAGCCTTGCTGAAGTCGCGGGTGAAGCCGCCCTCGACGCCGTCCAGGAGCTGGTTCTTGATACGGATGTTGGCGAACGTGCCGCGGATCATGACTTCGTGGTTGCCACGGCGCGAACCGTAGGAGTTGAAGTCCTTGCGCTCCACGCCGTGGGCCAGCAGATACTGCCCTGCTGGAGTGTCCGACTTGAAGGAACCGGCCGGGGAGATGTGGTCGGTGGTGACCGAGTCCCCCAGCTTGAGCAGGACGCGCGCACCGGTGATGTCCGTGACGGGCTCCGGCTGTGCCTTCATACCCTCGAAGTACGGAGGCTTCCGCACGTACGTGGAGTTCGGATCCCAGGCGAAGGTGTCGCCGGCCGGCGTGTCGAGCGCCTTCCAGCGGTCGTCGCCGTCGAACACGCCCTCGTAGCCGCGGGCGAACATCTCCTTGTCGATGGAGGAATCGATGACCTGCTGGACCTCCACCGGGTTCGGCCAGATGTCCTTCAGGAAGACGTCGTTTCCGGCCTCGTCCTTGCCGAGGGCGTCGGTCTCGAAGTCGAAGTCCATGGTACCGGCCAGCGCGTAGGCGATGACAAGCGGCGGGGAGGCCAGGTAGTTCATCTTGACGTCCGGGTTGATGCGGCCTTCAAAGTTGCGGTTACCGGAGAGCACTGCGGTGACGGAAAGGTCGTTGGCCTGGATGGCCTCGGAGATTTCGGCGTCGAGCGGGCCGGAGTTGCCGATGCAGGTGGCGCAGCCGTAGCCGACGATGTAGAAGCCGAGCTTCTCCAGGTACGGGGTCAGGCCGGACTTCTCGTAGTAGTCGGTGACAACCTTCGAGCCAGGAGCCACGGAGGTCTTGACCCACGGCTTGGACGTCAGGCCCTTGTCGACGGCGTTGCGGGCCAGCAATGCGGCAGCCAGCATGACCGAGGGGTTGGACGTGTTGGTGCAGGACGTGATCGAGGCGATAGAGACCGCTCCGTGATCCAGTTCGAACTCGCGGCCGTCTTCGGTCCTGATGTGTACCGGGCTGCTGGGACGCCCTTCGGCGCCGTTGGCTGCGGACACCACACGGCTGGTCTCAGTGGTGTGTGAGTCGGCATGGGTGAATGACGGAGCATCGGAGGCCGGGAACGACTCATCCAAGGACTCGTCGACGCTGCCGTCTTCAATGGCGACGTAGTTGTGGATGTCCTTGCGGAACTGTTCCTTGGCCTCCGTGAGCACAATGCGGTCCTGGGGACGCTTCGGGCCGGAGATGGAGGGAACAACCGTGGACAGGTCCAGCTCGAGGTACTCGGAGAACTTGATCTCGTGCGAAGGATCGTGCCAAAGGCCCTGTTCCTTGGCGTACGCCTCGACGAGGGCAACATTTTCCTCCGAGCGGCCCGTAAGGCGCAGGTAGTCCAAGGTGACGTCGTCTATCGGGAACATGGCGGCTGTGGAACCGAATTCCGGGCTCATGTTACCGATGGTTGCACGGTTTGCCAGGGGAACTGCGGCAACGCCTTCGCCGTAGAATTCCACGAACTTGCCCACCACGCCGTGCTTGCGCAGCTGTTCGGTGATGGTCAGCACGACGTCCGTGGCGGTGGCGCCGGCGGGGATGGACCCGGTCAGCTTGAAGCCCACGACGCGCGGGATGAGCATGGAGACGGGCTGGCCGAGCATGGCCGCCTCGGCTTCGATGCCGCCAACGCCCCAGCCCAGGACACCCAGGCCGTTGACCATGGTCGTGTGGGAATCGGTGCCAACGCAGGTGTCGGGGTAGGCACGCAGGGCGCCATCCACTTCACGGGTCATCACGGTGCGCGCGAGGTACTCGATGTTGACCTGGTGCACGATGCCGGTTCCCGGCGGGACAACCTTGAAGTCGTCGAAGGCCGTCTGTCCCCAGCGGAGGAACTGGTAGCGCTCCCCGTTGCGCTGGTATTCGATCTCCATGTTGCGCTCCAGGGCGCCGGAGTTACCGAAGGCATCGATCTGCACGGAGTGGTCAATGACCATTTCCGCCGGTGCCAGCGGGTTGACCCGCTTGGGGTCGCCGCCCAGCTCCTTGACCGCTTCACGCATCGTCGCCAGGTCAACCACACAGGGTACGCCGGTGAAGTCCTGCATGATCACGCGTGCAGGCGTGAACTGGATTTCTGTATCGGGCTGGGCATTGGGATCCCAGCCTGCCAAGGCGCGGACGTGATCGGCAGTGATGTTCGCGCCGTCCTCGGTCCTCAACAGGTTTTCAAGCAGTACCTTGAGGCTGAACGGAAGGTTTTCTGCACCTTCAACGGAGTTCAACCGGAAAATTTCGTATTCGGTTCCGGCTACATTAAGTTTGCCTTTTGAACCGAAGCTGTCCACAGTGCTCATCGCAGACTCCTCTCGCAACAGTTTCATCTTTGTCGCGCGGTAGACCGCCTGCTAGTTAGGCAGGCCTAATTAGTGCAGGCCCGGAAAATTGCAGGTTGCCAGCGGTAAATACAGCGCCAACCGTAAATACGAAGCGCGACGTGGGATTACTACTGCCATACTAGTGGCATCAGTCCCGGGGAGTCAGCAGCGCCACCGTCTCCAGGTGGTGGGTGTGCGGGTACAGGTCGAAGGCCCGCAGGCCGGTCAGCGACCAGCCTCCCTCCTGGAAGTAACCCACGTCGCGGGCAAAGGACGCCGGATCGCACGACACATACGCGATGGCCCGCGGTCCCGCAGCCATGAGCTGGCTGGCCACCGCCTTTCCGGCACCTGCCCGGGGCGGGTCAAGCACCAGTGCATCAAAATTCCGCGGTTTCTGGCGCAGGACCCGCTCAACCCGCCCCTGGATGATCTCCACGTGCGGGGCGCCGTGAAGGTTCTTGCGTGCGTCCCGGCTGGTTCCGGGCGCCCCTTCCACGGACAGGACCGATCCCGTCTCCCCTACCGCATCCGCCAGCGGCGCGGTGAACAACCCGGCCCCGGCATACAGGTCTGCCACCACAGATCCCGGCCCGAGGAAGCCCCCGTCATGCAGGAATTCCGTGACGGCCCCCACAAGGGCTTCGGGCGCGTCGCGGTGGATCTGCCAGAAGCCGGCCCCGGTGACACGGTAGTCATGTCCTGCGGCCGACTCCTGCACCCAGCTCCTGCCACGCAACGGCCGGACTTCGTCCTTGAGCGGGTCGAAGGTTGCCACGGAAACGTCATCAGGGAGCTGGGCAACGATGGCGCTGAGCCGCTTTGGCTTGGTGCCGGGCGCGGGAGCCAGGAGCACCAGGGGGCGCGAGCCGTTCGCCGGTGCAGCCACCTCCACCCGGTCGATGCCCTGCAGGTCGATGTCCCACAGGCGCAGCCGGTTGATCCCCTCCACCGCGAGCGGCATTTCCCGGACCGGGATGATGTGGTCCGAACGGTGGGCGTGCATGCCCAGCTTGCCGCCCGCGGTGACCGAGAAGCTGGTGCGGGTCCGCCACCCCAGACCGTTGCCGGCGTCGTGCTTCGCATCCCTGTCCTGCAGTCCGCCGCCCACCGCCTCAACGAGGCTTCGCGCGTGGTGCAGACTGTTTTCCCCTGTATCTTCCCGGGCGTTTAGCGTCCGGGGCGGGAGTTCGAGGCCGGCGAGCCGTTTTAGCTGTTCCACCAGGACTTCAGACTTGAGCGCGCGCTGGCGTGCCAGGGTGATGTGGCCGAATTCGGCACCGCCCACCGGCGGGTGGCCGTGGGCCCATGCCCGGCGGGAGTCGGCCAGGTGCCAGAAGTGCTCCACCCTGTCCGGGGAGGCGTCCAGCACCTCCACCACGTCGGCCCGCCAGAACTTGGCCGACTCCCCCGCCTCGGTCAGCCTGGCACGGACCTTCTCCCCCGGGATGGCGTGCCGGACGAAAATCACCCTGCCTTCGTGACGGGCCACGCAGTGGCCGCCGTGAGCCACGGGGCCGACGTCGAGCACGACTTCCGCCGCCGCTTCCGTGGCTGGGCCGGGCTGGGCCCGGGTGTCGGAGGTCATCGGATATCCTGCAGGGACTTGGCTTCTTCGGACGATTTAAGCTGCCACGGGACGCTTGCCACCATCACGCCGGGTTCGAAGTGCAGCCGCGTCTTGATCCGCAGGGCAGTCTGGTTGTGGACCAGCTGTTCCCACCACTTGCCTACGACGTACTCGGGGATGTACACGACGATGAGGTCACGGGGGGAATCGCGCCGCATCGTCTTCACATATTCCATGATGGGCGTGATGGTCTCCCGGTACGGGCTGGCGAGGACGGTCAGCGGGACCGGAATTTCAAGCTTTTCCCAATCGGCCACCGTGTGCGCGGTCTCCTCGGCGTTAATGTCCACCGTGACGGCGTCAAGCCGTGACGGCCGCGAGGCACGGGCATACGCCAACGCCCGGAGCACGGGTTTGCGGACGTGGGAGACCAGGAGGACGGCGTGCACCCGGGACGGAAGGGCACGCGGAGAGGAATCCTCGTCCACGGCCAGTTCCTTTGCCACGTTGTCATAATGCGCCCGGATGCTCCACATGATCAGGAACAGCAGGAACATGGCCAGCAGGGCGATCCAGGCACCTTGCTCGAACTTGGTGATCAGGACGATGACCAGCACCAGGCCAGTCATGCCGAAGCCGATGCTGTTGATGGTGCGGGACTTTGCCATCCGGAGCCGGACGGACTTGTCCTTGGCCAGCTTGAGCTGCCTGCCCCAGTGCCTGATCATGCCCAGCTGGCTCGACGTGAAGGAAATGAAGACACCGACGATGTAGAGCTGGATCAACTTCGTGACGTCGGCGTTGAAGGCGATGATGAGCACCAGGGCGCCGGCGGCGAGGGCCAGCACGCCGTTGCTGTAGGCCAGCCGGTCCCCCCTGGTGCGCAGCTGGCGGGGCAGGTAGCCGTCCTGCGCCAGAATGGAGCCAAGAACAGGAAAACCGTTGAAGGCCGTGTTGGACGCAAAAACCAGGATCACTCCGGTGGCTGCCACCACAATGTAGAACGGGATGGATCCGGCCCCGAAAATGGTCTGGGCGATCTGGCTGATGGCCGGATTCTGGATGTAGTCCTCCGGAAGCGGCTTGCCGTCCAGGAGGAACTCCCTGGCCGGATCCTGCACGATGTGGACCTTGGTGGCGTTGGCCAGGTAGATGATGCCGGCAAGCATCGCGGCACCGATAGCGCCCAGGAGCAGCAGCGTGGTGGCCGCATTCCTGCTCTTGGGGACCTTGAAATTGGGCACCCCGTTACTGATCGCCTCAACGCCCGTGAGGGCCGCGGCGCCCGACGAGAACGCCCGCAGCAGCAGGAACGCGCCGCCCAGGCCCACCAGCCCCTGGTCGAAGCCCGGGGACGGCACGATGGTGAACTCCGCGGACGGCGCCTCAGCCAGTTGCCCGGTAACAGCCTGGAAGACGCCCACAGCCGTCATGCCCAGGATCGACGCCATGAAAATGTAGGTGGGAACCGCGAAGACGCTCCCCGCTTCCTTGATACCGCGAAGGTTGACCAGGGCAAGGATCACGACGCCGATGGTGGCGATCGTGGCCTGCCTGCCGTGCAGGGACGGCACAGCCGTGGTCAGGTAGGCGGCGGCCGAGGACATCGATACCGCCACGGTGAGGACGTAGTCCACCAGGAGGGCTGCAGCAACAGTCAGTCCGGCGTACTTACCCAGGTTGACGTTGGCGATCTCATAGTCGCCGCCGCCGGACGGGTACGCGTGCACGTTCTGCCGGTAGGAAGCCACCACGGTCAGGAGCACCACCATCACGGCCAGCCCGACCCACGGAGAAAGGGCCACCGCGCCTACCCCGGCAAGCGCGAGCGTCAGCAGGATTTCGTCCGGCGCGTAGGCCACGGAGGACAGTGCATCCGAGGCGAAAACGGGGAGGGCTATGCGTTTGGGCAGAAGCGTATGCGCGAGCCGGTCATTCCTGAAGGGCCTGCCCACCAGGACCCGTTTCACGGCGTTCAATATTGTCAGCACCCCACAAAGCTAGTCTGATTCGCGGCCTATGTCATGACGGCGTCCCGCCGCTGCAACCCCTGCGGTGCCGGTAGAGTTCTAACAGCAGCAACAGGGACGGAAAGTTGAGGAGACACGCGTGGCGCATTTCGTGATCATGGGATGTGGCCGGGTGGGGGCGACACTGGCACATACGCTGGAGGACGCCGGCCATTCCGTAGCCATTATCGACCAGGACGACCGCGCTTTCCGCAGGCTGCGCCAAGGCTTTACCGGCCGGAAAGTCACCGGGGTGGGCTTTGACCGGGACACCCTGATGCAGGCCGGGGTCGCGGACGCGTATGCCTTCGCCGCCGTTTCCAGTGGCGACAACTCCAATATCCTTGCCACCCGCGTGGCGCGCGAGACCTTTCACGTCCCCCATGTGGTGGCGCGGATCTATGATCCCGGCCGGGCCGAAATCTACCAGCGGCTCGGAATCCCCACCGTCGCCGCAGTGCGGTGGAGCGCGGACCAGGTGCTGCGCCGCATCCTTCCGGAGCAGCACCTCGCCGGCGACTTCCGCGAACCGTCCGGCAGGCTGGTGCTCGCCGAACTGGATCTCGACGCCGGCTGGATAGGCCGCCGGATCAGCGAGATCGAAAAGGCTGCCGACGTCCGGGTGGCGTATCTCACCCGTTTTGGCGAGGGCATCCTGCCCGAACCCGGAACCGCCTATCAGGACGGGGACACCGTCCACGCCATGCTTCAGGTCGACCGCAGTTCCCAGGTCGGCCAGGTCCTGGCTAAAGCACCCGCCAAGGAGTCGTAGTGAAAGTTGTCATCGTTGGCGCCGGCAGCGTCGGGTCATCCATCGCCAGGGAGCTGCTGGCCCACAAACATGAAATCCTGCTGATCGACCTTAAACCCGAAGTCATCGGCCGCAGCGGCCTGCGCGGGGCGCACTGGCTGGTGGGCGATGCCTGCGAACTCAGCACCCTGCAAGGGGCAAAGGTGGAAGACGCCGACGTCGTGGTCTCAGCCACCGGCGACGACAAGGTGAACCTGGTGGTGTCCCTCCTGGCCAAGACGGAGTTCGGCGTGGGCCGCACCGTGGGCCGCGTCAATAATCCGAAAAACGACTGGATGTTCAACGATTCCTGGGGCGTGGACGTAGCCGTAAACACCCCGCAGCTCATGACCGCACTGGTGGAGGAAGCCGTCGAGATCGGGGACCTGGTTCGACTGCTCACGCTTCAAACCGGAGTGTCCTCGATCGTGGAGTTCACCGTCCCGCACGACTCCCATGCCATCGGCCTGACCGTGGGAGAAATCCATTGGCCCGAGGACTCCACACTGGTGGCCATCCTGCGTGACCATGCCCCGATTACGCCGAGCCGGGACGACGTCATCGACGGCGGGGACGAGCTGTTCTTCGTCACGACCATCGCCGCCGAGGACGACCTCCGCGCCCTGCTCTCGCCGGAGCCGGGAGAGGCACCGGTCAAGGCCGGGCACGCAGAGGGGCTTCAGCCGATTGACGCTCAGGCAGCAGAGGGCGACGGCTTCGAGGGCTGAGCGGAGTCTGCAGCCGGAACCGGCCGGGTGACAAGCCAGGCCATCCAAATGCCGAGGATGTACAACGGGGCTCCCATGATGAGCCGCATCGTTGCCAGCGCAGCCAGCCCGTCTCCGCCCATGAGGTACAGCGGGACCTGCACGACCAGACGGAGCAGCAGGACCGCGACGATGATCCAGGTCCCGAGGCGGTAGGCCTTGACCCGGGCAGGATCTTTGCGCCACTCGATGCCTTCGTTGCGGATGAAGCCGAACAGCAGCCCGGCCATCGGCCACCTGATAAAGATCGAAATTGCCATGGCCAGGATGTAGGCACCGTTGGTGATGAACCCCGGCAGATAGAAATCCTCTGCCTTTCCCGTGGTGTTTGCCAGCCAGGCGGAGATGCCCACGCCCACTATCCCGGCGAAGGCCTGTGTCAGCGGGCGCCGCTGGACGAGGCGGGCGACGGTGAACGCTGCCGCCGAAACCAGGGCTGCCACCAAAGACAGGGTCAGGTCCCTGGTGAGCGTAAAAGCGATCAGGAAAACAAGGCCAGGGAAGACGCTTTCGGCAATGCCCTGGATGCCGCCGGCACTCCGGAGTACATCGATTCTGCCGTCCTCGGTACGGTGCAGCCCGGCTTTCGCCGCGTAGCCCTCCGCGAGCCCGGCGACGGTCGAAGGCTCCGCCTCCTGCCTCGGTGGGCCGGAGGACGGCTCGGGTTGCTGGGGCGAGGTCATAGGTTCTCCTGGCGGGACAGTATTTCGTAGCGGGGATTGAACATGGTGGGCATGCCCTGGCTTTGGGTGACCATGCCCTCAAGCCTGACTTCGGTGCCGGCGTCGATGCCCGGAACCCGCCGGCGCCCCAGCCAGACAACGCGCAGGCGGCTGCGCCGGCCGGACGCCGTGCGGGCGCCGGAACGCGGGCCTTCGAGATCAGTCACCATGGCAGTGAAGGCCGCCGTCTGGTCTGCCGGCATATAGGTGACCGATTCAATTTGCCCGTGGCACACGGCGCGGCCTTTTTCCGGCAGGAGGCTGATTTGAAGACCGGGGTCATTGGACGGGACCGGTCCGCCGAGCAGGGAATCAGCCAATCTGGGTGATCTCCGGGCCGCGTTCGGGCTCCTGGAATTCAGGTGTGCCGGGCGGCGGGGTGGCGGTGGCGTCCTTGGGGAGGCGAAGCTGCAGCAGGTCGCGGGGCGGCATGGGACTGTCTCCGCGGATCACCACCACCTGGCGGAAAAGTGCTTCCAGCGGCGCAGCGGCCCCCCTGTCGACCGCCGCGGCGCCGCCCAGGACTCCGCGGAGGAACCAGCGCGGGCCATCCACTCCGATGAAACGGGCTACCCGGTAGCCCTGGCTTCCGTCCGCGGCACCGGCCGGAAGCTTGGCGATGAGCTCGGGTCCGAAGCCCCCCTGGACCTCTTCGACCTGGCCCCCCTGGCTGCCCACGGACTGTCCGATCTGCTCCCGGATCTCCTCCCAGAGGCCCTCGGACTTCGGGGCGGCAAAAGCCTGGAGCTGAAGGCTCGAGCCGTTCAGATCCATCGTCACCGCCACGACGCGCTGGGTTGCTTCCTCCACTTCCAGCCTCAACTGGAGTCCCTCGCTGGGGGCGACCAGCAGCGCGCCAAGATCCACGTAACCGTCGCGGCTGGGGATTTCGGAGACGTCAAATGGCCCCGAGGTCCGGCGCCCGGCGCTTTCCGTCCCGCTGTCCCCGGAATCTGTCAGATTCTCCGCCGCCTCGGAATCATCCGCCCGGGCGGCTTGATCCTTGTTGGCTTTCCTGCCGAGCCCAAAAACCATGGGGGTCGTCTCCTTAGTTGTGAATATGCCTGGCCGGCCCGAGGGTCCGGCCACAAGTCTTCGCCGCCACCGGCGACGCCTGCCACGGGCGTGGGTTCAGGGGTTCGGCGGAGCGAATCCGCCCGTGGAGCCGAATCCCCCCGCACCGCGCGCTGACCCGCTCAGTTCGTTGACGGTGACAAACTGGGCATATTCCACCCGCTGGATCACCATCTGGGCAATTCTATCGCCGCGCCGGAGCTCAATTGCATGGCGGACGTCCGTATTGAGCAGGGTCACCGAAATCTCTCCGCGATATCCGGCGTCGACAGTGCCGGGTGCGTTGACGATGGTCAGCCCGTGTTTGGTGGCAAGGCCGGACCGCGGGTGGATCAGAGCGACAAAGCCGGCCGGCAAGGCAATTGCCACGCCAGTCGGAACGAGCCTGCGCTCTCCGGGCTGCAGCAGTACATCCTCACGCGCCCGCAGGTCCGCGCCCGCGTCGCCTGGATGGGCATACGATGGGACCTCCAGCCCGGCGTCCAGCATTTTCAGCTGTACTTCCACGGTCGGAGCGCCGTAGGCTCCGTCCCCGCTGGATGCGGCGTCGGGCCCGGCGGCCGGCAGCGTGTCGTCAGGAGCAGTTACAACAGTGGCAAGTTCGTCAGTCACAGTCACTCACTCTAACGCCCGCCGACAAATTCGGCCCCCGGTTTCCTCGGGAATCCGCCTTCCCCCGGCCAAGATGAAATAGCCACCGAAAGGTGGAAAGCTGGGGGCATGCCCGAATCAAGCTCCGCCGCGCCTGCTCCCCACTCTCCTTCCGCCGAAACCCCGGTGATTTTCAAGGAACGCCTGTGGCCTAATGTCTGGGTCTGGATCATCGCAGCGGGGATCGCCGGCGGCGGTATCCTGGTGTTCGCGCCGATCAGCATGGCCGCAGGTTACACAGCAGCCGCTGTGCTTTTCGCGGTCATGGCTGTCCTGCTGATACTCACCACGCCCGCCATCACGGTTACAGGGGATTCGCTCACAGTGGGCCGCGCCACCATCGAACGGAAATTCGTCGGCGGGGCACAGGCGTTCCGGACCAGGGAGGCAACCGCAGAACGGGGCACCCGGCTGAACGGCCTCGCCTACCTTTGCATCCGGGGATGGATCGATCCCGTCGTCAGGATCGAGATCACCGACCCCTCGGACCGCACTCCCTATTGGCTGACGTCCTCCAGGCGGCCCGAGGAACTCGCAGCGGCTCTTTCCCCGGGCCAGGCCTGATCAGCTTTCGCACTCCTTGCAGTACAGCCGGCCGTCCTTTTCCCGCGCTATCTGGGAGCGGTGCCTGACCAGGAAGCAGGACGAGCAGGTGAATTCATCAGCCTGCGGCGGGACAACCAGGACGAGGAGCTCCTCACCGGACAGGTCCGCTCCGGGCAGTTCGAAACCCGCCGCGAGATCACTCTCGTCCTCTTCCACCACAGCGGTGGGCTTATCCGACCGCCGGGACTTCAGCTCTTCCAGCGAATCCTCGTTGAGGTCTTCTTCAGACTTCCTCGGCGCATCGTAATCGGTGGCCATTTGCCCTCTACCCCGCTCCTGCATCTTCCGCATCCGGTTTCCGCCTGTGTCACCCTTGATAACGTCAGGCACCTCGCGTTTGTGCCCCCTGTTTATGTCCCCTGTGTGTGCCCCGCGTGCGGCACATCATTCCGCAAGCCCGCGCCAAAAACCAGAGCCACGCACTGGCCTTATCGTCCGGGGCAGGGGAAACGCGGCAAAAGCAGCCAAGGCATGGATCTGCCGGGTCCGAAAGGCCCGGAATATCGCGGCGCGCCCTTGCTCCTAACCCAAATAGGCTCCGGCGGGTGGCAGAGTTTCGATTGATAGTAATGCCAGGGTGGAGGATTTGTATGCAGGATCTACGGCTTGTAGGCGTACACGACGACGGGGAACATCTCCTGTTGAGCGGTGCCGGCGGCGAGATGTTCCGGCTGCCGATCGATGAGGCACTGCGGGCCGCCAGCCGGCCTTCAGCGAAAGGAGCGGCCGCGGCCGCTCCCATTGCCATGTCCCCCCGGGACATCCAGGCGAGGATCCGAAGCGGTGCCACGGCGGCCGAGGTGGCTGAGCTGTCCGGGCTCCCGCTCGCGAAAGTCGAGCGCTACGAGGGCCCCGTCCTCGCAGAACGCGAGTACGTTGCCCAGCAGGCGCGGAAAGTGGAGGTGGCTTCACCGTCCCCCGGCCATGACGCCTACCGTTCCGTGTTTGGCGACAATCCGGCGTCGCTGAACGATATGGTGGCGCACCGCCTTTCGGCCCACGGCATTGAATCCTCTTCCGTTGAATGGGACTCATGGCGGCGCCCGGACGGTAGCTGGACTGTGGCCGCACGTTTCGAGGCGAAGAACGGGGGCACGTCCGGCATCGGCGAAGAACCCCCTGCCCTTTGGACCTTCAGCCCTGCACGTAAGTCGCTGCAGAACGCCAACCGGTGGGCTCAGCAGCTCAGCGAGTTGGAGCCGCTCGACGGCCCGGTCCCGGGGCGCCGCCTGGCGGCGGTCTCGGACCGGCCCTTCGATTTTGAAACTGATGCGGACGCCGCAGCGGCCCGCAAGGCGGCCGGACCGCAAAGCATGAGCTCAGGGAAAGACTCCGACGGGCTTCTGGACATGCTCCGCTCACGCCGCGGGCAGCGGCTCGGCGTTGACGAGGACGCCGACGACGCCCTTGCGCTGCTGTTGACCCACGGCGTCCCGGCAGCGCATCCGAGGCCGTCGGAAGTGCCTTCCGAACACGAACATCGGGAGGCATCCCCGGCTGGCCCGGGCAAGGATGCAGCCGCCGCACAGGCCGAGCCGCCCGGGCGCAAGCGCGAGGGCAGGCCGTCCATGCTGTCACGGCTGAGCCTCATCCCGCCGCACCGCGAAACCGAAGACGACGCACTTAAACTGCACGACGGCGTCAGCACGGAAACACGGGAGATCACCATTGTGGCGTCCCCGCTTCGCCCGGCTGCGCCCGGAGCACGGCCCGGCGACGCTTTCACCTCCAAAGACGCTGCCTCCTCGAAGGATGCTGCCTCTTCCAAAGACACTGCCTCCTCCGGGGACACCGGGAACGCACCGCCGAGCGTGGGCCTTGACGAGCTGCTTGGCGGCGGAAGCCACCGGCGCGCGGCCCGCGAGGCCGGGGCTGACGACACTGCCTCCGGGCCCCATCAGGAGCGGGATGCCGAGGTGCCCGAACGGCAGCCGTCCCGGCCGAAGCGCTCAAGCATTCCTACCTGGGATGAGATCGTGTTCGGGGCCAGGGGCGACTGAAGCTAGCCGGACGTCCCGCCGGAGCCGCGCCACAGGCAGGCATCCACCTCAAAGGGCAGGAGCTGGTCCTGCTGGGCCATGATGTGCGCGCCGTGGGCGGTGACCCGCCGCATGTAGTGGCGCCGGCAGAGAGTTTCGTAGCCAACCACCGGAGCATGCCCTTCGCCTCCGGCGGCCAACTGGTCGCCGGCCATGTCCACATCTCCGACCACCACCTGGGCGCCTTCCACGACCATCACGCCGTCCACCGTCCGGGCGTTCTGCGTGGCCCGGCGTCCGCACCAGCACAACGCTTCGACCTGGAGCACCTGAACGCGGTCGGCAAGTTCAATCAACCGTTGGGAGCCGGGAAAAAGCCGGGTCCGGAAGTCCGCACTGATCCCGAAAGCGAAAACGTCGACGTCGATTTCGTCCACCACCCTTGCCAGCTGTTCCACCTGAGCCGGCGAATAGAACTGGGCTTCATCGCAGATCAGGTAATCCACCCGCTGTCCGCAGGTGCGCCGGCTGACCACTTCTTCCCAAAAATCCGTGCTGTCCACGACTTCCGTGGCGTCCGTCTCCAGGCCCAGCCGACTGGAGATCCTTGAGGCGCCTGCGCGGTCGTTGCGGCTGAACCGCACGCCGCCCCTGCCCCGGGCACGGTGGTTGTGGTCCATCTGCAGGGCCAGTGTGGATTTTCCGCAGTCCATGGTTCCGGAGAAAAAAACCAGCTCAGCCACGGCCGGCCTTCCTGCCTTCTGCCGTGAAGCACACGAGGGGGACTTCCCGTTCGGCCTTGGTCAGCGAGCCGTGCTGGCCCACCACCTCCATGGCGGCCGGCCGCACGCGGCGGGTGTCATACAGGGCGATGGCATCCCTTGCCGCGATCATGATGTCGCCGATCCGTCCCCGGACGGCCGGGCGAAGCGGCCCGAAGAGCCCTGCGGCCAACGCGTCGTCCCTGCTAAAGGCCCAGACCCTCTCACCGAAACGGGCCCGCCAGGCGGCCAGAAGGCGTTCGCGGCCGGACGCATCCACGTCATCCTCAAGGTAGAGATGTACCATCCTGGGCTCGCCCGCCGTGTGCCGCACCCCGTCGATGAGCGACGGATCCGCAGCGAAGTCAATCCGCTGCGGCTCAGCTACGTCGAGCATGCCGTGGTCGGCGGTGAGCAGCACGGTGGTGCCGGCAGGGAGCGAGGCATTCAGCCGCTTGACAGTGGCGTCGAGTTCCTCAAGCTGGTGCTCCCACTGTTCCGACTGGCAGCCGTAGCGGTGGCCGGCCTTATCCAGCTCATTGACGTAGAAGTACATGAGGGACGGGGCACCGGCGGCCATCGCCTCAGCTGCGGCGGCGGTCCGGGCGTGCGGTGTCGTGGCAGCTATGAAGCGGCCGCCGCGAAGCGCGGCCCGCGTCATGGGCGAGGTGCTGAATTGCGGAAGGCCGATGGTGGTCACGTCAACCCATGCGGCGGCCCGCTCCAGGACGGTGGGAAACGGCTGCCAGGCCAGCGGATCCACGCCGGCATCCCAGTTGCCCAGCATGTTCACCACCTTGTCCTGGCCCGGGTCCAGGACGTCGAAGCCCACCATGCCGTGCTGGCCCGGCACCAGCCCCGTACCGAAACTTGCCAGCGCTGCCGCCGTAGTGGAGGGGAACGTTGAGTCGAGCCAGACCGGGACCTCGCCCTGCCCGCCCTGCATGACGGACCGCAGGAAGGGGGTGTGGGCGGACTTCTGCTTCAACAGGTTCCGGCCCAGGCCGTCTGCGACAACCACGCACACGCGCGAGGCGCAGGGAAGTCCGAGGATGTTGCTGAATCCTTCGACACCCAGGCTTGCTGCCGCGCTGGTCAGCACCTCTGCGATGGAGCGCCGGCCGAAGGCAGGGGCTGGAGGCATATCCAGCGGCGGCGTGTTCGGCGTCAGGAGCTTCCCTTCCGGCGGCGCTGCGATGACTGTCGTTTTCCCGTGGTCCGGCATCTCAGCGCTGCTGGTGTCCGCGGCTCAGCCGGTTCCCGAACACGCCGGCGCGGGGACGGGGCTGGAGCGCCTGCCCGGTGTGCGGCGCAGGGGCAGTTGATCCGGTGTTTACGGCACGGAGGGCCCGGGCGAAGAGTTTGGCGTCCTGGACCGCCTGGAGGCCGTCGGCCTCGGCGCTGATCCGTAGGACGATATCCTCCTGGGCAATGGTGCCGCTGTAGCCGTGGTCCGCCTCGCACTGGGGGTCGCCGCAGCTGGCCGGACCCACGTCCAGCCTCTGGCCGCCGGACCAGGCGATGGCCAAGGTAAGTTCCCGCACGGGGTCGGAGGGCTTGTAGTTCTGCGGCTGGGCGTACATGTAGCTGAGTACCACGGAACGGATCTGGGCAACGGGGACGGACTCGGTGGAAATCTGGGCCACGATCTGTTCACCGGCATCATCTAGCTGCTGGTCGTCCACATGGGTGATCACCAGCATGTCGGAGGTAAGGACCAGAACCGTGATGTGGCGGCGCACTTCAGCGCGGTCGAAGTGCGTTTCCAGGTGGACCAGGTGCGCGACGCAGTCGCGGCCGTCCAGCGCATCGTCAACGACATCGGCCACAAGCCGGGGGTAGAAGCCTGCCTGCTGCAGCGCGCCCTCAAGGCTCTGGCCCTGCGCGCCGTGGCTGTGTGAGCTGTGGTTTCGGACTGCCAGGTTGTCATTGCCGGGCGTGGGTGGCACCGACGTGGGAGGCTGTGAGCTCATTCCCCCATTTTCACAGATCGGCCGGGGACTTGCTAACCGCCGCTAGCCCAGCATGGCCCGGCGGGCGCTGTCCGTTCGCTGGGCGGCGTTCCCGATCCGCACGTCAGCCGCCAGGATGGCCAGGCCCCGGGTCCCGCACAGCACGGGGTTGAAATCCACGAGCGCTATCTCCGGATGGTTGTCTTTCATCCATGCCAGCCTGCCGGCGAGTTCCTCCAGGGCGGCAACATCCACGGGGGGCAGGCCCTGGTAGCCAAAGAGTTTGCGGGCCGCCCGGGGCGCGCGGATGAAGTCCTTGACGTCGGTGGCGGACAACGGCGGCACCCGGTGCGCCCAGTCATCCAGGAGGTTGACGGCGTCCCCCGCCAGTCCGAAGGAGACCACCGGGCCAAGAAGCGGGTCCTCAATCGCCCGGAAGGTGCAGGCCTGCCCTACCGGCGCCATGGACTGCACCTCCAGGGACGGCGAGCCGTATGGTGAGAGCGCCCGGCGCATCTGCAGGATGCTCTGGCGGAGGGAGCCGGGTTCCTCGATGTCCAGGCGCACCCCTCCAAGGTCGAGGCGGTGGCGGAGGGACGGTTCCGTGGTCTTGAGGGCAACAGGCCAGCCCAGCCTGTCTGCCGCGTCGACAGCCTGCTCGGCCGTCTCGAAGCCCTCCGAGGGCAGCACCTCGATGCCGTAGTGCCCCAGCAGGGTGGCCGCAGCGCCGGGCTCCAGCTGTTTAAGGCGCTCCCCGTGGACCTCGCGGAGCAGGCCCTCAAGCTGGACCCGGGCGCTTTCGGGGTCGCAGCCGGACGGTTCCACAAAGTGGCCATGGTCCCGGGCGAGCCATTCGGCGTACCTGACTACGGCCGCGAGCGCGGCCACGGCTGCTCCGGGGTTTGAGAAACAGGGAACGGTGTGGACTTCGCCCACCATGCCCTCCACATAGATGGACGGGTCCAGGATGCCGGTGAAGGCGGCCACCACAGGTTTTCCCGCCTGCGCCGAGCACTCGGCAAGGACGTCGGCAATATTCTCCACCGAGAGGCCCCGGGCCGGAAGGAGCGCCGCCACCACGGCGTGGACGGTATCGGACGCCAGCGCGTCCTGCAGGCTGCTGCGTAAGGCCGGCAGCGCGAGTGACATACCGGCGTCGAGATCCACGCCGGTGACAATCCGCTCGACACCGAGACCGTGTGCGGAGGCGCTGTCGGCCACCACCTTGCCCAGGGCCTGGGAATTGCTGAAGACCGCAAGTTCCGCGCCCGCAGGCAGCGGCTGGCCGGACACGATCTGGGCCACGTCCGCGAGCTGTTCGATCGTCTCCACCCGGATCACGCCGGACTGGCGCATCATGGCGTCCAGTGCGCCGGCGGGCGCCTGCGTGGTCCGCACAGCGTGGCCGGGGGGAAGCCGCAGCCCCATCGACTCTGACTTGGCCACGATCACCGGTTTCGTGCGGGCCAGGCGCCTCGCGAGCCGCGAGAACTTGCGCGGGTTGCCGATTGACTCCAGGTACAGGCCCACAGCGGTGGTGTCGGCGTCGTCCTCCCAGAACTGCATCATGTCGTTACCGGACACGTCGGCCCTGTTGCCGGCCGAGAGGAAAGTGGAGAGCCCGATCCTGCGGCGGCTTGAAGCCGCATAGAGGGAAACGCCGATCGCCGCCGACTGGCTGAAAAGCCCCAGCCCGCCGCGGAGTGGAAGGCTGGGGGCTATTGAAGCGTTCAGCGACACGTCCGGATGGGTGTTGACGATCCCGAGCGAGGCGGGCCCGATGACCCGCATGCCGTTGGCCCGCGCCTTTCGCACCAGGGCCCGCTGGCGCGCAAGGCCGCGCTCGCCGTCTTCCGCGAACCCGGCGGAGGCAATCAACAGGCCCTTGACCCCCGCCGCGGCGCAGTCGTCCACCACTGCGTCGACTTCCTCATAGGGCACGGCGATGACGGCCAGCTGGACCGGGTCCGGGACCTCGGACAGCCGGGCAAAGGACAGCATGCCGGCCAGTTCCAGTGCCTCGGGGTTGATGGCATAGACGGGACCGGGAAAGCCGCCTTCGAGGATGTGCTCCAGCAGCTGGTAGCCCACCGTCCCCCATTTGCGGCTGGCACCGATGACGGCCACCGACGACGGCGCCAGCAGGTCACGCACGCTCCTCGCCTCGGCGCGGTGCTCGCGGGATTCCATCACGGCCCGGGATTTCTCGGTGGGATCGATGTCGAACTCCAGGCTGACCACGCCGTCGTCGAAATGGCGTTTGACGTCGTAGCCGGCGTCGGAGAAAACCATGAGCATCTTCCGGTTTTCGGGCAGCACCTCGGCGCTGAAGCGGCGGATCCCGTTTTCGTGGGCGGCGGCCGCGAGATGCTCCAGGAGGATCGACCCGATGCCCCTGCCCTGGTGGGCGTCGGCGATGTTGAAGGCGACCTCCGCCTCGGCCGGATCATCGAGCCTGTCATACCGGCCGATTCCGATGATTTCGCCCCCGATGGTGATCACGAAGGCCACCCGGTCCTTGTAGTCGACCTCGGTGAAGCGCTTGAGTTCCTTGCTGGACAGTTTGGGTTTGAACGCAAAGAAGCGCATATAGATGGAATTCTGCGACTGTCCGGTGTGGAAGGCCTGGACGGCATCGGCATCCGCGGGGTGGATGGGCCGCAGATGGGCGGTCCCGCCGTCCCGCAGGACGACATCGGCTTCCCAATGTTCCGGATATACGCTGTCCCCAGATACGCTGTCCCCGGGCTGATCCACCATAGGCTTAGCCTAGTCAAAAACTCCCGCACCACACCCCCAGCGCTGACACCAGTACCCGCAGAAGGATTTACCAGCCCTATGGCCCGCCGCCAAAGTCCAGCCCCCGCAGTGGATTCCAGCCCGGATTACACCGAGAACATCGTGGATATCGACGTCACTTCCGAGATGGAAGGCTCCTTCCTGGAGTACGCGTATTCGGTGATCTACTCCCGGGCACTGCCCGACGCCCGTGACGGGCTCAAGCCAGTCCAGCGCCGGATTCTCTACATGATGAGCGAGATGGGGCTGCGGCCGGACCGCGGCCATGTCAAGAGCGCCCGCGTGGTGGGCGAGGTCATGGGAAAGCTCCATCCGCACGGAGACACGGCCATCTACGACGCGCTGGTCCGCATGGCGCAGGACTTTTCGCTGCGGCTGCCGCTCATTGACGGGCACGGAAACTTCGGCTCGCTCGACGACGGTCCGGCTGCCCCGCGCTATACCGAAGCGCGCCTCGCGGCGGCCGCTCTGACGCTCACTGACCACCTTGATGAAGACGTGGTGGACTTTGTCCCCAACTACGACAACCAGCTGACCCAGCCCGATGTGCTGCCGGCGGCCTTCCCCAACCTGCTGGTCAACGGAGCGACGGGCATCGCCGTCGGCATGGCCACCAACATGGCCCCGCACAACCTGGTGGAGGTTATCGCCGCGGCGCGGCACCTGATAGCCCGCCCGGACGCGACGCTGGAAGATCTCATGCGGTTTGTTCCGGGACCGGACCTGCCCACCGGCGGGCGGATCGTGGGCCTGGACGGCATTCGTGATGCCTACGCCACCGGACGGGGCTCGTTCAAGACCCGGGCAAAGGTTGAAATCGAGCAGCTGTCCGCCCGCCGCACCGGCCTGGTGGTCACCGAACTGCCGTACATGGTGGGTCCGGAAAAAGTGATCGAGAAGATCAAGGACGCCGTCAACGGCAAGAAGCTGACCGGCATCAGCGACATCGTTGACCTCACCGACCGGAAGCACGGACTGCGGCTTGTCATCGAGCTGAAGAACGGATTCAACCCGAACGCCGTGCTCCAGCAGCTCTACCGGTACTCGCCCATGGAAGATTCCTTCGGCATCAACAATGTGACGCTGGTCGACGGGCAGCCGCAGACCCTCGGGCTTGTGGAACTGCTCTCGGTCTACGTGGGCCACCGCATCGATGTGGTGCGCCGCCGGACGGCGTTCCGGCTCGGGAAGAAGAAGGACCGCCTGCACCTCGTGGAGGGCCTCCTCATTGCCATCGTGGACATCGACGAGGTCATCCAGATCATCCGCTCCTCCGATGAGGCCGCGGCGGCCCGGGTCCGGCTGATGTCCATTTACGATCTTTCCGAGATCCAGGCCAACTACATCCTGGAACTTCGGCTCCGCCAGCTGACCAAGTACTCCCGGATCGAGCTGGAGAAGGAGCAGGACGAGCTGCGCCGCGAGATCTCCGAGCTGGAGGCCATCCTGGGCTCCGAGCAGAGGCTGCGGGACCTCGTGTCCGGCGAGCTGGGTGAGATCGCCGAAAAATACGGCACCCCGCGGCGGACCGTGCTCCTCGAATCGGAAGCCGTCTCCCCCACCGTGGCTGCCGACCTTGCAGCCTCCAACGGCAAGGGAAAGGCTGCGCCACTGGTGCTGGAGATTGCCGACGATCCCTGCTGGGCGATCCTCACGGCATCCGGGCAGGTCGCGCGCACCTCCAACCAGGAGCCGCTGTCGGAGTCCGGTCCCCGTTCCAGGCACGATGTGTTCCGGTCCGTGATCAGGACCTCGGCCCGCGGCGAAATCGCAGCCGTCACGTCCCAGGGGCGCATGCTTCGCCTGCAGGTGATGGACATGCCCGTGCTGCCGCCGATGTCCGGACTGCCCAACCTTGCCGGCGGAGTTCAGGCGAAGGATTTCATCACCCTCCTGAAAGGCGAATCCCTGGTGGCATTTGCCCCTCTGGATGAGGTCCTGGCCATCGGGACCGCCCAAGGTGTGGTCAAGCGCGTGCAACCTGACTATCCGCTGAATCGCGAGGACTGGGAAGTCATCGCGCTCAAGGACAAGGATTCGGTAGTGGGTGTGGTGCCGGCCGGTTCTGAGGACACCGAACTGGTGTTCCTGACCCGCCAGGCGCAGCTGCTCAGGTTCGGTGCCGGCCAGGTCCGGCCGCAGGGCAGGACGGCGGGCGGCATGGCCGGGATCAAGCTGTCCGCTGATGACCAGGTGCTGTTCTTCAACGCTCTTGATCCGGAGGACGACGCTGCTGTGGTGGTCACCATCGCAGGCACCAACGGCGCCCTGCCGGGGACGGCACCGGGAACCGCGAAGGTGACAGCATTCTCCGAATACCCTGCCAAGGGCCGCGCCACGGCAGGTGTCCGGGCCCACAGGTTCCTCAAGGGTGAAGACACGCTGCTGCTGGCCTGGGCAGGGCATGGGCCGGCAAAGGCATCCTCGCTGGCCGGTGTCGCCCGCTCTCTGCCGCAGGAGCACGGCAGGCGCGATGGCTCCGGAGTTCCGCTGTCCCAGCCCGTGGATGTGATCGGCCCCACCATGGCGTGGCCGGATGAGGCCTGACCGGTTCCGGCCTAGACTGCTGCCATGCCTATCGTTCCTGATGAAAAAGACTGGACCTGGGTCCTATCGAGGCCTTGTCCCGAATGTTCGTTTGACTCCTCCACGGCAACCCCTGCAACGGTGGCGAGGACGGTGCAGAACATGCTGCCGCGGTGGCGGGCTGTCCTCCGCCGGCCTGACGTGGCCGAGCGCCCGGACGAGGACACCTGGTCGGCCCTGGAGTATGCCTGCCACGTCCGCGATGTCTTCAGCCTTTTCGACCAGCGCCTGAACCTCATGCTGGACGGCGACGGCGCCCGGTTTGAGAACTGGGACCAGGACCGGACGGCTGTCGAAAATGACTACGCCAACGCTGATCCGGCGGTGGTCAGTGCCGAGCTGACCGCGGAAGGCATGCAGATTGCGGAGTCTTTTGCCGGTGTCCGCGAGACGGAGTGGGGCAAGAAGGGACTGCGAAGCAACGGATCCGAGTTCACCGTCCTGACGCTGGCGCAGTATTTCCTGCACGACGTCGTCCACCATCTCCACGATGTGGACGGCTGAGACGTGGACAGCTGATTTCCTGACCCGCTGGGCTGAATCAGCCACCGCTCCCTGTCGCAGGCCGCGAATGCACCGCGTCAGCGGGCGGCCAGGACGGCTTCCCGAAGCTGCGGTTCGGCCGGAAGTTCCAGCCGGTCGTCCGCCGGGCCGATGTCTGCCGGATTGTGCGTCACCAGGACGACCGTGCGCTCTTTCAGGCCGGCACGGAGGTCCGCGAGCATGGCACGGCCTGCTTCGGCGTCAAGATGGGCCGTGGGCTCGTCGAGCAGGATCACCTCGGCCCCCGTCATCAGGGTCCGGGCGACTGCCAGCCGTTGGCGCTCGCCGCCGCTAAGGAACGAACCTCCCGGGCCGATCCGGGTTTCCAGCCCCGCGGGGAGCCGCGAAACCAGGCCACTGAGTCCGACGGCGGCCAGCGCCGCTTCCAGCTGGGGATCATTGGACGCGTCCGTCACCGGTCCGGGGCGGCCCAGGAGAAGGTTGCCCCGGAGCGTCGAATCGAAGAGGTGCGCCTCCTGGGGGCACCAGGCGGCGGTGCCCGTGACCCGGACGGTGCCGTTGGATGCCGGAAGGAAGCCAAGCAGGACAGACAGCAGCGTGGATTTCCCGGCACCGGACGGTCCCGTGACAGCCAGCCACCGGCCGGGGCCGGCGGTCGCCGAGAGTCCCGAGAACACAGCTGGCCCGCCGGGCCAGGCAGCCCCGGCGTCTGTGAGTTCAATCCCGGCAGCACCCCCGGGCCGCGCCTGGACTACCTCCAGCCCATCTCCACGGAGCTGCGCCGAACCATTCCTGTCCGGCGTTCCGTCCCCCAGCACTCCGGACTTCCCGATCCGGCGCAGCACGGTACGGAGGGCAGGGAACTGGCGCACCGCCGTCGTGATGCCTGCATACGGCTCAACGAGGGCCAGCTGGAGCAGGACGATGACCGCGGCGGTGGCAGGTGCCAGGGTGCCGGCAAGCACCTGCGGCGCCGCCAGCGCACCGCTGGCGAGGGCAGCTGTTCCACATGCAGCCGTGGTGATGGCCTGGCCGAGTCCTTCGGCCCAGGCGGAACGTTGCGATGCCCGGGTGGCTGCACGGTCCTGCCTGCGCAGCCCGGCAAGGACAGCACCGGCGACGCCATTCACGTGCAGCTCCAGCCGGGCGTCGAGCGCGGCGGATGTCCGGCGCAGGACGTCCGAACGCAGGTTCTGTTCGGCGTCGGCGGACATCCTGTCGCCCCACAGGGCGGCGGCAGGTGCCGCGAGCAGGCTCACCGCTGCTGCGGCCGCGACGGCCGGGAAGGCGGCAGGGACGAGAAGTCCGGTGGCCACCAGTGCGGTCAAGGCAACAGCAACGGCCGTCAGCGGTGGCAGGACGACGCGCGGCAGCAGGTCGCGGACCGTGTCCACATCGTCAATCACGGTGCCCAGGACGTTGCCGCCCTGCAGGAGCCGCCGGAGCGAGAGTGCCTTCCGGCTCAGCGCTTCCCAGAGCCGCCCGCGCAGCCTGGTGAGGGCCGCGAACACGGCGTCGTGCAGCACAAGCCGTTCCCAGTAGCGCAGGACGGCCCGGCCGATCCCGAAAAAGCGCACACCGACGATCGCTGTCAGCAGGTACAGGATGGGGGGCTGCTCGCTGGCCCTGATGATGAGCCAGCCGGACAGCCCGGACAGCGCGACGGCGAAAACGGCCGCCAGGGTGCCCAACACTCCGGCTCCGGCGAAACGTCCGGCCACCGGTGCCAGCAGCCCCGCCAGAAGGCGGAAGGCCTGGCTGTGCCGCGGCTCCGCTTCCGGCCACCCTTTAGCCGTCTCCGCGTCCGGGGCCGCCTCCCGGGCCGCGGCGCGGGAGGGGCCTGTCGCAGGACCAGGGCCCTCCACGTCCCTGATCCGCGCGGCGGACGCCAGCGGCACGGGCGCCGTAACGCCCAGGGCAGAGACGGGGACCAAATGGTCAGCCAGTCCGCGCGTCCGGGAGTCGTGGGCCACGAGGATCACCGTGACGCGGCCGCGGAGCGCCAGGACCGCCTGCTGCACCTGCGCCGCGGATGCTTCGTCCAGGTGGGCCGTGGGTTCGTCGAGCAGGAGTACCGTCGCCCCTGACCTGATGCGCGCAAGTCCCCGCGCCAGGGCAACGCGGCGCAGCTCGCCCGGGCTCAACTCGGCCGGATGCTTTCCGGCAAGATGCCCGGCCGCGGCCTCCGCCAGGCAGGCCCGCGCAACGCCCGCAGCGAGAGTGTTCTCTGTTCCGGCTGCATCTGTTCCGGCTGTATCTGTTCCGGCTGCGGAGTACAGAAGGACCTCATCCAGAACAGTGTCCGCGACCATCACGGGATGCTGCGGAATCCAGGCGACCGCCCCTCGGTCGAGGCCTGAGATCCGGCCTCTGACGGACGTTCCGGCGCCGTCTCCCACAGTCCCGGCCAGCACCCCCAGGACAGTGCTTTTGCCGGCCCCGCTGGGTCCGTCCAGGGCCGTTATTTCGCCGCGCGGAGCAGTAAAGCTGAGCGGTCCGACGGCGGGGCCGGGGCGTCCCGCATAGGTGACGGTGAGGCCGGTGACGGTCACTCCGGCCGAAACCGGTGCCGACAGGCCGCGGACGCCGTCGTGCGCCCCCGCACCGGCGGACGCGCTGTCCCCGGGCAGCGGTTGCGGCTCGGGCGCGTCGATGACTGCCGTGGTCTCGGCGAGGGCGGCACGGCCGTCATCGCTTGCATGGTGCGCCGTTCCCAGTTCGCGGAGGGGGAGGTAGCAGTCCGGAGCCAGGATCAGGGCCAGCAGCCCGGCCTCGAGGGCCATGTCGCCGTGCACGAGGCGCACTCCAATGAAGACGGCCACCATGGCCACGGAAATGGTGGCGATAAGCTCAAGGGCCAGCGCAGACAGGAACGCTGTGCGCAGAGTGCCCATGGTCTTGGACCGGTATTCTTCGGAGATTTCTTCCAGGGCCTTGCGCTGTGCCGAGGCACGGCCGAGGCCTACCAGGACCGGCAGTCCCTTGGCCAGCTCCAGCATGTGCGCGGACAGCCTGGCGAGCGTTGCCTGGGCCGCGCGGACGTTTTCCTCCGTATAGCGGCCGATCAGGACCATGAACAGCGGAACCAGGGGAACCGTGAGGACAATGACCACGGCGCTGAGCCAGTCGGCGAAGAGGATCCGTGCTCCCAGCATCAGCGGAATGGCCGCGCAGTTCACCAGCGCGGGCAGGAACTGGGTGTAGTAGCTGTCCAGTGCATCCAGCCCGCGGGTGGCCAGGACGGCCAGGCCGCCGTCCGCTGGTCCAACGCTGCGCGCCCCGGTGCGGAGGGCGCGGTCCAGCAGTTCCGAGCGGAGTTCCTCTTTCACCCCCAACGCGGCGCGGCGCGCGGCCATGCCCTGGCACCAAACAGTGCCCGACCTCAAGGCGACACCGGCAAGGCCCCACGGAAGCTGGTCCGGCCAGGCGGGATCAGCTGTTGCGAGCCCGGCCAGCATGGAGGCAACAGCCTGTCCCATCAGGACCAGCGACAGTGCCTTCAACGCCGCCAGGAGGCCAAGCCAATAGATGGCTGACCGGGTGGCAGGCCCGGTTGGGAACTGTGGTCGCACCGCCGGTCAGCCCTTTGTGGTGAAGGCCTTGGCGGCAATCGCCGGCAGGAAGCTGTGCGCCTCCGGAATGTGGGAGGCGCTGACACGCCGGCGGAACACCCAATACGTCCATGCCTGGTACGCGATCACCAGCGGCAGACCGACGGCGGCGACGACGCTCATCAGCCCCAGGGTATAGGCCGAGGAGGAGGCATTGGAGATCGTCAGGTCGAAGGCGCTGTCCAGGGTGGACGGCAGGACCACCGGGAACACCGCCCCGAAAATCGATGCGCTGCCGAGCACCAGGAATGCACCGAGGGCCATGAAGGCCCTGCCTTCGGCCCCCTTGCGGGCCAACACCCAGGCCGCCGCGGCCGCCACGACAGCAAGGAGGACAGCCGCCCAGGTCCAGGCCTTGCCGTCCAGAACCTGGATGGCAAGGGCCCAGGCCGCAAGCGGGAGCAGCAGCACGGGCAGCAGCCGGACAAACCAGCGGCGGGCGCGGTGGCGCACATCGCCGTCGGTCTTCAGTGCGAGGAACGCCAGGGCGTGAAGCAGCGAGAAGCCAACTACGGCGAAACCGCCGAGCACGGCATAGCCGCTGAACCATGCCATCGAACCCCCAACCCGGTCGCCGTTGGAGTTCAGTGGCAGGCCGGTGGTGGTGAGCGCCAGGGCAGCCCCGACGCCGAAGGCGGCAACGAGTGAGCCAAGGGCGATCGCCCAGTCCCAGCGGGCGCGCCAGCTGTCGGTATCAACCTTGCCGCGGTATTCGAACGCAACGGCCCGGAAGATGAGGGCCACGAGCACCACCAGCAGCGGAAGGTAGAGGGCTGAGAACAGCGACGCGTACCAGCGCGGGAAGGCGGCGAACGTCGCGCCGCCGGCGGTGAGCAGCCATACCTCGTTGCCGTCCCAAACCGGGCCGACGGTGTTGAGCAGCACCCGGCGTTCGGTGTTGCTCCGGGCGAAAAGCTTCATCAGCATCCCCACGCCGAGGTCGAAGCCTTCAAGGAAGAGGTATCCGGTCCACAACACCGCGATGGCAATGAACCAGATGGTGGGCAGTAGTTCCATGGTCGAGTTTCCTCTGCTGTTCTTAGTAGGCGAACGCCAGGACGTCGTCGGAGGTCTTGCCCGTGCCCGGCCCGCCGGGGCCCTTTGTGGCGTCCCCGCTTTCGCCGGCAGGGGCGTGGACGAGCTCGGGCATCGCCGAGACAACACCGCCGCGGATGTACTTGACCAGGAGCCTGACCTCCACCACCAGGAGCACGGCGTAGACGGTGGTCAGCACCAGCAGCGAGGTGAGGATCTCACCGGCGGAGACCCCTGGCGAGACCGCTGCTGCGGTGAACATGAATACCTGGTCGATGCCGTTCATGTCCGGGTTGGGCGCCACGACAAAGGGCTGGCGGCCCATTTCCGTGAAGATCCAGCCGGCGGCATTGGCGCCGAACGGCGCCAGGATGCCAAAGACGGCCAGGCGCATCAGCCAGCGTGATTCCGGAACTGTCCCCTTCCGTGTCACCCAGAGGGCGATGAGCGCGGCCAGCGCCGCGATTCCGCCAAAGCCGATCATCATGCGGAAGCCCCAGTAGGTGACCTCCATGACCGGAACGTACTGGATCTCCTGGCCGGCCCGGTCGCCGTACATCGGGTTGTCCGGCACGTTTGTTCCGTAGTCCGCCTTGTACTGGGACTGGAGGCTGTTCACGCCCTTGACCTCGGTGCTGAAATCGCCCTTGGCCAGGAATGAGAGGATCCCCGGAACCTCTATTACCGCGACGACGTCATCGCAGTTCCGCGAGCCGACGTTGCCGATGCTCAGCACCGAGAAGCCCGTGCCGTCATGGCACGCGGCCTCCGCGGCGGCCATTTTCATGGGCTGCTGCTGGAACATCAGCTTTCCCTGCATGTCTCCGGTGATGGCGGTTCCGGCGAAGGAGATCATGGCGACGACGGCCCCGATGCGCAGGGACCGGATCCAGACTTTGTGGTCAGTCCGGTCCCTGCCGGGGATGTCCGCTTCCCCGGCGATGACCCTGCCGTCCCCGTCCACGGCGTCGACGCCGTCGCGCCTCCTGCGCCACAGGTGGTACCAGGCGATGCCCAGGAGGAAGCCGCCAGCCACTGCGAGCGCTCCGAAGAGGGTGTGCGGAACTGCGACCAGGGCGGTGTTGTTGGTGAAGACCGCCCACGCGTCGGTCATCACGGGCCGGCCGTTGACCACCTCCACACCCACCGGGTGCTGCATCCAGCTGTTGGCCACGATGATGAAGTAGGCGGAGAACACGGAGCCCACCACTGCGATCCACAGGCAGGCCAGGTGTACGCCGGGTTTGAGCTGCTTCCAGCCAAAGATCCACAGGCCCAGGAACGTGGATTCGACGAAGAAGGCCAGCAAGGCTTCAAGTGCCAGTGGCGCCCCGAACACGTCCCCGACAAACCGGCTGTACTCGCTCCAGGCCATCCCGAACTGGAACTCCTGCACGATGCCGGTGGCTACTCCCATGATGAAGTTGATCAGGAACAGCTTGCCCCAGAACTTGGTCATCCGGAGGTACTCCGGGTTTCCCGTCCTGTGCCAGGCCGTCTGGATCACGGCCACCAACAGGCCCAGGCCGATGGTGAGCGGGACCATCATGAAGTGGTAGACGGTGGTGATGCCGAATTGCCAGCGTGCGATTTCCAAGGCGTCCAAGGCAGTCCCTACTGTTAGCCGGATCAGATCTTCTACGTTCCGTAGAACACTCACTTCTACAGAGTGTAGAACAATGCGCGAGACACTGTAAAGCAACATTGCCACCCGGACGGGCCCTTTCCAAGGGTGCGGCGCGCCTCGTGTTCTACCTGACGTAGAAAATCCGGTCAAAACGGGGTAACTTTGATTCTGTAGTTGTAGCAATGGCAGGCAACAGTCACCGGGGCAGGCAAGCCCGGGTGCGGGGATTCTAAGGATGTATGGAATGGCTAGTCTTGGCGAACTGGAACGGGCAGTGATGGACCTGCTCTGGGCGGGCCATGAAGCGGCCACCGCCAACACCCTGAGGGACCAGTTGGCGCGCAGCACGGAGGCGCAGGGGGGAACCGCGGGCCACGAAGGCAAGGAACTGGCCGTTACGACTGTGCTCACGGTGCTCTCACGGCTGGAGAAGAAGGGCCTGGTGGAGCGTGAGCGTGGTACCCGGCCGCACCGCTACCAGGCTGTGTCCAGCCGGGAAGACCACACCGCCGAACTCATGCATGAGGTGCTCGGGTCAGCTCCCGACCGGGAAGCGGTACTGGCCAGGTTCATTGGGTCCGTCACGGAAAGTGAAGCCGAAACGCTGCGCAAACTGCTTGGCCACATCTAGCAGACCATGTTCTGGACCTCATATTTGCTGGCGGTCCTTGCGATAGCACTGGCTTGGCCAGTGCCTGTCTTCCTCTCGCGCGCCCACTGGCCGGCCCGGTCCCCCTTCACGGCCATGCTGCTGTGGCAGGCCATTGCCCTTGCCGGCGGGCTGTCCATGATCGGCGCCATGCTGGTGTACGGCCTGGAGCCGCTCGGGGACAACCTGATCGCCGGACTGCGCGCGCTGGCGGCGATGGTGCTGTTCAACGCACCCACCACCGCCCTGGGCTTCTGGCACCTGTTTGCCCTCTCAGCCGCGGCGCTGCTGACGGCCCATCTGGTCTTCACCCTGCTGCTGACGTATTACCGGATCGAACGGCAGCGGCGGCGGCACCGCGAGCTGCTCGCACTCCTCGCGTCCCCCTCTCCGCAGGGGACGGGAACCGTCGTCATCAGCCACGACTCGCCCGTGGCATACTGCCTTCCCGGCGGGGCGCGCTCCGTCACCGTGCTTTCCGACGGCCTGATGGCGGCCCTCGAACCGGCTGAGCTGCGCGCAGTGCTGATCCATGAGAACGCCCACCTCAGCCAGCGTCACCATCTACTGCTCTGGGCGTTCGCCGCCTGGCGCCAGGCACTCCCCTGGCTTCCCACCACACGGCTGGCCCAGGAGTCTGTGAACTCACTCATCGAGATGCTGGCCGATGATGTGGCCCTGAAAACCGAAAGCAAGGCTACGCTCATCAAGGCCATCGCCATCGTGGCCAGCGGTTCGGCGGCAGGCCAGCCCGGCCCCGTTGCTGCCGAAGCTCTCCCGGGCAGTCCCGCCAACGTCCCGCTCGCGGGACTTGAGACGACGGCGGGTGTCACCGGGGCCGATTCGGCGCGCACCACGGCCTCCCGCGTCAGCCGGCTGCTGTCCCCCCGGCCCCAGCTTCAAGCTTCCGCCCGTGGAGCAGTGCTCGCCGGCTGCATCCTGCTCCTGGCCCTGCCCACGGCCCTGCTGATCGTCCCCGGCCTGCTGGGCTGACCCCTTCGACCCATAGGGGCGAACCCGTGAGCCGGGTCAGGCGTCGATCCGCTCCCGGTCAAGGCCGGCGGCGCCTGCGATGATGAAGTCCTTGCGCGGGGCCACATCCGATCCCATCAGCAGGTCAAAGGTGTCCTCAGCTTGCTTCGCGTTCTCAATCCCTACCTTGCGCAGCGTCCGGTGCCGTGGATCCATGGTGGTTTCGGCCAGCTGCTCCGCATCCATCTCGCCGAGGCCCTTATAGCGCTGGATGGGCTCCTTGTAGCGTTTGCCTTCCTTGGCCAGCCTGGACAGGAGCACGTGCAGTTCCGCTTCCGAGTAGGTATAGATCATCTCGTTTGCTTTCTGCCCGGCGTTGATCACCTCCACCCGGTGAAGCGGCGGGACCGCGGCGAAGACCCGGCCTTCGTCGATCATGGGGCGCATGTACCGGAAAAACAGGGTGAGCAGCAGGGTGCGGATGTGGGCGCCGTCGACGTCTGCGTCGGTCATCAGGATGACTTTGCCGTACCGGGCCGCGGCAATGTCGAAGCTGCGTCCGGAACCTGCACCCACCACCTGGATCAGGGCCGCGCATTCGGCGTTGGAAAGCATGTCACCCACCGATGCCTTCTGCACGTTAAGGATCTTGCCGCGGATGGGCAGCAGTGCCTGGAAGTCCGAGGACCGCGCCAGTTTGGCCGTTCCCAGCGCCGAGTCACCTTCCACGATGAACAGTTCAGATCGTTCGACGTCGTCCGTGCGGCAGTCGGCGAGCTTGGTGGGCATCGACGAGGTTTCCAGGGCATTCTTGCGGCGCTGCGTTTCCTTGTGCACTCTCGCGGAGATGCGGGACTTCATCTCGCTGACGATTTTTTCGAGCAGCAGCGCCGATTGGGCTTTGTCGTTCCGGTTGGCGGAGTTGAGCTTGGCATTGATCTCGTGCTCCACCACCTTCGCCACGATTGCCCGGACTGCCGAGGTGCCCAGGATTTCCTTCGTCTGGCCCTCGAACTGGGGCTCGGCGAGCCGGACGGTCAGGACTGCGGTCAGGCCGGCGAAGATGTCGTCCTTCTCAATCTTGTCGTTTCCGGCCTTGAGTTTGCGGGCGTTGTTCTCCACCGCCTTCCGGAACGTCTTGACCAGCGCCTGCTCGAATCCTGCCTGGTGGGTTCCGCCCTTGGGCGTGGAGATGATGTTGACGAAGCTCCGGACCGTGCTGTCGTAGCCGATGCCCCATCGCAGCGCCACGTCCACTTCGCAGTCGCGCTCCACCTCTGCCAGCTGGCTGTGGCCCCGTTCGTCAAGTACGGGCACGGTTTCCTTGAACTTTCCCGATCCGTGCAGCCGCCAGACATCGGTGACCGCAGGATCGGCGGCGAGGAACTCGACGAATTCAGAGATGCCCCCGTCGTGATGGAAAATCTCCTCGTGCGGCCCCGCTTCACCGGGGGTGCCGGCCAGCCTGCGCTCATCACGGACGGTGAGCTTGAGCCCCGGAACCAGGAAGGAGGTCTGGCGCGCCCGTGCCGCCAGCTCGTCGTACGAGAATTTGGCATCTGTCGTGAAGATCTGGCGGTCCGCCCAATAGCGGATCCGCGTGCCCGTAACGCCGCGCTTGGCCTTGCCCACCACGTCCAGCACCGAGCCGTCCACGAAGGGCGCGAATGTCACTGCAGGGTCAGGCCGCGGGCCCTGGTCCTTGAACCGCCCCGGTTCCCCGCGCCGGAACGACATTTTGTACGTTTTGCCGCCACGGTCAACCTCCACGTCCAGGCGGGAGGACAAAGCGTTCACGACGGATGCGCCAACTCCGTGGAGACCGCCGGAGGCCGTGTAGGATCCGCCGCCGAACTTGCCGCCCGCGTGGAGTTTGGTGAAGACCACCTCCACACCGGTGAGGCCGGTCTTTGGTTCCAGGTCCACAGGGATGCCGCGGCCGTCGTCGTGGATCTCCACTGAGTTGTCGGCGTGCAGGATGATTTTGATGTCATGGCCGAAACCCGCCAGCGCCTCGTCCACGGAGTTGTCGATAATTTCCCACAGGCAGTGCATGAGTCCGCGGGAGTCGGTTGAACCGATGTACATACCCGGGCGCTTGCGGACTGCTTCAAGGCCTTCCAGTACCGACAGGTGCCGGGCGGTGTAATCAGAACTTGGTGCCACGGGTGGTGAACTCCTTCAGTGACGGAACAACGAACGCGCGGTGGGCTGTTCCTAGCCTAGTCGGCCCCGCACAGGACCCATGTCTCTCACACTCCGGACCGTGCGGGCCGGGCGAGCCGTTATGGATCCGTGATGCGGTGCGCTGGCCTTGATGCATTCTTGCGGATACGCGGACAGCGAACTTGTCCCATCCTTGCGCTGGATTTGTTACCAATACTGGTTATATAGAGGTACTGATCTACTAAGGAGGCCGAAATGACAACAGCAGTAGCGGACCGCACGCTCAACGCACTGGACCGGTGCGATCGTTGCGGAGCCCAGGCGTATGTCCGTGTTGTTCTTGAGTCCTCCGGCGGTGAGCTCCTCTTCTGCGGGCACCACGCGCGTGCGATCGCGGCAACGCTCAAGCCGTTGAGCTCCGATTGGCACGATGAGACGGGCCGGCTTCATGAGAAGACACCCGTAGCAATCGACTAGACCACCAGGCAAAGAGGTCAGGACCCTTCCGGATGGAAGGGTCCTGACCTCTTTAACGGCTAGCCATCTCTATCCGCTGGCGGAAATCCTTGTGGCGGCCAACGCCATGCCGGGCCACTCCCGTCCCGGTGAGCCGACGACGCGAGTGACCCCGCAATGGTTGCTGCAGTCCCCTAGTCCAGGTAGTCCCGGAGCACCTGCGACCGCGACGGATGGCGGAGCTTGGACATTGTCTTGGATTCGATCTGGCGGATGCGTTCGCGGGTGACGCCGTAGACCTTGCCGATTTCGTCTAAAGTCTTCGGCTGCCCGTCCGTGAGGCCGAACCGCATGGCGACTACGCCGGCTTCGCGTTCCGAAAGGGTGTCCAGCACGGAATGCAGCTGCTCCTGGAGCAGCGTGAAGCTGACGGCGTCGGCAGGGACCACGGCCTCGGAATCCTCGATCAGGTCACCGAACTCTGAGTCGCCGTCTTCGCCCAGGGGGGTGTGCAGCGAAATGGGCTCGCGGCCGTACTTCTGGACTTCCACCACTTTCTCCGGGGTCATGTCCAGTTCCAGTGCGAGCTCTTCCGGCGTGGGTTCACGCCCGAGGTCCTGGAGCATCTGCCGCTGGACACGTGCCAGCTTATTGATGACTTCAACCATGTGGACGGGAATGCGGATGGTGCGCGCCTGGTCAGCCATGGCTCGGGTGATGGCTTGGCGGATCCACCATGTGGCATAGGTGGAGAACTTGAAGCCCTTGGTGTAGTCGAACTTCTCCACGGCACGGATCAGGCCCAGGTTGCCTTCCTGGATGAGGTCCAGGAAGAGCATGCCGCGGCCCGTATAACGCTTGGCCAGGGAGACCACCAGGCGGAGGTTGGCCTCCAGCAGGTGGTTCTTGGCACGTTTACCGTCATGGATGACGAATTCAAGCTCGCGCTTGAACTTCGGATCCATGGAGCCGTCGTCCGCGTTGATCTTTTCTTCAGCGAAGAGACCGGCTTCGATCCGGAGCGCGAGGTCCACTTCCTGCTCGGCGTTGAGGAGCGCCACCTTGCCGATCTGCTTCAGGTAGTCCTTGACGGGGTCGGCCGTGGCGCCGGCGGACATAACCTGCTGGACAGGAGCGTCGTCATCGTCAGCATCTGAGTAGACGAATCCCTTGCCAGTGGCTGCCTTGGCGTTGATGTCGCCGTCATCGCCAGCGTCTGCGCCGTCAAGGATGATGTCGTCAAGATCTTCTTCGACGTCGTCATCATCGTCGGAGTCCGCACCGGCAGACTTCCCGGCAGCTTCGGCGGCGGCCTTCGCGCCGGGCTTGGGCCCGCGCTTTTTGGGTTCAGGCTTGCCGTCCACGGCTGTATCACCGGCGGTGGCGTCCTTGACAGCTTTGTTGGCTGCCCGCGTGGCTGCTCGCTTGGCATTCGTTGCAGCCTGCTTCTCCTCAGGGGACAAGTCGTCCTGGGCGGCGGGTTCCTTCTTCGTGGAAGACGGGGTCACAGAAAACCTTTCTAGCGGCGGTCTGTGGAATCACCATACGGGCAACACCACTATGACCCTGTCAAGTCCGTGATGAACATCAGGTGCAACCACGGCCGGCAGAGTCTATGAATACAACTGCCGGACCGGCTGTAATGTTCCCGTAAAGGCTTCATTACATGCACCTGATACACGGACCCAACCGGGTCTCGGCATCTATTGTCTCATGGTTTTCCCAAACACGACCTCACGAAATCTCCCCCGTTGCCGGATTGGACGTGGCCGTGGAGGCGCTACGCGGCATCCGGTTCGAACTTCTGCCAGGCGGCTTCCTTCCGTGCGGCCCACCCGCAGAGTGTCCCGCGCCTGACCAGTTCCAGCATCAGCTCTGCCAGCCGGTAACCCTCTTCCTCTTCCAGTGCTTCGCCAAGGTAAGCGGCTGCATAGGATCCGCGTCCGCGGCACCAACTGATCCACCCTCGTCCGGTCAGGGCAGCCGCGCTTGCCTGGCCACCCCAGGGGGAGAGCTGTTCAAGGATGTGGTCGAGGCGGTGCAGCCGGCTCCAGTCCGGAATGGCGGGCTTCAGTCCCAGCAGGACGTCGCCGTAGCCTGGCACATCGGGCGCGTCATCGGGGCGGGATGGATTCGAACCAGGCAGAAGTGCGGGACCGGGTTCCGGAGCCGGAACAGTCACAGAATCCGGCGCGCAATCCGGCACCACGCCGGGGCCCGAACCGGACAGGCTTGCAGCTGGCGGGCCAACCGGGGGCAGCACGCATCCGGCGTCGAAAATTCCGAAGTGCTCCGCTCCAGCCAAGGCAGTCCCGGCCCCTGCTGCCGCCATGACGAGGACCGCATCCCGCCACGCCGGCACCTGGAGGGATGCGCGCAGGAAGGCCTGGTGGCCGGCCGGCACCTCAGCGGGCAGTACCTCAGCGGGCGCGGAACTGAGCAGCCCTTCCCAGAATGCCAGGAGCGCGTCGAACTGGGGCCTGCTCCGCCGGCGCGGATCCAGTTGAGCGGACCACCCTGCTTCCGCCGCCAGCAACGCGGCTTTGTCTTCGCTGGAGACGAGGCCACGCCGCCGGGCATCCTCCGGTGCCGGACCAACGCTGCTGCCCCGGAACACCATCTCGGCGTTGAGCCGGCTGTCGCGGATGTCCTCGATGGGCCGGCCAGGCAGTGGGCAGCAGGAGTGATCAGTGCAGTGTGCGTCGCGCCAGTATGCGTCACCGACATACCAGGCATCGCGGACAGGCATTCCCGCAGTCCCCAGGACAGCCTTGAGCGCGGCCAGCAAATCTGTATGAGTGCCGGTGTAGGTGCCAGGCGGTTCCATCCAGGTGTCATTGGTGAAGAAAACCAGCAAAGCGGCGTCGGCGCCATGGTCGGCACGAAGGTAATCGCGCACGGTGCGGGCATAGCCGCTCGGATCCGCCAGCACTTCCGGTCCAGGCAGGTCAAGCCGCAGCGTTGCTCCCAGCCGTTTGCCATGCAGTGTCATGGCCACCAGGCTGTCCGCCGGCCAGTACCCCAGGGAATGCGGAATGAAGCCGAGGATGTCTTCGGGGCCCCGGACTGTCAGGTGTTGAGGGAGGTGTTGTGGAGGTGTCATGCGTCAAGCTTCCGCGCCCCTCCGGTCCGGCAAAAGAGCCGGCCTCCGCCATGTGCATTGTGGAGGAAGGGTGTCAGTCGTCCCCTGCCGGGGATCCGTTCCGGCGCTGTGCGAGGCTGGCCCGCCGCTGTTCAGCCAGGGTGCGGAGCAGCGGCCGGACAATCACGCCCTGGGCCGCCATCTGCCGCCGCACCTTGCGGCGGCAGACCAGCATGGCGCCGACGCCGAAGCCAAGGAGCAGGAACTGGACGCTGAGGGCGATCCGGAACGGTTCCAGCCCGTACAGCACTCCGTGGGAGAAGCCGCTCGCGTTCAGGATGTCCAGCACCAGCCCGATCAGGAATATGGCCACGAGGGCTGCAATGAAGCCGCCCACGTTGACGATGCCGGTTGCGGTGCCGATCCGGTGTGCGGGATTGAACGTCCGGGCGAAATCGAAGCCGATCATCGAACCCGGACCGCCGATGGCCAGCACCATCACCAGGCCGGCCAGGAGCCACAGCGGGGAACGGCCCGGCATCAGCAGCACTGCTGCCCAGGCAGCCGCTGTGGCGCCGGCGATGAGCAGGACCATGGTGGACCGGCGGAGCGGGTGCCGGGACACAAACCGGCCGATAAACGGGCCCACGGCCATGGCGGCGGCCACGTAAAGCGCCATCAGGGCCGCAACGGTCGCGGCGTCCAAACCCTGCGCCGAGATCAGGAAGGGATAGCCCCAGGTCATGGCAAATACGGTGCCGCTGAACTGGATAGTGAAGTGGCTCCACAGTCCCAGCCTGGTCCCCGGCTGCCGCCAGGCCCTGGCGAGGGAGGCACCGGTGGCATGCAGCCCCTGGTGGGCCTGCGGCCGGGGCACCGCCGGGGGGTGGTCCTGCAGGAGTAGAAGGACAAGCACGACGGCGAGTCCGGACATGCCCGCGAGCATCAGGAACCCGGGCGTCCAGCCATAGGAATGAAGGACAAAGGCAAAAGGGACCACACTGAAAAGCTGCCCCAACTGGCCGGACATGCCGGTCAGCTGGGTGACCAGGGGAACACGTGCCGGTGCAAACCACAGCGGGATCAGCCGGATGACGGAGATGAAAGTCATGGCATCACCTGCCCCCACGAGCACGCGGCCGGCAACGCCACCGGGAATGCTGTCCGCGAAGGCAAGCTGGAGCTGGCCCAGGCCCATCAGCACCGCACCGCCGGCGATCATGGCCCGCGAGCCGAACCTGTCCACCAGGAGGCCCACCGGTATCTGCAGCCCGGCGTAAACCAGGAGCTGCAGCACCGTGAAGAAGGAGATCGCGGAAGCGCCCGCGTGGAACCTCTCGGTGGCTTCGAGCCCCACAACGCCGAAAGAGGTACGCTGCGATACCGCCACCAGGTAGGCAAAGATTCCGATGGTCCAGATCAGCCAGGCGCGGGGTGCAGTCACTCCCTTATTATGCCCGGGCACCGTGGCGTGCCGGACACGCGGCCAATTTCAGACAGCACCCGGACAGTACCAGGTCAGTGCCCGGGAGCACCGGGCAGCAGTCAGCTTCAGGCCGGACTAGCGGCCCGGATTTTCCCGCGCCAGGTAAGCCTCCACGGCAGCACCCAACGCATCGGCGTTGGGCAGCTGGTCGTTTTCATCGGCGAGGAGCGACCGCCTGACGGTGCCCTCGGCCTTCTCGTCATACCGCGATTCGAGGCGAGCCACCACCTGCTGCACGTCTTCGGACGCATCGATCTGTTCTGCGATCTGGCGGCTGACTTCCCGGCCTGCCTCCCGGAGCCTGTCCGCAGGAAGCATGAGCGAGGTGGCAGCACCAAGGTATTCAAGGCCTGCCACTGCGGCCGTGGGGTATTCCGCTTCAGCCAGGTAGTGCGGAACGTGGATCACGTAGCCGGCCACGTTGCGTCCTGCTTCAACCAGCCTCAGTTCCAGGATGTGGCCCACTGCCGCCGGGACCTCCACGGTGGGCTTCCACACCGAGATGCCTTCAATCAGCTCAGGCCTGTTGCCGTGGACCGTCACACCCACGGGCCGGGTATGCGGTACCGGCATCGGGATGGAATGGATCCAGGTGACCAGGTTCACGTCCAGCTTTTCCACGATGCCGACGACGGCACGGGCGAACCTCTCCCACTGAAGGTCAGGTTCGAAGCCCGCCAACAGCAGGAACGGACTGCCAAGTCCGTCCGTCAGCCTGTACAGCGCCAGCCGGGGTTCCTGGTAGTCCTGGAGGTGATCCTCCACGAAGGAGACGTGGGGCCTCCGGGACCTGTAATCGATCAGCTGATCGGCGTCGAACACGGCCACCGGCTCGGGATCGAGGGTGTCCAGGAGTTCGGCGTTGATCTGCCTCACCACATGTCCGGCATCAGCGAACCCGGTGAAACCCATCACCAGGTTCAGTCCGCGGAGCGCCGGACTGTTGAACAGCCCGGGGTTGCTCGCATACAGCGCGTCCGGGTCCAGCAGGGAGCCGGAAATCCGTTCAAGCACGGCACGTTCCTTTCGTGGTTTCGGGTGGATATCACTTACAACACCGCCGGGCAGCGGCGCATTCCGGCAGCGGATGTGGCGCAGCTCTCAGAAGATTCCGCCGCGAAGGCCGCTTCGGGCTACGATCGGAACTGGCCTTCCAGACGGGCTTCGCAGACATCCCGGCGCCTTCACAAGCCGACGGCACCGGGTTTCCATGGCAGAGCGCCAAACATGCATTCCTGCCCGAACGATCTTTCGAGAATTGAGGACTGACCCTATGGTCAAGAATACTGAAATCAACCTTAGTACCCTCGCCCGTGACCTAAAGAAGGCCGCCGGTGACGCTGTTGTCATCGGTGTGGGACAGGGACCTGACGGTCCTGTCCTCCTCGACAATCCGCTGACGGCCAAGTCTGCGGAGGCGCTTGCCGATTCCCTCAAAGCTCTTGGTGTCACCGGCGCGGCGGACCAGATCGTGCGGCTCCCCGGCCTTCCCGAAACCGGTGCCGGCGTGCTGGTCCTGGTGGGCGTGGGCAAGATCGCCCCCGGCAGCCCGCTGGAGGGGGAGGCACTCCGCCGGGCCGCCGGTTCGGCGGTGCGCCAGCTTTCCGGCCTTGCCACGGTTGTCATTGCGCTTCCGACGGCGGGAATCGCCGACGTCGCAGCCGTCGCCGAAGGTGCCGCCCTGGGCTCCTACGCCTTCACCGAGTACCGGTCTTCCATGGACGGGTTGAAGGACCCGGTCCGCAACGCCGTGATCCACACCGAGGTCGCCGGGGACAAGGAGCTGCGCCCGGCCCTGGCGCGCGCAGCCCTGATCGGCAAGGCCGTCAACGCCACCCGGTCCCTGGTCAACCAGCCCCCCAGCCACCTCTACCCGGAATCCTTCGCCGAGGCAGCCAGGGAACTGTCCAAGGGGCTGCCGGTGAAGATCACCGTGTGGGACGAAAAGCGTCTGGAAAAGGAAGGCTTCGGCGGCATTATGGGCGTGGGCAAGGGGTCCGCCCGCCAGCCGCGGCTCGTGAAAGTGGAATACTCCCCCGCGAAGGCAGCCGCAAAGATCGCGCTGGTGGGCAAGGGCATCACCTTCGACACGGGCGGCATTTCCATCAAACCGGCCCTCAACATGGGCGACATGAAGAGCGACATGGCGGGCGCCGCCGTCGTGCTTAACACCGTGCTGGCGCTCGCAGGCCTTGGCCTGCCCGTCAAAGCGACCGCCTGGCTGTGCATCGCGGAAAACATGCCCTCGGGAGCGGCTTCCCGCCCGGCCGATGTCCTCACGATGTTCGGGGGCAAGACCGTTGAGGTCCTGAACACCGACGCGGAAGGCCGCCTCGTCATGGCTGACGGCATCGCGGCAGCCAGCCAGGAATACCCGGACGCCATTATCGACGTCGCCACGCTCACCGGAGCGCAGCTTATTGCCCTCGGCAACCGTACGGCCGGCGTCATGGGCTCGGAGAGTGTGACCGGGCCCCTCAAGGCAGCCGCTGACCGGGCCGGCGAGCTGGTCTGGCCGATGCCGCTGCCCGAGGAGCTGCGCCCCAGCCTCGATTCGCAGGTGGCGGACCTGGCCAACATCGGCGAACGCCACGGCGGCATGATGACCGCCGCCGTGTTCCTGCGCGAGTTCGTGGGTAAGGGCAAGGACGGGGAACAGATCCCCTGGGCCCACATCGACATTGCCGGCCCGTCCTTCAACAACGGCACCCCATACGGCTACACGCACAAACAGGGCACGGGCTGCACCGTCCGCACCCTCGTGGCCTACGCCGAAGACCTGGTCGCGGCGGCCGTCTGACCGGCTGATGGTTCCTCACGCGGCTTTGTGACATCCGGTTGATCTATTGGACACAAAGCCGCGTGACACTCGACACAAGCGCTCCACAAACGCGGTGCCAAGGTGGAGCATGGATAAGTGGTTCGCTAAGGTGAACCACGGTAGTCACAAATGCAAGAGAACCTGCCTGCTGGCATAATCACGGCAAGTACAAGTTCCAAGACCAGATGATGCGTACGCTCGCGTCATCATTCACGCGAGGGAGCGTCTAAGTGGCCGATCAGGCAACTGCGCAAGAATTCGACATCCTGGTACTCGGTGGCGGCAGCGGCGGATACGCCACCGCCCTTCGGGCCGTACAGCTTGGCCTCACCGTCGGCCTCGTGGAGAAGGGCAAGCTCGGGGGCACCTGCCTTCATAACGGCTGTATTCCCACCAAGGCCCTGCTCCACTCGGCCGAACTGGCCGACCACGCCCGTGACTCCGCCAAGTACGGCGTGAACGTCACCCTCGACGGTATCGACATCACCGCCGTCAACGCGTACAAGGACGGCATCGTCGCCGGCAAGTTCAAGGGCCTCCAGGGACTGATCAAGTCCAAGGGCATCACCGTCATCGAAGGTGAAGGAAAGCTCCAGGGCACCGACACGGTCGTCGTGAACGGCACTGCCTACAAGGGCAAGAACATCGTCCTCGCCACGGGTTCCTACTCCCGCAGCCTGCCGGGACTGGAAATCGGCGGCCGCGTCATCACCTCCGACGAAGCCCTGACCATGGACTACATCCCGAAGAGCGCCATCATCCTCGGCGGCGGCGTCATCGGCGTCGAATTCGCTTCCGTCTGGAAGTCCTTCGGCGTGGACGTCACCATCGTTGAAGGCCTGCCCTCCCTGGTCCCCAACGAGGACGCCACGATCGTCAAGAACTTTGAGCGTGCCTTCAAGAAGCGCGGCATCAAGTTCTCCACGGGCGTCTTCTTCCAGGGCGTCGAGCAGAACGACGACGGCGTCAAGGTCACCCTCGTCGACGGCAAGACCTTCGAAGCCGACCTGCTCCTCGTTGCCGTCGGCCGCGGACCGGTCACTGCCAACCTCGGCTACGAAGAGGCCGGCGTCACCATCGACCGTGGCTTCGTCATCACCAACGAACGCCTGCACACCGGCGTCGGCAACATCTACGCCGTCGGCGACATCGTCCCGGGTGTCCAGCTGGCCCACCGCGGATACCAGCAGGGCATCTTCGTGGCCGAGGAGATCGCGGGCCTGAAGCCCGTCGTCGTCGAGGACGTCAACATCCCGAAGGTCACCTACTCCGAACCTGAAATTGCCACTGTTGGCTACACTGAGAAGGCCGCCAAGGAGAAGTTCGGCGACGACCAGATCCAGATCCAGGAATACAACCTCGCCGGCAACGGCAAGAGCTCCATCCTGGGGACCAGCGGCCTGGTCAAGCTGGTCCGCCAGAAGGACGGCCCCGTGGTGGGTGTCCACATGATCGGTTCCCGCATGGGCGAGCAGATCGGTGAGGCCCAGCTCATTGTGAACTGGGAAGCCTACCCGGAGGACGTAGCGCAGCTTGTCCACGCCCACCCCACTCAGAACGAAGCCTTGGGCGAGGCCCACCTGGCACTCGCTGGCAAGCCGCTCCACGGCTAATCTCCGCCCCCAGCAACACCGCAAGACATCAGAGTTTGGTGCGCCCGGCATGATCTGCCGGGTGCACTAAGCTCAAACAAGGCAGCAATCATCCGCACTAAAGATCAATAAGGAGAACGGGGACGACATGTCTGAATCCGTTAACTTGCCCGCCCTCGGTGAGAGCGTCACCGAAGGAACCGTCACCCGCTGGCTCAAGCAGGTAGGTGACCGGGTAGAGGTGGACGAACCGCTGCTCGA
>DATCNU010000120.1:0-37300 GCA_036565085.1 Arthrobacter sp.
GGCTCTGAGTGAGGGCCTGTGTCAAGGCGGTTTTTGACCGGCTTGGGGCAGGTTTTTCTCATTCGTGGCGGTGTAGCTCAGTTGGTTAGAGCGCACGACTCATAATCGTGAGGTCGGGAGATCGAGCCTCCCCACCGCTACAGAAACAGCAGGTCAGAGGTATTTCGCTTCTGACCTGCTTCTGTTTAAGCTCCGGATACCACGGACAACCCTCTGCCACCGTTCAGCTGACGTGGAGGATGGCTGTCTATCATCGGTGGCGGAGGTAGACAATGACAAATCCGATGGTGCTTGATTCCCACCCAGGTGCGGCTGCGGTTCAGGCCGTGAAAGGGCTCCCGCGGTGGCATCGCGTGGTCCTGGCGGCCCTGGTCGCGATTGCCGGCGCGCTCTATGCCTGGAACCTTGGGGACAGCGGACTCATGAGCTTCTATGCCACCGCCGCGAAAAGCATGTCGGAGAGCTGGCGTGCCTTCTTCTTCGGAACATTCGACCCTGGCGCATCGATCACCCTGGATAAGCTTGCAGGCTTCGTGATTCCGCAGGCGCTTTCGGCCCGCCTGTTCGGCTTCAGCCAGGTATCGGTAACCCTGCCGCAGGTCATCGAAGGGATGGTCACGGTGATGGCAGGCTACCGCGTGGTGCGTCAGTGGGCCGGTGCACTCGCCGGTCTGGCTGCCGCGGCGGCCCTGGCCTTCACCCCGTTGCTGGTCTCGATGTTCGGCCACTCCATGGAAGACGGCATGCTGGTCATGTTCTGCGTGCTGGCGGTCATGTCCTGGCAGGACGGGATCAGAACCGGCAAACTCCGCTGGCTGCTGCTGGCCGGGGTGTGGGTCGGTCTCGGTTTCCAGGCCAAGATGATGGAAGCCTGGCTGATTGTGCCGGCGCTGGGCATCGCCTACCTGCTGACGGCTCCGCATCCGCTCGCAAAGCGCGTTCGCCACGTCCTCCTGTTCGGAGTGATGACACTGGCCGTCTCCCTGTCGTGGATGACTGCCATCCAGCTGGTGCCTGCCGACAGCAGGCCGTACGTCGACGGCAGCACCAATAACAACATGTATTCCATGGTCTTCGGATACAACGGGTTCAACCGGTTCATCCCGGGCCTCGTGCCTGGTGCAGTCGAGGACATGATGGCACAGCCGCGCGGCGGCGCATCCGGGGATCCTGGTGAAGCTGGCCGCCCCGGGGCCGAGCGGGGCGGCGGGTATGGCACGGCGGACGACGCTCAGCCCGGGCAAGGCAACCTCGGCGGCGCACCCACGGGCGCCCCACCCGCGGGAGGCTTCGGCGGAGGTGCTTCAGCCTCACCGTCCAAGCTCGTATCGACCACCTACACAAGCCAAATCGGCTGGTTGTATCCGCTGGCCCTGTCCGGAGCCGTGCTCGGGTTCGCGGGCATGCGCCGCCGAACCCTCGGCCGGAACCTCCGGGCAGGCGTCTGGGTCAGTACCCTGTGGTTGGGCGTGGCGGCTGTCGTGATGAGTGTCATGCGTATCCCGCATACGGCATACCTGGCCATCCTCGCTTTTCCGCTGGCTGCCCTGAGTGCCGTCGCACTGACCCTTGCGGCGAAAGACTATCGGTCAGCCGACGCCGGCTGGCGACGGTTGATTCTTCCGACTCTGCTTGGTCTCCAGACCGTGTGGGCGGTCTTCGTGGCTGCGACTACCGGCCTGCTGGAACCCTGGCTCCCGCTCGCGATCGCCGCAACGGGTCTACTCGCCGTCGGCGCCCTGGCGTCGACGTTCTCCCGGCGGATTCCGTCGCTGCCGGTTCCGGCCGTCGCCGGGCTGGCAGGCGTCTCACTGTTGCTGGGGCCCGCGCTGTGGTCCGGGTCGGTGCTCGTTCCCGGTTACGCCGGCAGCGCGATGGATGCCTACGCCGGCCCAAGGGCCGACAACGGCTTCGGCGCCCTGGCTGCAGCCGGCGCCCCTGCCGGTGGACCCGGCACGGGCAACGGCATGCCGGAGGCCTTCCCAGGCCGTAACGGCAGAGGCCAGGCGATGGGCAATGTCGGTCCCGGGGGCGCGGCAGGCGGCTTCGGTGAGGGTTCGACGACCCTTGATGCTTCCGATGAAGCTCTCCTGCACCTCACGCAGGCGAATGTGAAGGCGGGGGCTCCGCTGTTCGCGACGGACAGCTGGAATACGGCTTCCAGATTCATCATGGCTGCCGGAGCGGACGTGTTGCCCTTCGGAGGGTTCAGTGGAAGTTCGCCGTCGTTGACCTTGGACCGATTCACGTCGCTGGTCACCTCCGGGCAGCTCAAGTACGTTCTGCTGTCCGAGTCCCTCGACACTTCCCAGACGCAAACTGCGCAGGGATTCATGCGGGCGGCCAGCTATGCGGACGTCGCGGCCATCCGTGAGTGGATGAGCCAGCACTTCCAGCTTGTTCCGGCGTCGCAGTACGCCGGAGACCCGGCGTCCTCCGCCAACGCCTACCTCTATGAATACAAGGGGTAGGAAGACGCATCCAGGCCTTCTGTTCCGCCTTGGACGGGGTTCAGACTTCCTTGGGCGTCCCGGCAGTACGGGTTCGTGACAAGGGTCTTGTTTCACCGTAGCTTTGCGGCACGAGGTGAATGGGGATTCGGATGGACTTCTTTGAAGCAATCATGCTTCCGTTCAGGTGGCTTGTGTCCGTCATCATGGTGGGCTTCCATGAGGGGTTCAGCACCAAGGGCATGCCGGCGGCCGGCGGCTGGACGTGGACCCTGTCCATCATCGGGCTGGTGCTGGTGATCCGTGCCGCCCTGATTCCCGTGTTCCTGAACCAGGTGAAGGCCCAGCGCCGCATGCGGCTGTTGCAGCCTGACCTGAAGAAGCTCCAGGACAAGTACAAGGGCAAGACAGACCAGCTTTCCCGCCAGGCCATGGCCCAGGAACAGATGGCCCTGTAGCATTTTTGGCGCTCCGCTGTCCGCGTCCCTGCTTCACGGCGGCGGGGGCGGTTCGCAGATGGTGGTCAACATCCTGTCGTCGCCATGATCCTTGCCATGACGGCCTCACAGTTCATTACGCAGAGGCAGATCATGGCCAAGACCATGACCGGGGACGTCGTAGCCAGCCCATTCATGCGCCAGCAGAAGATGTTGCTGTATGTCCTTCCCGTCGTGTTCGGCGTTGGTGGCATCCTCTTTCCCCTCGGCGTCCTGATCTATTGGACCATCAGCAACTTCTGGACCATAGCGCAGCAGTTCCTCGTCATTGGGCGCCTATCCAAGCAGGCCTGACAGGGTCAGAATGGCCTCATGGCCCAACTGACATACACAGGCATCACCTCCCTGGACGGCTACATCGCGGACCGCGACGACAATTTCAGCTGGAGCCAGCCGGACGAGGAAGTCCACGAGTTCGTCAACGATCTCGAGCGAAGTGTGGGGATCCGCCTTTTGGGCCGCCGCATGTACGGTGTCATGTCGGCCTGGGAAACCCTCGACACCGAAAACGAACCTCCGGTGGTGAAGGACTACGCACGCATCTGGCAGGCCGCGGACAAAATCGTCTACTCCACCAGGCTCACGGGCGTGTCCACGGCCCGGACCCGGCTCGAGCCCACGTTCAGCGCCGAAGCCGTCCGGCAGCTGAAGGAAAGCAGCAGCCGCGAGATCAGTGTTGGAGGCCCCAATCTCGCGGCCTCGGCCCTGTCGGCCGGCCTGGTGGACGAGTGCCGGCTGTTCGTCAATCCGGTCGTGGTCGGAGGCGGCAAGCAGTTCCTGCCGGACGGCCTTGGCCTGAAGCTTGAACTTCTCGAGGAGCGCCGGTTCGGAAACGGCGTGGTCTACCTCCGTTACCGCATACTCTCCTGACCTTCGCCGGCCCTGCACAGGATGACCCCCTGGCCGTCGGCGAGGGGCAGAATGGGTCCATGACCCGCATCGCAATCATCGGCGGCCACGGCAAAGTGGCCCTCCACCTGTCCGCCCTCCTCACGGACGAAGGCCACAGCGTCACGTCCTTCATCCGCAACCCCGACCATGCCGGCGATGTCGCAGCAACCGGCGCAACGCCGTCGGTACTGGACGTTGAAAACTCGACGACGGCGGCCATCGCCGATGCGCTCCGCGGCCACGACGCCGTGGTCTGGTCTGCCGGCGCAGGCGGCGGGAACCCGGACCGGACCTATGCTGTGGACCGGGACGCGGCGATCCGGTCGATTGACGCGGCGGCGGAGGCCGGCGTCGGGCGTTACGTCATGGTCTCCTACCGGGGTGCCCGTCGGGACCACGGGGTGCCGGCAGACAACGGCTTCTTTGCCTATGCGGAGGCCAAGTCGGCCGCCGACGAGTACCTGCGCCGCAGCCGGCTGGCGTGGACCATCCTGGGGCCCGGACCGCTGACCGACAAGCCGGGGACCGGGAGTATCGACGTCGACCCCGCGCCGGGGGAGGGCAGCCGTGAGACGTCCCGCAGCAACACTGCGATTGTGGCGGCGGCCGTCCTGGACCTGCCGGAGACTGCCGGCCGGACCATCGAATTCCGCGACGGTACCCTGCCGGTATCCGCCGCGCTGCAACCGCTCGCCTGAAGGAGAGGAGCGCGCTGTTCCGGGGAGGGGTTCAGGCCGGGAGTGCCAGGTCGAGGGCGTTGGCCTCCACGTAGTCCAGGGCATGCCGGATGGCGCCGACCGTCACAATGGAATCTCCGAGGGGCGATGCCGTGACGCGTGGCACCGTTGCCGTGAAACGGGGGAGCAGCGCGTTGATCCCCGGCAGCAGCGCCCCTGCCGATTCGGCCACGGCGCCGCCTATCACCACCTGTTCGGGGTTGAGCATGATGGCCACTGAGGCGATGATCCGCGCCATTCGTTCCGAGATCCGGTCCAGGACGGCGACGGCGGCCGGGTCGCCGGCATGGGCAGCGGCAAAGACTTCGCGCGCCTCCACCTGCGCATTCATGCCCGGCCCCGAGAACCATTCACGGGCCAGCAGCGCGATGCCGGCCGAGCTGCCCACGCCCTCGATCATGTCGAGGTAACCCATCTCGCCGGCTGCTCCGCAGTGGCCGTGGAGCAGCCGCCCCGATTCGATGATCCCGGCGCCCATCCTCTCGCTGGCCAGGAGGACCACAAGGTCATCGACGCCTGCCCCGGAGCCCCGCCACCGCTCTCCCAGGGCGGCAAGGTTGGCGTCGTTCTCCAAAAGCACCGTCCAGCCGTGGAGGTCCTTGAGGGCAGCCCTGAGCCCGACGTCGAACATTCTCCAGAAGTGCTGGGTCACCAGGACATTGCCGTCGCGGTCCACAGGGGCGGCCAGGCCGGCCGCAGCCGCCAGTACCCTGTCCGGAGTGGTGCCCGCTTCCGTGAGGGCCGCGCGGCAGGCCCGGTCAACAACCTCGATGCGCTCGGCGGAGGGGATCTCCGCGCCCCGGAAGCTGCGGCTTGCCTTGCCCACGACGGTTCCCCTCAGGTCGGCGACCGCCGCGGTGGTGGTGCCGGCGCCGATATCGATGCCCAGCACAAATCCTGCCCGCGGGTTCAGCTCGAAGCGGCGGGCCGGCCGGCCCTTCCGCGGGCCCGGTTCGCGGAAGGACTCCAGCTCGCTGATCCAGCCCCGGCGGAGCAGGTCTTCGCAGACGGCAATCACGGAGGCCCGGGTCAGTCCCGTCCATCCCATCAGATCCGTGCCGGTGGCAACATCCGTGGCGCGGAGGAACGTCAGGACGGCGTGTGCGTTGACCCGCCGCAGCAGTTGGGGGGTCGCCCCGCCGGCTTCCACCATGTGTCCTTGACCTCCAGATTGTCCTGGCCGATAATAATTCAGTGAGTATATTTAGATTCTATCTAAATGTGGATCGTATCTAAATACCTGGAGAAAACGGCCACCCGCACTGGGAGCCTCCTGGGCCGGGCACGTTGCCGGTTTCACGGCAGCCCCGGACAATCCAACAGACCAACAGACCAGCCCGAGACCTCAAAGGATCATCCCTTGTCCACCACTGCCACTCCGGCAACCCTGTCCGATTCCGACCGCCTCGCCGATCCCAACTGGTGGCGCCAGGCTGCGGTCTACCAGATTTATCCCCGCAGCTTCTCCGACTCCAATGGCGACGGCCTGGGTGACATCAGGGGCATCACGGCGAAGGTTCCATACCTGAAATCGCTGGGGATCGACGCCGTCTGGCTGAGCCCCTTCTACCCTTCGGCGCTCGCCGACGGCGGCTACGACGTGGACGACTACCGCGACGTGGACCGCAAGCTGGGCACTCTGGCAGACTTCGATGAGATGGCCCGCGCGCTGCACGGCGCCGGCATCAAGCTGATCGCCGACATCGTCCCCAACCACTCCTCCAACCGGCACGCCTGGTTCCTGGAGGCGCTGGGGTCGCCGAAAGGCTCCGCCGCCCGGGACCGCTACATATTCCGTGACGGCAAGGGCCCCAACGGTGAGTTCCCGCCGTCGGACTGGGACTCCGTCTTCGGCGGTCCCGCCTGGGAGCGCATCACGGAGCCGGACGGCAGCCCCGGCCAGTGGTACATGCACATCTTCGCCAAGGAGCAGCCGGACTTCAACTGGGCCAACCGTGAAGTCCGTGATGATTTCCTCAAGACCCTGCGTTTCTGGTCCGACCGCGGCGTTGACGGTTTCCGCGTGGACGTGGCGCATGCACTGACCAAGGACCTCAGCGAACCGCTCCTGTCCAAGCTGGAACTGACCCGGGACGGACAAGTCGTGGACGGGTTCGACGACGGCTCCCACCCCTTCTGGGACCGCGACGACGTCCACGATATCTACGCCGAGTGGCGCGCCGTCTTCAACGAGTACAACCCGCCGCGCACCGCCGTCGCGGAGGCCTGGGTACACGCCACACGGCGTGCCCGCTATGCGAGCCCCGGAGGCCTCGGCCAGGCGTTCAACTTCGACCTCCTGCAGGCCGACTTCGACGCCGGTGAGTTCCACGAAATCATTGCCCGCAACCTGGCAGAGGCGAAGGCCACGGGTGCGTCTTCCACGTGGGTCTTCTCCAACCACGACGTCGTCCGTCACGCCACCCGCTACGGCCTGCCAAAGACCTCCACAGGCCACAAGCACGCCAAGGGCCAGGACGGCCGGGAGTGGCTGCTCGCCGGCGGTCCCAAGGAGGAACTGGACGTGGAACTCGGCGAACGCCGCGCCCGCGCCGCCACCCTGCTGATGCTGGCAGTGCCCGGTTCGGCCTATCTGTACCAGGGCGAGGAACTGGGCCTGCAGGAAGTGGTGGAGATCCCGGACGCCGAACGCCAGGATCCGTCGTTCTTCCGCAACAAGGGCGTCGAAGTGGGCCGCGACGGCTGCCGTGTGCCGCTGCCGTGGAAAGTCGAAGGAACCTCCTTCGGCTTCGGCGACAACGAGGCACACCTGCCGCAGCCGGACTGGTTCAGCAGGTACGCAGTCGAGGCCGAGGACGGCACTGAGGGCTCCACCCTGGAGCTCTACCGCAATGCCCTGAAGCTGCGCCGCGAGCTGCAGGCCAGCGAGGAACTGGAATGGATCGGGACGGGCAACCCGGAGGTCCTGCACTTCAGCCGGCCCGGCGGCTGGCACTCAGTGACCAACTTCGGGGACACCGCCGTCGACCTTCCAACCGGAACCGTCCTGGTCAGCAGCGCGCCGCTGGAAGGCGGCAAGCTGCCTGCCAACAGCACCGCCTGGCTCCGCCGCACCCCGTGACGCACGGCTTCGCTTTCTAGAAGAACACCTGCGGGTCCGGGTAACTCCCGGACCCGCAGCCGTGCCAGGGATCCGGCTTCGGCCATCGCGGAGTTGCCGGTGCAAGCCCGGGAAGGGCTAGGTGACTGTCAATTGGGTGTACATTCCGGCGGCGTAGTGGCCGGGGAGGTTGCAAACCAGCTCATAGCGCCCGGGTGGGAGGGTGACGGTCACCCATCCTGACGCACCGGGAAGGATGCCCTGACCGGGGCCTTCGGCGCAAGTATTGGACGCCTCCCCAAGACTGCCTGCCTCATCGATCCTTGCGTCAGCGCCGACCGGACGTGTGCCGGCGATCTGGTCATCCGGAAGCGGAAGAATAACCAGTTCGTGGCTGAGGCTTCCCGCATTGGTTGCCAGGAATGACACCTTGCCGTGCACCACTGTGCTCCGGTCCGCAGTCATCCGCATCGCGCCGCCGATTCCATGGGGCCGGCCCATCATGGGCCCGCCCATGTTGGTTAGCGAAACGCCGACGACCTGCCCGGCAATACTCGGAGCCGCGCACCGGGCCGGCGCCGGATATCCGGAGCCCACGGGATTCACCAGGCCAGCCACGAAACCGGCCGCGACGAGCGACAGCGCGGTCAGGAGGATGACGGCCACTGCCCCGAGAAGAAACTGGCCGCGACCGGACAGACGCTTCATTCCTTGCGCAGTCATCTTCAGACCTCCTCCTGGGAGGTTATGGCCGCGCCGGTTTTCGGAGCAGAGGCTTAAGCCCCGCAGGCCTCAAGCCAGATGCGCAATGTCCGCGCACATCATGGAGATCCTGTGAAATGGCGCGGAATCCGAAGCAACAATGCTTCATGACGCATTTTGGTCGTATTGATCCTCACACGAACGCACATTTCTTCGCCGTGGCCCGGGCCGGGCAGATACGGTAGATGCATGACCTCTATCGCCGCCACCGAGACACTCCGGCCTGAACGCCATATTCCAGCAGAAATCGCCCGATCCTGGCTTCTGGTTAACGCTATGAAAACAGAGCTCTTTGACCAGTCTGCCATTTCGCGCGCCGACTCGATCATCCTGGACATCGAAGACGCGGTGGACCCGTCCCAGAAGGACCACGCCCGCGGCAACGTCGTCGACTGGCTGACCCGCGGCGGCAAGGCCTGGGTCCGGATCAACGATGCCACCAGCCCGTTCTGGGCCGATGACCTTGCCGGACTGCGTGGAACGCCCGGGCTCCTCGGCGTGATGCTCGCCAAGACCGAATCCGCCGACCAGGTGACCGAGAGCTTCCACCGGATGGACGGGAAAACGCCGGTCATCGCCCTCGTTGAGTCCGCCGTGGGCATCGAGGAAGCCAACAACATCGCCAAGGCCCAGGGTGCCTTCCGCCTGGCCTTCGGCTCCGGCGATTTCCGCCGCGACACCGGGATGGCGGCAACCGCTGAGGCGATGGCCTACCCTCGCGCCAAACTTGTCGTCGCCAGCCGCGTAGGCAACCTGCCCGGCCCCATTGACGGCCCCACGGTGGGAACCAACCACCCCATCCTGCGCGAGCAGACCGCCATCACGGTCATGATGGGCATGACGGGAAAGCTGTGCCTCGCCATAGACCAGACCGCCATCATCAATGAAGTCATCAGCCCCACTCCCTCCGACGTCGCCTGGGCCACCGACTTCATGGCCGATTTCGAAGCCAACGGCCGGGTCATCCGCGACGGCTCCGACCTTCCGCGGCTGGGCCGCGCCGAGAAGATCATGAAGCTCGCAGTGGCCTTCGGCGTGCAGCCGGCGCTCTAGCCTGGCTCAGGACCCCCGCTAGACTGTCCTGGTGCTGAACGAATTCTGGGCCACCGCGCCTGCCTCCTACAAGGTCATGGTTTTCGCTGCCATGGGCCTTATCGCCGTCGGAATCATCCTCAACATCGTCGGCAACAGCACACAAAACCCGGGCCTGGCCACCGCCTCGCTGCCGGTGATCGGACTGGGCCTCGTCCTGCATGTTGCCGGGATCGTCATCCGCGGCCAGGCGATCCGGAAGAACCTCAAGCGCCAGCAGTGACCGCATTCCGGCGGACATGGCTGCGGGCGTGCTCCACGGCTGCCGGAAGATCTTCAAACAGATGCTTATGATGGCGCAGCGAGCGGATTACGCCGACGTTTGTCACCAGGGCCAGGTGATCCGGCCGGACTCCCTTGAGCAGGACTGTGATGCCACGCAGTTCCAGGGCAGAGATGACCTCCACCAGCGCGTGGGCGCCGGTGGCGTCGAGCATCCGCAGCTGGGAGAGCCTGATGATGGCCACCTGGACATTCTTCACCTGGCTGATCTCCTGGAGGATCCGTTCCGCAGCGCCAAAGAACATGGCGCCGTCCAGCCGGAAGACGGCAATGTGCTCATCGCCTTCGGCGCCCGTTCCGGAAATCTCTTCGCGCTCCACGCTGCTCAGTGACGCGAACTTCCGCAGGGTGAAGAGCGCCGCCGCGGCGAGTCCGATCTGGATAGCGACGATGAGGTCGAAGGCCACGGTGATGATTGCGGTGAGGATGAAGACCGCCGCGTCAGATCGTGTTGAGCGGAGGATCGCGGCGACGGTGCGCCGGGACACCATCCGCGCGGCGGTGACCATCAGGACTCCTCCCAGCGCCGCCAGCGGGATGCGGCTGACCATTGCCGAGGCCAGGTAGACGATGCCCAGCAGGACCACGGCGTGGACCGCAGCGGACATGCGGCTTTTGGCCCCTGACCGCACGTTGACCGCTGTCCGCGCGATGGCGCCCGTGGCCGGCATACCGCCAAACAGGCCGGCAGCGATGGAAGCGAGGCCCTGGCCCGTCAGCTCCCGGTCCGGGCTGTAGGCGCCGCCAGGTTTGCCATCAGGCCCTGTCATCCCGGCCGCCACCCGGGCCGAAAGCAGCGATTCGATGGCCGCGAGTGCGGCGATGGCAACGGCAGGCATAGCCAGCGCGCCCAGGGAAGCCAGGTCAAGGGCTGGTATTGAGGGGGACGGCAGGGAATGGGGCAGCGGACCGATCCGGGGAATATCCAGTTGCAGGAGCTCGGCAGCCGCGGCGGCCAGAAGCACTGCGAGCAGGCTCGCCGGAAGGGCCGGGAACAGTTTCTGCACCAGGACCATCACGACGGCGACCCCTGCCACGAGTGCCAGTGTCAACAGGACGGTGGGGGCGGCGGCGCCGGAAGCGGCCTCGATGGCCGCGAGGAGGGTATTGTGCCCCGGGATCCCCGCGGTGCCGGTGGCGAGCGGAACCTGCTGGAGGAAAATGATGGCCGCGATGCCCAGGGTGAAGCCTTCCACCACCGGCCACGGGATGAAGGCCACCGCCCGGCCGAGGCCGCTGATGCCCAGGATGCAGACCAACAGTCCCGCCATCAGGGAAAGCAGGGCCACGCTGGCTGCGCCGTGTACCGCCACCACGGGGGCAAGGACAACCACCATCGCGCCCGTGGGGCCCGACACCTGCACCGGGGATCCGCCCATGACCGCAGCCACCAGCCCGGCCACGATTGCCGTGATGAGCCCTGCCTCCGCGCCCACGCCGGAGCTGACCCCGAACGCCAGCGCCAGAGGCAGCGCGACGATGCCCACGGTGATCCCCGCCAGCAGGTCAGTACGCCAGGAATGCCGGAGGCCGCTGTAGTCTGCCCGGGACGGCAGCAACCGGGAAAGCCCCTTGGAAGCTGTACGCAGGGTGCTCACGCGGCGGACCCGTCGGGGAGGTGCCCCGCCGGCAGCTGCTGCGCCACCCGGAGCTGTTCGTTGGAATCAGCCAGGCTGTCCAGCAGGAAGGTCCGCGCGATGGCCAACAGCATCGAAACTCCCGGGTGCGCGAGGCGGTAGGTCACAGCGTTGGCGTTCCGCACCGACGTCACCACCTTGTGCCTGCGCAGCGTGGCCAGGTGCTGGGAAAGATGGGAGGCCTCCAGCCCGGTTTCGGCGAGCAGGTAGCTCACCGCAGCGGTGTTCTCAGGAGCGGCGGCCAGCAGTTCGAGGATGCGGATCCTGGCCGGGTGCGCCAGGGCCTTGAAGAGGTTGGCTTTGATCTCGTACAGCGGAGCCTGGGCGGGGGACAACATGGGAAGCTCCTGGACGGGAAGAGGGGACGGCGGACAAAGGGGCAGATGCCATTTGATGGAATGATGAATCCATCATACCAAGGTGGCGCAAGGCGTTTCGGCCGCAGCGGAACGATAGGCTTGAAACCATGACTATCAATCCGGACCTGCAGGGCCGCAGCTACCCTGCCTCAGAGGTGTACGACGTCGGCCGCGAGAAAATCCGCGAGTTCGCCCGCGCAGTCAAGGCGACCCACCCGGCCCACTTTGAGGTCGATGCGGCCAAGGCCCTGGGCCACACCGACCTGGTGGCCCCGCCCACGTTCGCGATCATCGTCGCCCAGCGGGCCGACGCCCAGCTGATCGAGGATCCCGGGTCAGGCATCGACTTTTCCCGCGTGGTCCACGCAGACCAGCGCTTCACCCACCACCGGCCCATTTTCGCCGGCGACCGGCTGGTGGCAGAGCTGCACGTTGACGGTGTCCGCGCCATGGGCGGGGGCGCCATGATCACCACCCGTTCGGAGATCTTCGCCCTGGCGGACCACAACGGTTCAGCCCGCGAAAGCGTTGCCACCACCACATCGTCCATCCTGGTCCGCGGAGAGGGACAGTAGCCATGAGCCCCAGCTTCCACGAACTCAGTGCCGGCCAGGACATCGGCAGCCGCACCGTCGAGGTCAGCCGCACAGACCTGGTCAGATACGCCGGTGCCTCCGGTGACTTCAACCCCATCCACTGGAACGAGGCCTTTGCCACGAGCGTGGGGCTGCCCGGCGTCATCGCCCACGGCATGTTCACCATGGGTGCTGCCGTGCAGCTGGTGACCGACTGGGCAGGCGACCCCGCCGCCGTCGTCGACTTCCAGACCCGCTTCACCAAACCCGTCCTCGTGGCGGACACTACCGGCACGCCTGAACCCGGGGCCACCATCGAGGTCAGCGGGACCATTGGAAAGCTCGACGCCGATGCCGGAACCGCCCGTGTCGACCTGACCGTGGTCTCGGCAGGCCAGAAGGTGCTGATGAAGGCCCAGGCGGTTGTCAGGCTCTCCTGAGCGCCCGGGCCGCACCTGGCCTGGGTTAGTCTGAGTTGGTGACCCAAACACTTCTCTCCCACCTGACCACGGCCGCCGTCGGAGGCCCTGCCGGCACGTTCATTGAGGCCAGGAGCGAGTCCGGGATCATCGAGGCGGTCCGCTCTGCCGATGCCGCGGGGGAACAGCTGCTCATCATCGGGGGCGGCTCCAACCTCCTGATTTCCGACGACGGGTTCCCCGGCACGGTGGTCAGGATCGCCTCCGAAGGGTTCACCGTGAACGCGGAGGACTCGTGCGGCGGCGTGGCCGTGGTGGTCCAGGCCGGGCACAACTGGGACGCCCTGGTGAAACACGCGGTGCTGCATGCATGGTCCGGCGTCGAGGCCCTCGCCGGCATCCCGGGCGCCACCGGGGCCACTCCGGTCCAGAACGTCGGCGCCTACGGCTCCGACGTTTCACAGACCATCGCCGCCGTGCGGACCTGGGACCGTTCGCGGAATGCCGTGAAGACCTTCACCAACTCGGAGCTGAAGTTCGGCTACCGCGATTCCATCCTCAAACAGACCACGGTAAACGGCTCCCCGCGCTACGTCGTGCTGACGGTCGAGTTCCAGCTGCCCCTCGGCCGGATGAGTGCCCCGATCAGGTACGCCGAGCTGGCGCGTTCACTGGGCGTGGAACCAGGCCAGCGGGCGTATTCGACCGATGTCCGCCGCGAAGTGCTGCGGCTGCGGGCATCCAAAGGCATGGTGCTGGACCCGGCCGACCGGGACACCTATTCCACCGGTTCGTTCTTCACCAACCCCATCGTCCCTGCTGAGGTGGCAGGCAGGCTGCCCGATTCCGCACCACGGTACCCGGCCGGAGAGGACGGGCTGCTGAAGCTGTCCGCGGCCTGGCTGATCGACCAGGCCGGATTCGGCAAGGGCTTTGGCCTGGACGAAGGCAGCGTGTCAGGCGGACGGGCCTCCCTCTCCACCAAGCACACACTGGCCATCACCAACCGCGGATCAGCCAGCGCCAGGGACCTGGTGGCCATCGCGCGCGAGGTGCGGGCCGGCGTCGTCGAACGCTTTGGCATTGAACTGCATCCGGAACCGCTGCTCATCGGTTTGGAGCTTTAGCGGGAGGTGGCTCTTCTTCACGGCCTTTCTGGCTGCGCCTGCCCCGGCCTGACCCTAGGATGAGGTCATGGCGATAACGGCGGGAAACCGGATGACGCGCAAGATCATGGGGAGGCTGCGGCTGGCCTCCCAGGGGCTGGCGGGAAGCGGGTTGGGCTCGCCTGCCGAGGCAGTCCGCTGGATGACCGCCACCCAGGCGCAGGATCTCCAGGCTGCCCTGTGGGCCGTGGGAGCACGCGTTCCCGGGGCCGGTATGAGCAGGGTCCGGGCAGCGATCGACGACGGCAGCGTGGTCCGCTCGTGGCCGATGCGTGGAACCCTGCACCTGGTCGCGCCCGAGGACCTGCGCTGGATGCTGGAGATCACCAACGACCGGCTCAGCAAAGGGATCGCCGGCCGGCACCGGGAACTGGACATCACCCGGGCCGACATTGAGAAGTGCCGCGACATTGCCCTGGAGCGGATCGCCGGGGAGGGGCCGGTAAGCCGGACCGAACTGTTTGCCGTCTTCGACGCGGCGGGTCAGTCCACGCAGGGCCAGCGGGGCATCCACATTCTGGGAACCCTGTGCCGGAACGCATGGCTGGTCCAGGGGCCGCTGGCAGGTAACCAGCAGTTGCTGGTGGCCTTCGACGACTGGATTCCCGTCTCGCGGAACCTGGACCGGCAGGAGGCCATTGCCGAGTTCATGCTGCGCTACTTCACCAGCCACGGCCCGGCCACCCTCCGCGATTTCGCCTGGTGGACGCAGATTCCCTTGACCGAGGCCCGGGCCGTCTTCGAGGAGATCCGCGGCCGGCTCGTGGAACTGCTGTTCGCGGACACGAGCTATTGGGTGTCACCCGGGACCGCCTCCCTGCTCGACGAGGCTGTCCCCGGCCAGCGATCGGTCCTGCTCCTGCCTGGCTTTGACGAGTTCGTGCTCGGCTACACGGACCGGAGCCTGGTCCTGTCACCCGAGCACGCCGGGAAAATCGTCCCCGGCGGCAATGGTGTGTTCAAGAAGACCGTCGTGGCCGGGGGAGAGGTGATTGGAACATGGGCGCGCCAGGGCACCGGCCAGAGCGGCGCCGTCGTCCATGAACTCTTCGACGAAGCCAAACCCCTCGGCCCGGGCGCCCGGGCCGCCCTCGAGAAGGCCGCGGCCCAATACCTGGCATTCCTGGAGGCCTGAGGGCACGAACGGACCGGCCCCGCACGAGCGGTGCTGGCGGGCACCGTTCCTGCGGGGCAGGGCCGCGCCACCGCCCAGAGGCCACATACGGTGGCTTGGCTCTTCCCGGTCCGTTTCCACCAGCACACCGATCTTGGACCGGTGACGGCATGGAGAATCTGGTGACCAGCCTGGAACGGACTGTCCTGGACTGCGCACGCATCCTGCCCCTGGAACAGGCGGCAGTAGTGGGCGACCATGCGCTCCGCAAGGGCGCGGACCCGGACAGGCTGCGTGAGCTCTTGGACCAGAGCCCGGTGAAACGCTGAGCTGAGGCGGCGGCTCCTGGCGTTCCACAAAAGGCGGTGCCAAGCCGCAGGAGCGGTGCTGGTGAGCACCGCTCCTGCGGGGCAGGGCCGCCGGTGGGCGAGCCCCTAGAGTGTGCCGGTGGCGATGTTGAGCATGCGGCGCAACGGTTCAGCGGCGCCCCAGAGGAGCTGGTCGCCCACGGTGAATGCACTGATGTACTCCGGGCCCATCTCAAGCTTGCGGATGCGGCCCACCGGGATGTCGAGGGTGCCGGAGGCGGCCACCGGGGTCAGGCCCGCCATGGAGTGTTCCTTGGTGTTCGGGATGACCTTCGCCCACTCATTGTCCTCGGCCACGATCTTTTCAATCTCGGCCACGGAAAGGTCCTGGCGGAGTTTGAGGGTCAGGGCCTGGGAGTGGGAGCGCATGGCGCCGATGCGGATGCACAGGCCGTCCATGATGACGTGGTTTTCGTCCGAAGTGCCCAGGATCTTGTTGGTCTCAACCCCGGCCTTCCACTCTTCCTTGGATTGCCCGTTGCCCAGGTCTGCGTCGATCCAGGGAATGAGGGAGCCGGCAAGGGGCACGCCGAACTGGGTGGCGTCGATGTCGGTTCGCTGGTGGGCCAGGACCTTGCGGTCGATGTCCAGGATGGCCGACGCCGGGTCGTCCAGTTCGGTGCTGACCTCGGCGTTGAGCGTGCCGAACTGGCTCAGCAGCTCGCGCATGTGCCGCGCGCCGCCGCCGGAAGCAGCCTGGTAGGTCATGGACGTGCCCCACTCCACCAGGTTGTTCTTGAACAGGCCGCCCAGGCCCATGAGCATGCAGGACACGGTGCAGTTGCCGCCGATGAAATCCTTGGTGCCGTTGACCAGGCCCTTGTCGATGACGTCGCGGTTGATGGGGTCCAGCACGATGATCGAGTCATCGTTCATCCGTAAAGTGGAGGCGGCGTCGATCCAGAGTCCCTCCCAGCCGTGGCTGCGAAGCTCTGTGTGGATCCGCTTGGTGTAGTCGCCGCCCTGGGCGGTGACAATAATCGGCAGCTTGGCCAGGGTCTCCACGTCGAAGGCGTCCTCGAGCTTGCCGGCGGCACCCGCGGCAGCCCCAGCAAGAGCGGGCGCGGCACCGCCTGAGTTCGAGGTGGAGAAAAATACCGGGTTGATGTTGGCGAAGTCGCCCTCGTCCTGCATTCGCTGCATCAGGACGGAGCCGACCATGCCACGCCAACCGACCAGTCCAACGGACGGATTAGCTGCTGTAGTCATTCGTCCAGTTTAGACTTCCAGGCCAGCGCGGCGCAGTCGGTTACGTCACGCAGGCTGACGGCACACATCGGGCAGGCACTTGACCCTACTCGACGGGACGCGGGAGGTCCCGGGCCTTACGCAGCTTCTCTGCCCTGCGTTCCTTCAGGTAGCTGGACCAGCCGCCCACGAGGGGGACGAGGATCAGCAGGTACATCCACCAGATCTCACCCAGGATCTCCCACTGATCGGTGATGGCCATTTGGACGATCCCGTACAACATCCCCCCGAAAGCGAGACTGATCAGGACTGCAAGGATAAGCAACCCGGCGGAGCTGTTCACGGGTTTCACCAGGCCCAGGCCGTCGTCCTTGCGGACTCCGTACTCCTCAGGAGAATACGCGGCCAGCTCACCGTTTTCGGCGCGAGAATAGGATCCCTTTCTCCGGTCCGGGGCGATGTAGTCCGGATCCTGGGGAACGTCCTTACTGCGCCTCGCCACGGGACTCCTCGATAGCCCGCAACAGTCCGCCGTCGTCAAGTCCCGGAGATTCAGCGACCTCATCGGCGTTGAAGTCCGGAATGCCTGTGACCCAGGAGCCGCCGTCGCGCCGGATCAGCAGGTTCTTTTCCCCGTCCAGCGTCTTGAGCACGAGGTAGGCCGAGCCATCCGGATTCTCTTCAACGTGCTGGCGGACGACCCGCAGGGTGGCCTCGGCCGAGGAGATCGATGGATCCTGGGCGAACACAAACCATGTTCCCAGCAACCGGGGCTGGAGCATCAGGCTGACACCGGGCGCTTCGATGAGGGCAACGTTGTCCATCGTGTCAGCAGACAGAAGCGAAATCTCTGTCCACCGGGTGGCCTGGCCGAGTGCGGTAGCGACCGCTGCCGCGACTCCGGTCACACCGAGGGCGCCCTCCCCGTTGACAGTTGCCATGTCGCGGGCCAGCAGCGAAGAGGCCCCGGCGGTGGACAGTGTCACGTCATCCACCATGTCCCCGGCGTGGAAGACGCTGACCGAACGGTCCCGGGCGGGTCCCTCGAAGACATTGAGCAGATAGGCAAATTCGCCGACTCCAAAGCCGATGACATCGACGCCGAGCCTGGGTTCCTGCCGGGTTTCGTCCTGGGTGGTCATGAAAATCTCCTATCCTCCGAAGCCGAGGAACTTCGTCACGGCCTTGCCTGCATCTCTAACGGTGTTCCCAGCATCGCTGACGAACTTGCCCGGATCCTTGACGGCGCTGGCAATCCCTTCGCCCACGTTCTTCCCCACGCTGCTGATCGTGTCCCAATTCTCGTAGATCGCAACTCCCACGCTGGCGACCTGGCACACCGTTCCTGCTGGTGGCGGCAGGAAGCATCCGATTCCGAGGCCGGTTTTGAGCGCGCTTCCCACGCCTCCTTTGATGTCCCCCTCAGCGAAGCTGCGGACTGAGTCCACGGCGCTGAAGCCCACCCCGGCCCAGCCCAGTCCGCGTGCCAGCCCGGACTTGCCAAGCCACTCAAGCTTGGTGCCCGCACCGAGCCACGGGTTTTCTGCAAAGAAGCCCTCAAACCTGTTCAACGTGCCGATGTACTTGTTCAGGTTCTTCAGCGACGCGATGTCGGATGCTTTGTCGATGAGCCCGAGGCCCCGGTTTGCCTTGGCTGAATCCTTGAGCAGGTCGTCCAGGGCGGTGTTCCCCGCGGTGTTCCGCAGCAGGTGGCGGCCGTCGAAAACCGGGCCACCGAGCCGGTGCCGGCCTTTCGACAATAAAGCCTCGGCCATCTCCGCGCGCTGGTTCTTCAAGACCCAGCCATACTGCCCTGCGTGCTTGGCCAAGGTGAGCGGTGCCTTGATGTACTTCTGGAAGGTCATGCCGGCCTTCAGGCCGCCGATGCCCCCAAGCAGTACCCCACCCAGTACCGCCGCGGCCGTTCCGCCGCGATCACTGATACCGCGTCCGCCCCCGGAGTTCGCCGCGCCGTCGTTGCTAGCCTTCTCCTGGTCGTTGGCGTTCGCCAGAAGCTTCTTGGATTCCTCCTTCAGCAGGGCAGCTGTCTGCTGGAGGATCGCCCGGTGGCTTCCATTCCAGTCCGAGCGGAACTGGGCGGCGTCGTTGCCCTTCCACGAGGGATTGCTGTTGATCTGGTTCGTGAGTGCAGTCGACTGCTGAAGCAGGCCGTCGGAAGCCTTTCCGAACTGCTGTGCGAGCGTGCGCAGCTGGGCGACGTCGGCGCCCCACAAGTTACCCGCCACAAGGCATCTTCCCCCAAATGTCTGTACAGCCGGCCGGTCAGAAGGCTGCGGGTACCAGCCTATGGCCGGTCCACGGCCGTGGCGATGGGCCGTACTCCCCATCGGTGGCCGGGCGACTCCCCGAGGGGAAGCCGCTACTGTCGGCCGGATTCCTCCAGCACGGCATTCTTCCGGGCCCGCAGCGCGAAGAAGGCACCGAACGCGAAGACCTGCGTCACGATGACGAGCACGATGATGCCAGCAACCTTGTTGCCGCCCAGGATCATGGTCAGGCCAACGATTGCGGACAGCAGGGCGAGCAGCGGCAGGAGCATGTAGCCCAGGACAAAGAGGGTTTCGGGCTTCTTCAGCATGTCAGCTTTCCGTCCGCACCCATTTGGTGAACCTGTACCGTGTTCCGTTGGCGGCCGTCAGCCAGCCATCAGGCGGAACTGAGGCCGCCGCCACCCAGGTTTCGCCGAGCTCCGGCGCGAACGTGTCGCCGGCGGCCTCCACGTCGATGGTGGTGACCACCGCGACGTTGGCAAGCTCGGTGGACTGGCGGAAGACCTCTCCTCCGCCCAGGATCCATACGGTCCCGCCGCCGTCGACGAACTGGGATTCCAGGAGTGCATCATCAAGCGAAGGGACCACGACGGCGCCCTCCGCCTCGGGCGTGCCGGCCCAGTTCTTCTGCCTTGTGATCACGATGTTTGTACGGCCGGGCAGGGGACGGTACTTGTCGGGGAAGGACAGCCAGGTCTTGCGGCCCATGATCACGGGATGGCCCATGGTCAGCCGATTGAAGTGCTTCAGGTCCTCGGGCAGGTGCCACGGCATATCGCCGTCCTTGCCGATGACGCCGTCAGAGGTCTGGGCCCACACCAGGCCGACGCCGGAGACGGAATCTGCGATCTCCTGGGCAAAGGACTGGGGGTCTGCGAAATTTTCGGTACTCATACGGCGATCGGCGCCTTAATGGTGGGGTGGTGCCGGTAGCCCACCACGTCGAAATCCTCAAGCTGGTAGTCGAAGATCGACGCGGGCTTCCGGGAGATCTTCAGCTGCGGGTATTCGTACGGCTCCCGGTCCAGCTGCTTGAGGACCTGGTCCATATGGTTGTCGTAAATGTGCACGTCCCCTCCGGTCCAGACGAACTCGCCCGGTTCCAGCCCCACCTGCTGGGCGATCATGCAGGTGAGCAGCGCGTAGGACGCGATATTGAAAGGAACACCCAGGAACATGTCGGCCGAGCGCTGGTAGAGCTGGCAGGAGAGCCTGCCGTTTGCCACGTAGAACTGGAAGAACGCGTGGCACGGCGGCAGTGCCATGTCCTTGAGCTCGGAGACGTTCCAGGCGGAGACGATGTGCCTGCGTGAATCCGGGTTGGATTTGAGGTTCTCCACCAGTTCCGCGATCTGGTCGATGTGGCCGCCGTCAGGTGTGGGCCAGCTGCGCCACTGTACGCCGTACACGGGGCCCAGCTCGCCGTCGGCGTCCGCCCATTCGTTCCAGATGGTCACGCCCTGGTCCTGCATCCATTTCACGTTCGATTCGCCGCGCAGGAACCACAGCAGCTCAACGGCGACGGACTTGAAATGCACGCGTTTGGTGGTGATCAGCGGGAAGCTGTGGCCCAGGTCAAAGCGCAGCTGGCGGCCGAAGACGCTGCTGGTGCCGGTGCCGGTCCGATCGGATTTGTGCGTGCCATGTGCCATGACATCGCGCAGGAGGTCTTCATAAGGCGTAGGAATGCTCACGGCTAAAGTCTACTTTGCCCCCGGCACTGATCCGTGGAGGGTCAACGCCAGGATGCGCTAGTCGTCGAACGGTTTGAACTGTTCCACTGCAACGATCCGGTTCCTGGCCTCGGGGGCCACATGGCACACAAGCATTTCTCCCGGCGACAGGTAGGGCTGGGAGGACGGTAGAAGCCCGCGGAGCGCCGGTGGCGTGTGCTTGGCCAGCTGCTCGATCACTGTGGGGAGGGCCGGCCGGTGCGTACACACGGCCACAGCGCGCTGTTTGTCAAAGAGCGCCTCGATCACTGCCGCGGTCTTCTTGGGGTTCCTGGCATGCCTGTGCTCCGTAAGGTGGTCCACAAGCTTGACTTTGGCCCCCGACGTGTTGGCGTACGGCACCACCGTGGTAACGCACCGCAGCCAGGGACTGCTCACCACACGCAGGGGTTTCCATACCTGCAGCAGGCGCCCCACTGCCTTCGCCTGCCGGATTCCTGTGGCGGCCAGCGGCCGCTCGCCTTCGGCCTTGCTCCAGGAGGACCTGGGTTTGGCCTTGGCATGGCGAACCACCACCAGCGGCCAAGTGTTCAGTTCACCGCGTTGGTGAGCGTCCCGCAAGTACTCAAGGGGTACGACGTCGGAGGGATTGGAGAGCAGGGCCGCGGCCTTTTCGGGGGCGCACCACATCACGCTGTCCACTTCATTGCCGTCAGGCAGAAGCCGTGACCCGCTGACCTGGACGGCCCAGTAGTGCACTACTTTCAGTCCCGAAGCCACATGGTAGTGGATCGGTGGAAGGGGGATGCCAAGCTGCGCGGTCAGCCCGATTTCCTCCTGCACCTCACGAATGGCGCATTCCGGAATGGTTTCGCCGGCGTCGATCTTGCCCTTCGGCCAGGACCAGTCGTCATACCGCGGCCGGTGGATGAGCAGGACCTCGAGCCGGTCCTTGTTCAGGCGCCACGGCAGGGCGCCGGCAGCGGTGACCGCTACCGGTTCCCCTGGGTGGTCTGTCTGGTCTGCTACGAGTGCGTCGCTCGACAATGCAGCTGCCTATCGCCGGCTCAGGATGCGCTGGCGGGGCCGCGATGCCAGCAGCCATGACTGGACGTCCTCCAGGTGGGTGCCGTCGTCGGCAATGTGGTGCCGGGTCCAGATGCCCTGGTTGTCCAGATGCCAACTGGCGGTCTCCGGATCCATGTAGCGGCGCAGCAGGTCAAGGACGTAGGTGACGTCGTCGGGGCTGGCCAGCCGGACCAACGCTTCAACCCGGCGGTCCAGGTTGCGGTGCATCATGTCGGCCGAGCCGATGTACACCACCGGATCGCCCCCGTTGGCGAAGGCGAATACACGGGAGTGTTCCAGGAAGCGGCCGAGCACCGAGCGCACAGTGATGTTGTCGCTGAGGCCCGGAACCCCCGGGCGCAGCGAGCAGATTCCGCGGACAATAACATCCACCTTCACTCCCGCCTGGGATGCGCGGTACAGGGAGTCGATGATTGCCTCGTCGACGATGGAGTTGACTTTGATCTGGACGCGGGCGGACAGTCCCGCCCGGGCGTTGCGGATTTCCGTCTCGATACGGTCGATGAGGCCGGAGCGGACGGACCGCGGCGCCACCAGGAGCCGCTTGAACGTCGATTTGGGCGCGTAACCCGAGAGCTGGTTGAAAAGCTTGGACAGGTCCTCACCCACCTGCTCATTGGCGGTGAGCAGTCCCAGGTCCTCGTAGTAGCGCGCTGTCCGGGGGTGGTAGTTGCCGGTGCCGATGTGGCAGTAGCGGCGAAGCCCGTCCACTTCCTGCCTGACCACCAGGGAAAGCTTGCAGTGCGTCTTGAGGCCGACGATTCCGTAAACCACATGGACGCCGGCCTGCTCCAGCTTGCGGGCCCAGGAAATGTTCGCCTGCTCGTCAAACCGGGCCTTGATCTCCACCAGGGCCAGGACCTGTTTGCCTGCCTCCGCGGCATCGATCAGGGCGTCGACAATGGGGGAGTCCCCGGAAGTCCGGTACAGGGTCTGCTTGATGGCCTGCACTTTCGGGTCCGCTGCCGCCTGCTCAAGGAAGGCCTGTACGGACGTGGAGAAGGAGTCATACGGGTGGTGGAGCAGGATGTCACGCCGCCGCATGGCGGCGAAGACGTTTGCGGCCTTGGACGTCTCGGACTCGTTGAGGTACCGGGAAGTGTGCGGCACATGCTTCGGGTAATGCAGATCTGCGCGGTCAATGGCCGCGATGACCGACAGGCCGCGCAGGTCCAGCGGTGCCGGCACGGAGTAGACCTCTGACTCCTCAACACCCAGTTCGCGAATCAGCAGTGCCCGGATGTTGGGGTTGATGTCGTGGGTGACCTCGAGGCGGACGGGGGGACCGAACCGGCGGCGCAGGAGTTCCTTCTCCAGTGCCTGGAGGAGGTTTTCGGCGTCGTCCTCCTCCACTTCCACGTCTTCGTTGCGCGTGACACGGAAGATGTGGTGTTCCAGGACTTCCATGCCCGCGAAGAGTTTGTCCAAGTGGACGGCGATGACTTCCTCGAGCGCGATAAAGCGGGCCACCCGACCGGCCACTGCGCCCGCCCGGGGACCGTCAATGGAAATCAGGCGCGGCAACTGGTCCGGCACCTTGACGCGGGCAAAGAGCTCCTTGTCGCTTACCGGGTTACGGACCACCACGGCAAGGTTCAGGGACAGGCCTGAAATGTAGGGAAAGGGGTGCGCGGGGTCCACGGCCAGCGGGGTCAGGATGGGAAAGACCTTTTCGGCGAACATGGCGCTGAGCTGCTGCTTGGCGGCGTCGTCGAGCTCGTTCCAATGCATGAGGTGGATGTGCTCGTAGGCCAGGGCCGGCCGGATCTGTTCCGAGAAGACCTGGGCGTGGCGCTGCTGGAGGCGGTGGGCTTCCTCGCCGATCTTTTCCAGGACTTCGACGGGGCTGAGCCCGGCGGGCGAGGGGACAGCCAGCCCGGTGGCGATGCGCCGCTTCAGCCCGGCGACGCGGACCATGAAGAACTCGTCCAGGTTGGAGGCGAAGATGGACAGGAAGCTGACACGCTCGAGCAGGTGCAGGGTTGGATCTTCGGCAAGTTCCAGCACACGGGAGTTGAAGGCCAGCCAGCTGAGTTCCCGGTCCAGGAACCGGTCAGGCCGGATGTCGCCTTCGGGCTCCAGATTGGGCGCGAACTCCGGGATGTCGATCCGGTCCTGCGTCGCGCGGGACGCAGGGACTTCGGACGAACCAAAGCGGGCCCGCACCGGGACTGCAGCACCTTCGGACGTGACTGTTCCGGCGGGTTCCGGTTTCATGGTCTCTCCTTCTACCTGGCGCTTGATGCTGGCGCTCACGGCCGGCGCGGTTCTGTTTCAACCTTACAATCATTCGGCGCGCCGGAGCCCCAGGTTTCGGCCGCCCGGGGAATGGGTCAGCCGACGGGGCTAACCGGCGGCTACTGGCCCGTACATCACGTCCATGTCCCACCGCGTGAACCCCAGGCTTCGATACAGGGACACCGCTGGCGCGTTGTCGGCGTCGGTGTAGAGCATGACGGCGTGAAGGCCCTGGTCATGGAGGTACCTGATACCGGCAACGGTCAGCGCCTTGCCCAGGCCCATGCCCTGTGCAGCCGGTGCCACGCCCACCGCGTACACCTCGCCGATTGCAGGGTGGCCACCGTGCCGTGGATGGACCTTGGTCCAGTGGAAGCCAAGCAACTGCCCATCGCCGTCAACTGCCAGCAGGAAACCTCTCGGATCGAACCAGTCCTCCGCCATCCGGGCGTCCAGGTCGGCCCTCGTCATCGAACCCTGCTCGGGGTGGTGGGCAAAGGCGGCGCGGTTGACGGCCAGCCATGCGTCTTCGTCCTGGCCCGGCACGAAGGTGCGGAGGAACACCCCGTCCGGGAGGCCGCCGTCGGGAAGTGTCGCTGAATCGGTGGTCAGCCTCATCTTCCACAGTTCCCGCACCGGGGCATAGCCATACTTGGCGGCGAGGTCCGCCGCGGCCTCGTGGTTGCCATGGGACCAGGCCTTGAGTCCGGCCAGGCCCCGGCTTGATTTCAAGGTGCCCAGGAGCCGGTCCGCCACGCCCTGGTTTCGGTAGCTCGGGTGGACTGCGATCTCCAGCAGCCCGCTGCCGTCCGCCTCCTCGACCACCACGGCGAACCCGGCCAGATCCTGGCCGGAGCTGGGGTCCGAGTCCTCGTCCGGCGCGTACAGGGCCAGTGTCAGGAGCGAATGCTCCGCCGAACCGCCGGCCCTCAGGGTCACGACAGTCTGCTCGGACAGGGAGGGGTTGCCGTCCGATTCCTCCGCCGCCGCCAGAAGGGCCACGCAGTCCTTCAGCAGCTGGTCGTCCACCCCGCCTTTGACGACGAGGACAGGCCATTTCTCCGGGTGTGCAGGGCTCATGAAGCTAGGCTATACGTCCCGGCCGGCAGGTGCCCCGATTTGATGGCTGCCCGGCAGGCACGTATAGTCGATATCTCGTCAGGCAGAGTTCAGCAGAACGGCGCCGGATGCGAGGGGGATCCACCAGTGGGGTGGCTTCGATACGTTCGACCCGTATGTCCTCCACCGACAGCAACAGCCCCGGACCAGCGGTCCGGGGCTGTTGCCATGTATTGGGCCATGTAATGGGCTGGTAAAGGCTCAGGCCTCGGTCAGCTCGTCTTCCTGCTGCCGGACGAGGGTGAGGCGGTAGCCCACATTGCGGACTGTGCTGATCAGGTTTTCGTGGTCGGCGCCGAGCTTGGCGCGCAGGCGGCGGACGTGGACATCCACCGTCCGCGTGCCGCCGTAGTAGTCGTAGCCCCACACCTCGGTCAGCAACTGCTGTCGGGTAAAGACGCGCCCGGGGTGCTGGGCCAGGTATTTCAGGAGTTCGAATTCCTTGAAGGTCAGGTTCAGCGGTGCGCCGTTGACGCGGGCGGTGTAGCTGGCCTCGTCAATAACGACGCCGGCCGCCCGGATCTCCGTGGGGACGTCCTCTTTGTCCGGAACGGCCCGCGCCACCGAGAGGCGGATCCGTGCTTCCACCTCGGCGGGCCCGGCGGAGTCGAGCACGATGTCGTCCACGGCCCAGGCGGAGGAAACAGCTGCCATGCCGCCTTCGGTCAGGATGAGCACCAGCGGCGCGCTGAGGCCGGTGGCCTTCAGCAGTTGGGTCAGAGAGCGGGCCCCAACGAGGTCCTTGCGGGCATCCAGAAGGACGATGTCGCAAGGATCCGTCTCTAGAAGGGCCGTGGGCTCGGCGGCAAGGATATGTACGCGGTGATTCAGGAGTTCCAAGGCAGGCAGGATGTCCACCGATGAGCCGGTGCTGTTCGTCAGTAACAGGATGTGCGACATTATTCCTCCAAGGGCCGTCCGCGCATCATTGGGCGACTGAACCGGGTTTTCACCGGCCGATACTGTCTCACTGCTGCGGTATGGGCCATTGCTGATAAACGTGCGCCTATAAACATGACCTACAGCTACCGCAGCAATAAGCGTAGCTGAGCTTTGAGTATACCCAACAGCCGCCCCGCAGGCATGGATCCGGCCCGCCAGTGGTTCGTTTTGCGACATATCCCGGTCACATGGGGCAGGATTGAGCAATGGGCACAAAAGCCCTGCCGCGGAGGGCGCAGCCGCCTTGCCGGGACCGCCGCCAGAATGGGAATGCAGCGAATTGAGTGCAGAGTCGAAGCCGGGCACACCAGGGCCGGGCCCCGTATGACCGCGGAGCTGAGGGCCACTGTGCGTTCCCCGGGCTCGTGGACCATCGGAGTCTTCGGGGTGGCCGGCCTGGCTGCCATCATTGCCGGCGTGTACACCTCACAGGAGGCACTGACCGCCGTCGCCGTCGCTGCGGCCCTGGCCGTAGGCATCGGCTGGCCGCACTTCCTCCGGATCCCTGCGAAAAAAACGCTCGCAGCCGTTATCGGCCTTTCGGGGGCCGGATCGGCACTGGCCGCGACCTTGATCCCGGCTCCGGGTTACCTTGACTGGACCCCCGCCTTCATTGCCCTGGGGATGATGGCCGTCTTCGTGGTTCAGCTGGTCCGCGGCACTGGCCAGGCCCAGCGGCTGGAGTCCACCCTGGGCTGTTGCGCGGGTGTGCTGCTTTCCTGCCTCGGCGCCGGCTGGATTGCCGGGGCCCGGTTCAACGGTGTCCGCGAAATGCTCCTGGTTGCCGCCATCAGTGCCGCCGCGGCCCTGCTCGCCGGCCTGATCCGCTGGCCGGACAGTATCGTCGCGCCACTGGGCATCGTGCTGGCAGGACTTGCCGGTCCGCTGGCCGGCCTGGTCTTCTCGGATATCGCGGTCCTGCCGGCGGCTCTGTTCGGAGTGGTGGTGGGCGCCGTCCTGGTCAGTTTCCGCCGGCTCGTCACAGTCCGGGGCGGGCCTTTGAATCTCCTGGCAGCCCTTAGCATGGGTTTGGCGCCAGTCTCCGCGGTTGGTTCACTGGCCTACTTCATAGACAAATTACTCATCTACTAAGCGTTAGGATGGCATCATGTCCGTACTTGCATTTGAAATCTTCTTCCTTGTCCTGCTCGGCATCGCCAGCCTGTCCATGGCATGGTTCGCCGGCTTTGTGGTCTACCGCCTGTTCAAGGGCCAGAAGTAGGCCCCTTCCGGGGCCAGCCGTTTCCCGAGGTAACTGCCGTGCCGATTGAGATTCCAACAGACCTGACCCCAGAACTTGTTCCGCTTTCCTGGCTCATTGGTGAGTGGGAAGGCCGCGGACGCCTAGGCAGCGGAGACGAGGGTTCAGAGCACTTCTTCCAGCATGTTTCGTTCACCCACAACGGGCTGCCATACCTGCAATACCGCGCGGAAAGCTGGTTGACCGACGACGACGGCACCCTCCTGCGGCCACTGACCGTTGAGACCGGTTTTTGGGCACTGGAGCGCAAACAGCTGGATGCCGACGGCGGCCCGGGCCTGGTCCCCGCGGACATCGTCCCGGCCTTAAAGAGCGCCGACGAAGTCGAGGCCCTGCGCAACAAAGATGGGGGCTTCGACATTTCGGTGTCCATCTCACATCCCGGCGGGATTTCGGAGCTGTACTACGGGCAGATCAAGGGCCCGCAGATCCAGCTCACCACCGATATGGTCATGCGCGGCAGCCATTCCAAGGACTACAGCGCCGCCACCCGGATCTTCGGTCTGGTGGACGGCAACCTGCTGTGGCGGTGGGACGTCGCCGCAGGCGGAACCACCCAGCCCGGCAATGGACTTGAAGCCCATGCCTCTGCTTTTCTGAAAAGGGTGGCCTGACCCCCACCGGCGCATACTCCAGCAGTAGACTCGGCCCATCAATAGACCGGCAAATGCTTCACCGGTGCCGGCGTGAATCAAGGGACGTGAACAAAAGGGGGCAGTGCCATGGATGCATCGCGGAACTCCAAGGACTACAGCGACCTGAAGGCGGTGTTCTTCAACGGCACGCTCAAGAGGTCTCCGGAAACCAGCAACACTGATGGCCTGATCAGGATCAGCCGGCTGATTATGGAGAAACAGGGTGTCAGCGTCCGGGTGATCAGGACCGTCGACCATGACATTGCCAGCGGCGTGTACCCGGACATGACCGAACATGGCTGGCCGGCGGATGAGTGGCCCAGCCTCTACCCGGCAGTCAGAGAAGCCGACATCGTGGTGGTGGCTGGTCCCATCTGGCTGGGGGACAACTCCTCGCAAACCAAGAAACTGATCGAACGCCTTTACGCCCATTCAGGGCAGCTGAACGACAAGGGGCAGTGGGCGTTCTACCCCAAGGTGGGCGGATGCCTGATCACCGGCAATGAAGACGGAATCAAGCACTGCGCCATGAACGTCCTTTACAGCCTGCAGCACATCGGCTTCAGCATTCCGCCACAGGCCGATGCCGGCTGGATCGGACCGGTGGGGCCTGGCCCGAGCTACCTGGACGAAGGGTCCGGCGGCCCGGAGTCCGACTTCACGAACCGGAATACCACGTTCATGACCTGGAACCTGCTTCACCTGGCACGCCTGCTCAAGGACGACGGCGGGATTCCCGCTTACGGCAACCTTCCGGAAGAATGGAAGGCCGGCACGCGATTCGATTTCGAAAACCCGGAATACCGTTGACCATCGAGGACTTCTAGTACATATGACTATTCACAGCCCACTGCTGTCGCGCCCCGGCGCCGTTGAGGCAGCCGGCGCGGACGCCGGCGTCGCATCCCATTATGGTGAGCCGCTGCGGGAGCAGCGGGCGCTGGCGGCAGGAACCGCCGTCGTCGACCTTTCGCATCGCGGCGTGGTCACAGTAGCGGGCCCGGACCGCCTGAGCTGGCTGAACACGCTGTCTTCGCAGCTGGTCACCGGCCTGCAGCCGGGCGAATCAAGCGAACTGCTCCTGCTGAGCGTCCAGGGGCGCATTGAATTTGATGCCCGCGTCATCGACGACGGCGGGACCACATGGCTGATCGTCGAGGCGGCCGAGGCGGCTCCGCTGGCCGAATGGCTGAACAAGATGAAGTTCATGCTGCGGGTTGAGATCGAGGACGTCTCGGCAGAATGGGCAGTGATCGGCTCCACCAAGGCCATCGAGGAATGGTCCGGGCTGCTGGCATGGCGGGATCCGTGGCCGCACGTAGGCGCCGGCGGCTATGCGTACTCGGTGGTGGCGGAAGCCGAACATCCCGGGCTGGAGCGGCCGTGGATCGAATACCTGGTCCCGGCAGCCCGGCTGATGGAGACGGTGGGGGAGCGCCCCCTTGCCGGCGTCCTCGCCGCCGAGGCCCTCCGCATCGCCGCCTGGCGCCCGCGGCTCGGATCGGAGACCGACGACAAAACCATTCCCCATGAACTCGATCTGCTGCGGACTGCAGTGCATCTGGCCAAGGGCTGCTACAAGGGCCAGGAAACCGTTGCGCGGGTACACAACCTGGGCCACCCGCCGCGGCGTCTCGTGTTCCTCCAGCTGGACGGCTCGCAGCACACCATGCCTGCGGCGGGCAGCCAGGTCCTGCTCGGAGAACGCAAAGTGGGTGTGGTGACCTCCGTGGCCCAGCACTACGAAATGGGTCCGGTGGCCCTGGCAGTCATCAAGCGCTCCGTAGGGCCCGATGAGATGTTGACAGTCATGGACGGCAAGGAGCCCTACATCGCAGCCCAGGAAGTGATCGTTGCCCCCGACGCCGGCCAGGTCGTCGGGCGCCAGACAGGATTCCTCAGGGGGACACGCGCATGACTGAACCCGGCCTTTCGCCGTACTCCGGCCACGACCCTGCCACAGAACCCGACGAGGAGACGGTCGCCCTCGCCCACACGCTGTTCCAGGCGGCACGGGAAGGCAATACCGGATTGCTGCGCGGCTACCTGGACGCCGGGGCACCTGCCGGCATGTCCAACGCGGCGGGGGATTCCCTGCTGATGCTGGCCGCGTACCATGGCCACGCAGAGACCGTGCAGCTCATTCTCCAGCATGGGGCAGACGCCAACGCAGCCAACGACCGCGGGCAGACTCCCCTTGCCGGGGCGGCCTTCAAGGGCTACACGGAGGTGGCACAGGTACTGGTGGACGCCGGCGCGGATCCCGATGCCGGTTCGCCTTCCGCCCGCGCGGCGGCCGGGATGTTTGCCCGGACCGCGATCCTTGACCTGCTCGGGCCTTAACCAGCCCGAATGAATGGTTCCACCGGTCCAGCCAGTCCCGCCGGCTGGCCCGGCAGCCCACAAGACGCGGCAGCCCAGAGCAGGCTGTAGCCGACAAGACGCTGTAGCCGACAAGACGCTAAGGATACCGATGGAAAACGTAGCCAGGCCCTGGCCCGCACTCTGGTCCCTCGTGATCGGCTTCTTCATGATCCTGATCGACACCACGATTGTTTCGGTGGCGAACCCCCGGATCATGGAAGGGCTCGACGCCGACATCAACTCGGTGATCTGGGTGACCAGCGCCTATCTGCTCGCCTACGCCGTCCCGCTGCTCATCACCGGACGCCTCGGTGACCGCTTCGGCCCGAAGAAGCTGTACCTGACCGGGCTGGTGGTCTTCACCGCAGCCTCGCTCTGGTGCGGACTGTCCGGGGACGTCCAGACACTCATCGGGGCCCGCGTCCTGCAAGGCCTCGGCGCGTCGATGATGACACCGCAGACCATGGCCGTCATCACCCGCATCTTCCCTCCGGACCGGCGCGGCGCCGCTATGGGCATCTGGGGAGCCACGGCCGGCGTCGCCACCCTCGTGGGCCCGATCCTCGGCGGAGTCCTGGTGGACGGGCTCGGCTGGGAATGGATCTTCTTCATCAACGTCCCGGTGGGCATCGCCGGCTTCATCCTTGCCTTCCGCTTCGTCCCGGCACTGAGCACCCACCCGCACAAATTCGACGTCCCCGGGGTGCTGCTCAGCGCCGTCGGACTTTTCCTGCTGGTGTTCGGCCTCCAGGAAGGCGAGACCTACAACTGGGGCACCATCACCGGGCCCGTCACGGTGTGGGGACTGATCATTGCGGGGGTTGCCGTTCTCGCCGTCTTCGTGGTGTGGCAGCGGATCAACAAGGGCGAGCCCCTGCTCCCGCTTTCCCTCTTTAGGGACCGCAATTTCTCCCTCGCCAACATAGGCATCACCACCGTGGGATTCACCGTGACCGGGTTCAGCCTGCCGCTGATCTTCTACTACCAGATCGTCCGCGGCCTCACGCCCACACAGTCGGCGCTCATGATGGTGCCGATGGCCCTCATCTCCGGCGGACTCGCGCCCGTCGTGGGCAAGATCATCGACCACGTCAATCCCAAATACATCACCTCCGGCGGGCTGCTGCTCATGGCCGTGGCCCTGTTCTGGAACGCCGCGCTGATGCACCCCGACACGCCAATCTGGCTGTTCCTGCTGCCCAGCGCCGTGCTCGGCTTCGCGAACGCCGGCATCTGGGCACCGCTCAGTACCACCGCCACCCGGAACCTTCCGCCGCGGCAGGCCGGCGCGGGCTCCGGCGTCTACAACACCACCAGGCAGATCGGCGCCGTCCTGGGCAGCGCCGCCATCGCGGTACTGATCCAGGCGCGGCTGGCTGCGGAACTTCCGGCACCTCCAGGCGCCCCGGGTGGCGCGAGCCCGATGTCGTTCGGCGGGACCCTGCCTGCGGCGCTGCATGAGGGGTTCTCGACGGCGATGGGCCAGTCCATCCTGCTTCCGGCCAGTGTGATCCTGCTCGGCGCGGCCGTGGCGATCTTCTTCGCCAAGCCCAAGGCGGTCAAGGGATGGGGCGGAACGCCGGTGGCCGAAGGTTCAACGGCAGCCGGAGGGGCGGAAGAGGACGCAACGCGCCGGGCCTAGGACCTGCTGCGTTGATGGCAGGCTATGCCTTGAGTGAGTCTGCCGCTTATCGTGTCTTTGCTGCGACGGTTCGTTTCGAGGGGCCGCGCAGTGCCAGCGGGGTAAAGACTAAGGCCAGCAGGGCGGTGGCGACGAGCAGTAGCAGACCTATCGAGTAGCTGCGGGTCGCGGCGTCGTACGTTGCCCCCATGACCAGGGGCGGGAAGTAGCCGCCCAGGCCACCTGCCGCACTGACCAGGCCGCTGATGCTGCCCACTTTCCCTTGCGGTGCCAGAACCCCGACCCAAGCGAAAACGCCGCCGGCACCCAGTCCGAGGGCGGCGGCCATCGCCGTGAACGTGAACCCTGCCGGGACTTCGCCGTCGGGGCGGAGGTTCACCACCCAGGCGAGCACGGCGACGCTCGCCAGCGAGATGATCACGACCGGTTTGGCGCCCAGCCTGTCAGCGAGTACGCCGCCTATTGGCCTGGCCAGCACTGCGGCCAGGGCGAATCCGGCCGTACGTGCCCCGGCTCCGCTCGGATCGAAGCTGTAAACATCCCGGAGATAGGTGGGCAGGTAGGTGGCAAACGAGACGAAGCCGCCAAAGACTACTGCATAGAGGAAGCACATCTTCCAGGTCACCGGCGTGCGGGCGGCGTCGAGGAGCTTGGGCAGGACCGAAGCATTGCTGCGGGTCCAGCCCGGGGACTCTTTCATGAGGAACCAGGTGAGGACAGCCATGGCGGCCAGGAGCCCGGCGATCAGCGCGTGTGTCTGAAAGTAGCCGATTCCGGCGACGAGGCGCGGATTGAGGAATGCGGCGAGCGCCGTCCCGCCCATCCCCGCGCCGAAGACCCCGGTAGCGAAGCCGCGCCGGGACGGCTCGAACCAGGCGCTGACAAAGGGGATCCCGACGGCGAAGACCGTCCCGGCGACCCCGAGCAGCAGCCCGGCGCCAAGCACCACCGCGAAGGAGCTCAGGGTGCCGCCGAGCGCCACGAGGAGGATCGGGAGGATGGTGGCCAGGAGGACAAACGTGAACATGGCGCGGCCGCCGTACCTGTCGGTCAGCGTTCCGACGACGATCCGCCCCAGTGATCCCACGAACACGGGCATGGCCACGAGAACTCCGGTGGCGGCCGGGTTCAGGTGCAGGTTCTGCGTATAGAAAGGACCCAATGTTGCCACGGAGTTCCAGGCCCAGAAGCACACCACCGAGGCCGAGGTGGCGAGTACCAGGTTGAGGGTCCGGCCAGCGGGGGCGGACGTGGGAAGCAGCGCTGATCCGGCCATGGTGTTCTCCTTTAGGTCAACGGTTGCGCGTATCACGGTCGCGGGTTCCGACGGCCGACCAGCCTCGGCGTGAGGCAACGCCGGCACTCCTGGCGCCGGACAGGTCCTTGTCCCGCGAGCGGTAGACGATGTAGGGCCGGAAAAGGTAGTGCAGCGGCGCGGTGAAGGCGTGGACCAGCCGGGTAAACGGCCAGATCACAAAGAGGGCCATTCCTACAAGGGTGTGGATGTGGAAGGAGAATGGCGCCGCAGCCATGGACGCAATGTCCGGCTGGAAGATAAAGAGCGAGCGGAACCACGGGGCCACCGTTTCGCGGTAGTTGTGGCCGTGCTCACCTTCGAAAACGCTCGCCAGCGTGGTCCACAGGCCGAACACGATCGCGGCGGTCAGCACCACGTACATCGTCTTGTCGTTCCTGGTGGTGGCCATGAACACCGGTCCGGTGGTGCGGCGGCGGTAGATCAGCAGGAGGATCCCGCCCAGGGTTCCCACGCCGGCGATCCCGCCAACGAGGAGCGCATTGACATGATAGAACTCCTGGCTCATCCCCACGGCCTGGGTCCACGCCATGGGGATGACCAGGCCAAAGAAGTGCCCGGCGATGACGGCCAGCAGACCGAAGTGGAACAGCGGGGATGCGATGCGCAGCAGCTTCGATTCGTAGAGCTGTGAGGACCTGGTGGTCCAGCCGAACTGATCGTATTTATAGCGCCACACCAGCCCGCCCACGAGCACCACCATCATCACGTAGGGCAGGACACCCCAGAGCACGATGTCCAGGGCGGAGAGTTCCACGGCGGCGCCGGGCTCCGTTTCGAAGGTCAGCATGGTCAGGCCCCCTTCACGGGCAGCAGCCGCGGATCGTAGGGGTCAAGGCCTACCGCTTCGGTGGGCGGGCCGTAGCCCGCCATCCGCATGACGGCCTGCTCATCGGCCGGGGATTTCCCGGGCAGGGTCGCGCAAATGGCCTGCAGGATCCGGGCGTGCGGCAGTTCGTCTCTCAGCAGGCCGAAGCGGAGCATCTCGAGGCTCGCACGGTAACGGATCAGCAGGTCGCGCCCGGCCGTCATGTCAACCAGCGCGGCGTATTCAAGCACCATCGGCAGGTAGTCCGGCAGTTCCCCGTGGGTGTCCACCAGGATGTCACTTTGCCTGTAGGCATGTTTGAAGCTGCCCAGGACTTCGCCGCGGCGCCGGGTATCGCCGTCCGTCCAGTAGCTCAGGTGCAGCGCGTGGCGCCGGCCAAGGTCGAACTCGCGGACGTAGTGGGCCTGGACCTCCATCATTGGTGTGGAGGCCAGTGAATCCAGCACCTCCTGGAAATCGGCGACGGCGCCGGGGAACTCAGCCAGCGCGGCGCGCATGAGCGGCACCTTGGCGATGAGGTCCTCATCAGGGTAGGACAGGCACCACGCACCGGCCATGTAGACCACCTGCTCGCGCCGGGTCACGGCCGTTCCCCCGCTGCCGGGGTATCAGGTTCACTCGACTTATCGGGGAACAGACCCGACGGCGCCCCTGTGCCGTCCCAGTTCAGCAGGTTCACCCGGCCTCGCAGGGTTGCCTCACCGGCCGCCGCCCCGGAGGTCTGCCGGTCGCGCAGGGCGTTGAAGGTCTCCACTGCCACCGGCACGGGCCTGCCGCTGGCTTCACCGAAGGGGGAGGAGTCCTGCATGCCCGGGCCGCCGTCGAAATCCAGCGAGCAGCCCATCTCCTCAAGGTCGTGGGCCTGTTCCACATGCGCCTTGGGGATCACATAGCGTTCCTCATACTTGGCGATCGCCATCAGCCGGTACATCTCGTACATGGTCTGGCTGTCCATGCCGACGGCTTCCGGGATGGAGTCGTCGGGGTCGTTGCCCAGGCTGATGCCGCGCATGAAGGAGCGCATGGCAGCGAGCTTCTTCAGCACTGCGGTGACCCGGTCCGCGTCACCGGCGGTGAAGAGTTCGGCGAGGTATTCCACCGGGATGCGCAGCGCGTCGATGGCGCCGAAGAGGTTGCCGTGATCCTCGCCGTCGTGCCCCTGGTCCCGCAGCAGGTCCACCACCGGTGAGAGCGGCGGGACGTACCAGACCATCGGCATGGTCCGGTATTCCGGGTGCAGCGGCAGGGCCACCTTATAGACCTTGGCCAGCGCGTAGACCGGCGAGCGCCTGGCGGCGTCGATCCAGTCCTCGGGGATGTTCTGTGCCCGGGCCTGGGCCTGGACCGCGGGGTCGTTCGGGTCCAGCAGCACGTCCATCTGGGCGTCGTAAAGTTCCTGTGGGTCGGTGACGGACGCTGCTGCGGTGACGGCGTCGGCGTCGTACAAAAAGAGCCCCAGGTAGCGTAGCCTGCCCACACAGGTCTCCGAGCAGACCGTCGGCAGTCCTACCTCCACCCGGGGGTAGCAGAAGGTGCACTTCTCGGCCTTGCCGGTCTTGTGGTTGAAATAGATCTTCTTGTACGGGCAGCCGGTGACGCACTGCCGCCAGCCGCGGCACTTGTCCTGGTCCACCAGAACGATCCCGTCCTCCACACGCTTATAGATGGCGCCGGAGGGGCAGGAAGCCATGCAGGAGGGGTTCAGGCAGTGCTCGCAGATCCGTGGCAGGTAGAACATGAAGGTCTGTTCGTAGGCGAACTTGATCTTGTCCTCGGACTCGCGCCGGACCTTCTCCACGATCGGGTCCAGGTGGCCGTATTCGGTGGAGCCGCCCAGGTCATCGTCCCAGTTCGCGGACCAGGTGATCTTGGTGTCCTCGCCAGTGATCAGGGACTTGGGCCGGGCCACCGGGAAATCGTCGCCCAGCGGCGCGTCCACGAGGGTTTTGTAGTCATAGGTCCACGGCTCGTAGTAGTCCTTGAGCTCGGGCTGGACCGGGCTGGCGAAGATCCCCAGCAGCTTCTTCACCCGGCCGCCGGCCTTGAGCACCAGTTTGCCGCGTTTGTTCAGTTCCCAGCCGCCGTGCCATTTCTCCTGGTCCTCGTAGCGGCGGGGGTACCCCTGCCCCGGGCGGGTTTCGACGTTGTTGAACCAGACGTATTCGGTGCCCGCACGGTTGGTCCAGGCCTGTTTGCAGGTTACGGAACAAGTGTGGCAGCCGATGCATTTGTCCAGGTTCATGACCATGCCCATTTGAGCCATGACACGCATCAGTACTGCACCTCCTGTGAACGACGTCGGACGGTGGCAACCATGTCGCGCTGGTTTCCGGTGGGGCCAAGGTAGTTGAACGCGTAGGCCAGCTGGGCGTAGGCGCCGATCAGATGCGAGGGCTTGACCAGCAGCCGGGTCACGGAGTTATGGATGCCGCCTCGCCTTCCGGTCGCCTCGGACTTCGGCACATCGATGGTGCGCTCTTGCGCGTGATGGACGTAGACTACCCCGGCCGGCATGCGGTGGCTCACGATCGCCCGGGCCACCAGGACGCCGTTGATGTTCAGGCACTCAACCCAGTCGTTGTCCCTGACCTTGATGGACTCGGCGTCGGCCGGACTCATCCACACGGTGGGTCCCCCTCGGGAGAGCGAAAGCATCAGCAGGTTGTCCTGGTATTCCGAGTGGATGGACCACTTGGAGTGCGGCGTCAGGTAGCGGACCACCACCTCCAACTGCCCGTTCGCGCCGAGTTTGGGTTCGCCGAAGAGCCGGTGCATGTCCAGAGGCGGCCGGTAGATCGGCAGGGCCTCGCCGATGTCGATCATCCAGTCGTGGTCGAGGAAGAAGTGCATCCGGCCGGTCAGGGTGTGGAAGGGCTTGAGCCGTTCGATGTTGATGGTGAACGGGGCATAGCGCCGGCCGCCAGTCTCCGAGCCGGACCATTCCGGTGAGGTGATCACCGGGACGGGGCCGGCCTGGGTCTGGGCGAAGGTGATGAACTTTTCCTCAGACCCTTCAGACAGGTCTGCGAGTTTCCTTCCGGTCCGGACTTCGAGGTCCTTGAAGCCCTGCACGGACAGAGCGCCGTTGGTGGTGCCGGAGAAGGTCAGGATGGCTTCGGCCATCTTCGCGTCGGTGTCGATCGCCGGCCGCCCGTCCGCGGCGCCGCCAAGCATCACGCCGTTCGAACGGCTGAGCCGGTCCAGCGGGCCGGCGAGTTTGTAGGTGACGTTCTTGACGGTGAAGCCCAGCGCGTCTGCCAATGGCCCGACTGCTGCCAGCTTGTCGGCGATGGCCGTATAGTCC
>DATCNU010000121.1:0-13555 GCA_036565085.1 Arthrobacter sp.
GCTTCTCTGCACTTTGCAAGCGCAGATGGCTGACGATAAGCAGTGCTCACACTTCCTCGCGCAACGGTTGACCGCAGCGTTACATGGCTGTCCGGCTCAAGCAGCCCCCCGCCACCGAGCCTCAACGCCCCGGCACGAACAGACCGCGGCAGGCCGCGCGCCAGCTTGCGCCCAGAGGAAGCATCAGGCATTGCTGGCGCCGATGGCGTCGCCGACGCCTTCCAGGTGAAGCCTCACTCCACTGTTGTGTCCATGGGCAACTCATAGAGCGACCCCGGCGAGAGACTTGACGCGACGGCACCATGTCGGACGTACGTCCGTGATCGTGCCGGCCTGCCCGTACGTGTTTTCACTGACATTTACTCCTCCAGACGGAGGCGAGGGATGCGAGCTCCGCGTAATCCGAGGCCCTTGTCGCCTAGGCAGCCCAGAGCTGCCAGCAGACACTCTTCGGCCTGGTGATGCAATACCCCGTGCGTTGCGTTTCACTCACCGGTACGCGGCGTTGTGCCGCGCAGGTGGCCCGGGTCACACTCGAGTCGTTCCATTATTGCAAAGGTCATCGATCTGTGGGGGGATGGGCCGCATACCCCCTCGTAAGATCACGGCCGACATGAGAGTTCCGCAATCCCGTTACCGGGAACCGCACATCCTCAAGACAGGAAAATGAGAATGACACAGCAACACCAACAGGTCGCAGCGCCGCGACCTAAACCGGCCAAGGGAAGCAGAGTCCGTTTTGGGATTCTCATTGTCATTTCGGTCGGCACTGCCATCAACTATCTCGACCGTGCGAACATGGCAATCGTTGCTCCAGCCCTGACCAAGGACCTACACCTTGGGGCTGCAGAGATGGGTCTGATTTTCTCGGCTTTCGGGTGGACATATGCACTGCTGCAGATCCCCGCTGGCTGGCTTATCGACAAGCTGGGTGCCCGGCTGGCTTTCGGTTACGCACTTGTTGCCTGGTCCTTGGTTACCGCAGCGATGGGTCTCTCACGCGGATTCGGTGCGCTTTTCGGGCTACGGTTGGCTCTCGGAGTGGCTGAATCACCTGCCTTCCCGGCTAATTCTGCTCTGGTCGCTTCGTGGTTCCCCAAGAAGGAACGTGGCATAGCCACCGCTTCCTACACGGCCGGGGAATACATCGGACTGGCACTCGCGGCACCGGTACTGGCACTGGTGGCCACCGCCCTTGGCTGGCAGTCAGTGTTCTATCTGTCGGCGGGTCTGGGGCTGGCATGGGCCGTTGTGTGGTTCACCAAGATTCGTAACTCCCCAAAACACAGCCCCAAAGTCTCGGCGGAAGAACTCGCGCTTCTCGAGGAGGGCGGCGCAGTCACTGAGACAGCCACCAAGGACAAGGCTCGCTGGTCCGACATTCCGAAACTGCTCAAAAACCGTCAAATGATAGGCGTCCTCGTCGGGCAGTTCGCTAATGCATCCACGCTCTTCTTCTTCCTGACATGGTTCCCCTCCTACCTGGTCAGCGCCAAGCATTTTACTCTGCTCAGTGCCGGGCTCCTGGCATCGATTCCATACCTCACTGCGATGGTGGGTGTTTTCTTCGCCGGAAGCTGGTCGGACTGGATGCTCAGGCGGGGAATGTCCATCAACATTGCGCGTAAAGCGCCCATCATCACCGGACTCGCGCTCGCGTCTGTCATCATTCTGGCGAACTACACGGACAGCCCGGGACTGATCATCACCATCATGTCGGTTGCCTTCTTTGCTCAAGGAATGTCTGCGATCTCCTGGTCCCTGGTGGCCGATATTGCTCCCATCGGGAAGCTTGGCATCACCGGCGGCCTGTTCAACTTCGTGGGAAACCTCGGCGGCGTTGTATCCCCTCTGGTGGTGGGCTTTGTCGTCCAGCTCACCGGGTCGTTCGTTGGCGGTATCGGCTACATCGCCGTCGTGGCAGTGATCGGAGCCCTGGCCTACATCTTCCTTGTCGACAAGGTCGAACGTCTGTCCATCAGCTAAGTGCGGCCTGCAAACCAGCCGATCTACGAAGCGGGAATAAACATGAATACTCAGGCACTCCACACCGGACACGCCCTGACGCAAACCTCGTACCTCATTGGGCTCATCGGCGACGGCGTCCTGCCGTCATTGAGCCCTCCCATGCATGAACGTGAAGCCCAGTTCCTTGGCATTCAATACGTGTATCGCCCCATCGACCTTGTCGAATTGGGCCTCGGTCCCGAGAGTGTTGGGCAGGTCCTCGAGCAGGCATCGAGGCTCGGGTTCGACGGGCTGAACATCACGCACCCGTGCAAACAGCTCGTTCTTGAGCATCTGGATCATGTTAGCGACGAAGCGAGGTTGCTGAGGGCTGTCAACACCGTGACGATCACCGATCGAGGCTTCACGGGATACAACACTGATCACTCGGGTTTCGCTCGTGGTTTCCGCCAAGGACTTCCAGACGCGTCTCTCAACAACGTCCTCCAACTGGGAGCCGGCGGGGCCGGGTCAGCCGTCGCGTATGCACTGCTTGGCTTGGGCAGCGACCGCCTTACAGTAGTGGATGTGGACGGATCAAAGGCTGAGAAGCTCGTCGCGACGCTGCAGCAGGAGTTTGGCAAGGAACGCGTCGGCGCCGGATACTGGCAGAACGTCCCTGCCCTACTCGCGGCCGCCGACGGCTTGGTCAACGCTACCCCTATCGGCATGGCCGCCCATTCGGGAACGCCGCTAAACGTGTCCTTGCTGGAATCGCGGCACTGGGTGGCCGACGTCATCTATATGCCTATAGAAACTGAACTCCTCCGTGCCGCCCGGGCTGTGGGATGCCAGACCTTGGACGGCGGACGGATGTGCGTCAACCAGGCCGCCGACGCGTTCAGGATATTCACCGGTATAGATCCTGATCCGGACCGCATGCGCGAAACCTTTCTTGCCCATACAGGGCAAGCTGACGCGCGTAGGTGATTTCGCCCGGATGCCGCCGCAGCCTGGATGATATGTAGGGCTTGTTTGTCAAGATGGCAATGGTGAGCGGTCCAAGGCTGGTTTATCTTTGGACCGCCCTTTTGTGTCCCACAGCACCGGCAGATCAGCAGCCGCCCGCCGTTTCACTCATTGGTACGCTTCCTGTCGATCCGGACCGGATTTGGAGAGAATCAGCGGAGGCAGTCACTTTGACTTGCCCTCTGTCGGCCCCCGGCACAGGGCAGAGGCAGTAACCCATAGAGGAGTCCAGATGCTTGGGACAACCAGCGCGCCGTCGCCCCGCCGCGGGTGCCTCACCGCGGCAAGATTGATTTCTCCTTTCAACTACCGCATCGACAACTGGACTATTCTGACCGGCGCCAGTGTGGAGATACGCATGGACGGGAACGCCGTGCGGCGTGGCCGCGTTGAGGATACGACGCCGGACGGTGGCATCCTTTGGCTGAGCCGCGGAGACAGGGAACCACGCAGGTTGTTCGAAAAGGCTGAGGGCTTTCAGGTGTGGGCCCGCTCGGAGCAGACGCCCCTTGTATACGAGGCTGGCCGCTCCCGGCCATACTGACCCGCTGGTCCATTCAGCGGTTACGGGCAATCCTTCGCGTCCGCTGTGCGAAACGGAGACCGCGGACGGCTGGATCCCGGCAGGGCCGCCATCACGATTGCCACCAGAGCGAGCCCTGTGCCCAGTTCAGTCTCGACGTAAATCGCGCTGCCGGGCGAGGGCAGAAGCCAGTCCAGGATCGGGGATCTATTAAGTTACCGCAGTCATTCCCTGCCCCGTCAGCAGGACCCCGATGTTACGCGAGAGAACGGCGCTGATGAGCAGGTTGAGGCAGTCAAGGACTTCGCCAAGGTATAGCCACGGGTCCGGCGGGAGGCCGGGCTGAGTACCAGCATGAGCGACCCTGCAAAATCATCCACCAACGTCCCGGGCATTGGAGACCCGGACGTGGACGGCAAGGCGCCGTTCATGGAATGTTGGAAGGTCATGAGGATTCCCGCCAGTGACCAGCCCCACATGCAGAAGCAACGTGATGGGACTTGGGGTCTCCCCGATCCTCGGCGAAACGGCGTACAAGACCGTCCTGACGGCCAGCGCCACGCCAACCAGTCCGAACAGTGTGATTTGCGTTTTCCTCAAAGACTGGTTGCGTCAAGTCTTTCTGGCCCCGGACGGGCAGGGTGGATTCTAACGATCGTCGCGACACTGGAGGGCTAAGTGTGCTTGTTCAGGAGCTTAGCAAGGCGGTCCACTACGAAGCCGCTGAGGGTCTGGCTCGTCGCGGCTGAGCCGATCACGCCGGCTGTGTAGCAGTTATAAGGGAATCCTTCGGTCCCGCGTCCCTGCAACGGGGGAAACGTAGTGCTGTGCGTCCGCTGGCCATCCAGAGCACGGCTGCGCCCATCAGGAGTGCCGAGCCGAGGAAGCTGACGATCCCTGCGAGCACTCCATCGTTGAGGCGGATGGAGAGCTCGTCGTTGATTCGGGCCTGAATAGGCATTGTCAGTCCGGCGACGATGGCGAATGGTATTCGGATGACGAGGGATCGACCGCGCGTTGGGGACGACGCCCGTCGGGGACGGCCCGGTGGATGGGTGGTGCGAACTTCCCCGGATCCGCCTTGACATGGGACCGGCCTCTCCCGCTCAACTGATTACTGCCGGCAGCTGGGACACGGCCACCGGCCTGCCGGTACGGGCGGATTCGTAGATTGCCATGATGACCGCCAGCGGTTTGCGGGCGTCGGTTCCGGAGACAGCTGGCTCGCGGTCGTCCAGAACGGCCTGGATGAATTCCTCGATCTGCTCACGGTGGTAAGGCGTAAGGCCTTGGTGGATAGTGGCCAGGGTGGGGTCGTTGTCGATCTCCACCGAGTGCGGCAGTACGTATTCCTCGGCGCCGCCGACTGTCCAGATGTCGTTTCCCACACAGGTTCCTTCCGGCATTTCGGTCAGGGATGCGGTCTGGCCGGCGGCGTCGCTGACCAGGACCTGATTACCGAGCCCCGGCGCGAAAGTCACGGAGGCTGTGAGGGTGGCGAGCCCGCCGGAGGCGAACTCGAGGGTGGCGACGCAGGTGTCTTCCGTTTCCATGTGGTCCCCGTGCTTGAGAGTGGCGATCCGTGCGCTGACGCTCACGCAGTCACCCATGAACCACTGAAGCAGGTCAAGGTAGTGGATGCCCTGGTTGATCATCACGCCGCCGCCCTCAGTGTCCCAGCGGCCGCGCCAGGGTTCGGCGTAGTAGTCGGCGTCCCGTCCGAGTCGCACCGTGCAGGTGCCGATGATCGGGGTGCCGAGGGTCCCGTCGTCAAGCGCTTCCCTGATGCGTTGCGCGGCGGGCCAGAAGCGCCGTTGGAAGAGGACACCGAGTTTCACTCCGGCGTCGCGGCAGGCCTCGATCATGCGGTCAGTCTCGTCGAGGGTAATGGCAATGGGCTTCTCGCACAGGACGTGCAGCCCGTGTCTGGCGGCGGCGAGGACGCCCGCTTCGTGGACCGGGTGCGGGGTGCAGATGGTCACTGCGTCGAGGCCGCTGGTGAGCAGTTCTTCCACGTCGCCGTAGGCTCGGGGGATTCCGTGGTCCGCCGCGAATGCGGCGGCCCGTTCGCCGTCGACGTCACAGCAGGCGACCAGTTCAACCTCGGGGATGCTCTGAAGGGCCGCCGCGTGGTTGATCGCGATCTTTCCGCAGCCGATGATGCCGACACGGAGTTTTCTCTGTGACATCTCAGATCTCCTGTGGGGTCGTGCTTTTCGCAGGGGACTTTGCGGCGTATCGGGCGGCGATGATGTCCACGCCGAAGGCGTAACCGCTGACCCCGGCGCCGGCTATCACCGCCTTGGCCACGGACGAGACAAAGGAGTGGTGGCGGAAAGTTTCGCGGGTGTGGGGGTTGCTGATGTGGACTTCGACGACGTCCAGTTCGGAGGCCTTGATGGCGTCGTGCAGCGCCACGGAGGTGTGGGTCAGCCCGGCAGGGTTGATGACGCAGCCGATGTTTTCGCTGCGGCCCCGGTGCAGGGCGTCGATGAGGTCGCCCTCGTGATTGCTTTGCAGGAAGTCCACTTCCAGTCCATGCGTGGCTGCCCGATCGCGGACCAGGCGTTCGACGTCGGTAATCGAGTCGCTACCGTAGATTTCAGGTTCGCGGGTGCCGAGCATGTTCAGGTTGGGTCCGTTCAGGACCAGGATACGGTTGGTCATGGGCTGCTTTCTGGTGGTGTGGGCGCGCGGGTCTGGGCGCTAAGGCGTTTGGCGGATTAGGGATGGCGTCTGGGCCGCTGCCATGAGGGTGCGGGCGGCGGAGATGCTGCTGCTGGCTGCAGCGGCGGCATCGAGTTCGCGGAATTCGGGATAGTTGACTTCGACGCACCATGGCCCGGTGAAGCCGGCGGCGCGGACGGCGCGGACGAAGCCTTCGCCGTCGAGATCGCCGTCTCCGGGCAGCCGTCGGGTTGAGCGTGCATTGGCCAGGAAATCTTCGTGGACGCGGTAGCCGCCGTTGAGCTGGACGGCTGTGATCAGGCCCATCTCTCCTCTGGTGATCCCGTCGGTGGTGCAGCCGGTGTTGAAGGCATGCCACGTATCTGCCAGGGCGCCGCCCACGCCTGTAACCGCCTGAATGTCCCGGACTAGGCCGTAGTCCGGCATCTTTGACCAGGCGAAGGCCTCGATGGCGGGGACGTAGCCGGTGCCGGCCAGGGCTTCGGCGAATTCGGCCAGTCCGCGGCCTGCGAGCTGCGGGTCTGCGGGCGGTCCGGCTGTGAACTCCCCCACGCTGACGTGGTGCCCCCCCACTGTGTTGGTGGCCAGGTGCCCGGCGACCTCGCCAACGAGTTCAGCAGCGCGGGCCACGGCGGGGTTGCCGGGCCCGTCGCACCAGCCGCCGACGAATTCGATTTCGACGACGTCCAGTCCGGTCCCGTTCAGGGCGCCGGCCATGTGGTCCAGAACCCTCGACGGGTCGGCCGTGTGCAGCTCGTTCCAGGCCGGGTCGGTGAGTTCGTTCAGGTGCAGGCCGATGCCGTCATAACCTGCTTCTGCGGCGGCCCGGACCCGGTCGGAGAACGTGTGCCGTGGCGGTTGTCCGAAGCCGCTGCCGGACAGGGTGAAGAAGCTTGCCACATAGGAGCCGGCGTCTGCGTCGCTTCCCTCCAGCAGATTTTCCACGCCTCAGCCCACCGGCGCTGCGGCGGCGACGTAGGGCGGGGTGGCGTATTCCTTGAAGCTCGGCGGAGTGGCCAGTCCCCAGGCCGTGCTGCGCCCGCCCGTCTCTGTGTCCCAGGTGACCGGTTCCCAGTCCGGGGAGAAGATGTGGATCCCGCCGGAGAATACCTCGATCCGGTTTCCACCGGGTTCGATGACGTAGAGGAAGAACCCCTGGGTGCGGGAGTGCTTGGCCGGGCCGAAATCGATCGGTACGCCGTTTTCCATGAAAATATCGGCGGCGCGGAGCACGTCCTCGCGGCTTTCCACGGCATAGGCCAGGTGGTGCAGTCGGCCTTCGGTGGGGTACGGCTCCTGGGTCAGGGCAAGGTCGTGGGCCTTCGTCATGACCGAAAGCCACGCCCCGACTTCCTGGTCGCTACCGGCCGGGACGAGCCGTTCCCGCAGCTTGAAGCCGAGTGATTCCTGAGCGAAGGCCCTGGCCTGGGCGACGTCGGGCACCAGGAGGTTGATGTGGTCCAGGTGCGCTGCCGCGACGCCGTGCGGATCATACTTTTGCGGCTGGTTCGGCAGGTAGGGCTTCTGCCCTTCCGGGGCGACGAATTTTTCGGTCTCGAAGTAGATCTCCTGCAGGTGTCCGCCGGGGCCGCGGTACTGGTAGGCGCGGCCGTGCCCGACGTCCCCGTCGATCCACTGTCCCTGGATTCCTTTGGCCTCCAGGGCGGCGACCCTGCGGCCCAGAGCCTGCGGACTGGTGCAGCGCCATGCGACATGGCCGGGGCCGGGCTGGGCCGCGGCCGTCACCTTCAACGACGTCAGCACGTCGTCGTTCCAGGCCCGCAGGTAGACCGAATCGGCGGTTTCCTCCACCGTGTAGAGGCCATAGACGCGGGTGAAGAAATCCGCCGTGGCCTGGAGGTCCGGGCTGAGGATTTCCACGTGACCCAGCTGAGCGACGTCGTAGACGGGCTCCTTGTAGGTGTATTCCTGTGGGTCTGTGAGCCGTTCGGCGTGGTGGGAAATGTCAACCATGGTGCTCCTTTGCACGAAACGTGGGTCTTGGTAAGTCTGACGGGCAGGTGGGGTCAGCGCGGCGCGGCAGTGGCGCCGAGGCCCGCTTCGTTCTTCTGTTCCAGCTCGGCGATGCCGTCCAGGATGGCCGGGGCATGGTTGGCCACGGACAGCCCGCCGAACAGATAGGCGAGGTCGATCGTGGCCTGAAGTTCGTCCCAGCTGGCGCCGGCTCGGCGGGCTGCCAGGCCGTGCAGCTTGGCGGCGTCACGCACGTTGACGGCCAGGACCGCAAACAGAATCAGCTGAACGGTTTTCTGGTCAAGCTTGTCCGTGTAGCAGATCAGATTCCGGACCCGTTCTTCGGCGAGCAGCAGGTCCGGGTTCGTGTCCCGGAGCCGGTCGAAGCGGGCCTGGATGCGCGGGGGCACGAACCCCATCAGCTCGCGGTAAGTATCCAGGAAGTCATCGATCTGCCAGTTCTGGCCTTCTGTGGCGGTCATGACCGTCCCTTCATTCGTAATTGTCTTCCGGTAATGCAAGCGGCGGTTCAGGCTCCGGTGACGTTAAGCGTTCCCAGGTTGGTGAACTCGGCGGTGATCTGTTCACCCGGGCGGACGAATACGGCGTCGGTCAGGCCGCCGGTTAGAACGACTGCTCCGGTTTCGATGAACTCCCCGCGCTCTGCGAGGGCGTTGGCGGCCAGCGCCAGGGCCTCCCCGGGGTGTCCCTGGACGGCTGCGCCGGTGGCGGTGGCGACCACGGTGCCGTTGACAGACAGGACGACGGCCTCAAGGGCGAGGTCCAGACCTGCCGGGTCGGTGCCGGAGGCTCCGATGAAGAGCCTGGAGGAGGAGGCGTTGTCTGCCACGACGTCGGGGAGCGTGAATTTGAAGTCGGTGAAGCGGCTGTCGATGACTTCGAAGCCTGCGTGGACGCTGCCGACGGCGGCCATTGCCGTTGCCGCTGTCACCCCGGGTCCGGCGAGGCGTTCCTTCATGACGAAGACGATTTCCGGTTCGATCTTGGGATGGATGAGCTCGCTCATGGGGATCGGAACGCCGGCTTCGAGGACCATCTTGTCGGTGATGACAGCGGTGAGGGGCGAATCGATGCCCATTTGCTGCTGCTTCGCCCGAGCGGTCAGGCCCAGCTTGACGCCGATGACGCGTTCTCCGCCGGCGACCTTGAGGTCGATGAGCTTCCGCTGAACACGGTAGGCGGCCTCGAGATCCAGTTCGGGGTATTCGTCGGTGATCTTTCCGCCGTCGGTCCGGTCCAGTTCACGCTTGTACAGCACGTCCGCGACGCGGTCTTCGGTCCAGTCGCCGCCTTGGGCGGGCGGGGTGGTGGTGGGTTCGTTGCTCATGCGGGGACTCTTTCGTTGTTTTCGGGTGCCTGGCGCTGCAGACCCGCCAGTTCGATGGCCACGTCGATGATCATGTCTTCCTGGCCGCCGACGTAGCCTGCTTCGCCGACCCGGCGGAGGATCTGATAGGCCGGAACTCCGTAGCGTTCCGAGGCCCGTTCCGCGTGGAGAAGGAACGAGTTGTAGACACCGTAGCGCCCCTGGACGATCGAGGAACGGTCCATGACAGGCATTCGCCTCACGATCGGGGCGAGGACTTCTTCAGCGGCGGCGAGGGCAGCTTCGACGTTCACGCCCGTGGGGATGCCCATGGCGTCAAAGACGGTGACAAGCACTTCTGTCGGCGTGTTTCCCGCCCCGGCTCCGAGGGCGCGGAGGGTGCCGTCGATGCTGCGGGCGCCGGCGCGGTAGGCCTCCACCGAGTTCGCTACGCCCATGGAGAGGTTTTGGTGGCCGTGGAAGCCGACCATGGCGTCGTCGCCAAGTTCCTGGACGAGGGCGTCGACGCGGGTCCGAACGCCGTCGGGAAGCAGTGCCCCGGCGGAGTCCACGACGTAGACGCACTGGCAGCCGGCATCGGCCATGATCCGGGCCTGTTGGGCCAGTTGGGCCGGTTCCGTGCGGTGCGAAAGCATGAGGAATCCGGCGGTTTCCATGCCCAGATCGCGGGCGGCGCGGAAATGCTGGATGCTGACGTCGGCCTCGGTGGAGTGGGTGGCTACCCTCGCCATACGGGCGCCGGCGGCGTGTGCTTCGCGGAGGTCTTCCACGGTACCCAGCCCGGGCAGCAGCAGGACAGCGATCTTGGCGTTGGTGACCGTTTCAGCTGCGGCAGCGACGAGGTCGATGTCGCGGACGGTCGAAAAGCCGTAGTTGAAGGAGGACCCGGCGAGGCCGTCGCCGTGAGTGACCTCGATGATGGGTACTCCGGCGTTGTCCAGTGCCCGGGAGATATCCGTGACCTGCTGGATGGTGAAGCTGTGGCTGACGGAGTGGCTGCCGTCGCGCAGGGTGGTGTCGATGATGCGTACGGGCGGGTTCGCGGCATGGTTGGTATTTGGGGAGGTCACTGTGCGGCCACCTGCTCCTTCTGGTTCGTGGAGGCCGGTTTTGCAAGAGTCCAGGCCAGGGCAAGTTGTTCGCCGGCGCGCGCTGCAGCGGCCGTCATGATGTCGAGGTTGCCGGCCCACTCGGGCAGGTAGTCGCCGTTGCCGGTAACTTCAAGGAAGACAGCGACGCGTCCGTTGCCGTCCCAGTCCGGGCGAGGGTCCTCGAACTGGGGCTCGGACTTGAGCCGGTAGCCCGGGACGTACTGTTGGACTTCGGCGACCATCTGGTGGATGGATTCGATGATGGCGTCATGGTCGGCGTCGGGTCCGATGGCGGCGAAGACGGTGTCCCGCATGACCATGGGGGGTTCCACGGGGTTGAGGATGATGATGGCCTTACCGCGGGTGGCGCCGCCGACGGACTGGATGGCGAGGGAGGTTGTCTCGGTGAATTCGTCGATGTTCGCCCGGGTTCCAGGTCCGGCGGAGCGGGAGGAGATGGAGGCAACGATTTCCGCATACGGCACGGGAGTGACTCTTGAGATTGCCGCGACGATGGGGATGGTGGCCTGCCCGCCGCAGGTGATCATGTTGATGTTCGGGGCGGTGCCGTCGTCCGGGGCCAGGTAATCCTCCAGGTTTACTGCCGGGCAGACCAAGGGGCCGACCGCGGCAGGGGTGAGGTCGACGGCGGCGATGCCGGCTTCGCGGTATCGCGGGGCGTTCGCCTCGTGGGCCTTGGCACTGGTGGCTTCGAAGACGACATCGGGAAGGATGTCCTGATCCAGGAGCCAGTCGACCCCCCCGGCGCTGGCTTCGACGCCGAGGTCGCGTGCCCTGCGCAGTCCGTCGGAGGCGGGGTCGACACCGATCATGTAACGGACGTCAAGGGCTCCGCTGCGCTGGAGTTTGATGAGCAGGTCGGTGCCGATGTTTCCCGGGCCGACGATGGCCGCGATGGGACGTGGATGATGGTCCATGGGGTTACTCCTGTGGCTTGTTTGAGGTTTGCTAGCTGGCGAAGTTCGCGGTGACTGTGCCCAGTCCCCCGGCGAAGCTGGCAGAGATGGTGTCGCCGGGTCCTGCCGCCACAGCGGCCGTCATGGAGCCGGGAAGAATGATGGAACCTGCCTCGAGCGTGACACCGAGGGGCCCCAGGGTGTTCGCTAGCCAGACGAGCGCGTTCAGGGGTGACCCCAGCACCGCGCCGCCAGCGCCGCCGGCGACGAGCTCGCCGTTCTTTGACAGGTTCACGCCGGTGGTCCGCAGGTCCAGGTCCGCCGGTTTCACCGGCCGTGAACCGAGGACCACTCCGCCGGAGGAGGCGTTGTCGGCGATGGTGTCCGCAAGCGTGATCTTCCAGTCAGTGATCCTGGAGTCGATGATCTCCAGTGCCCCCACGACGTAGTCGATGGCGCTGAGCGCTTCGGCGGCGGTGACGCCGGGGCCGGTCAGGGACTTTCCGAGGACGAACGCGAATTCCGGTTCCACTTTGGGGCTGATGAAGCGGGCAGCCTTGATTGGATCGGTGTCGGCGAAGAACATATTGTCCATCAGGTGCCCGAAATCTGGCTGGTCCACGCCCAGCTGCATCTGCATGGCGCGGGAGGTCAGGCCGACCTTGTGGCCCTTGACGGTGCGGCCTTCCATCTTCCAGGCCTGAACCTGCGCCAACTGGATCCCGTAGGCTCCTTCGACGTCCAGGTCAGGGGTGTTTTCGGTGAGGGGCGCCACGGTCCGGCGTGTCCGGTAGGCCTCGAGGAGTGTCTGCGCGGCGTCGTTGTCGCGGGTGCTGGTGGTCATGCCTGTCTCCGTCAGTCGTGGTGCCCGGTCCGTGACGGCCGGTGAATGGATCGAACACTTGGAATACTCCCTGCCAATGACTCATACTCCAAGCATGTGTCCCACTGAACGAAACATCCCTGATTCGATGATCGGCCGGGTCTCCATGGTCCTCGGCGCCTTCGGTCCCAATGACGAAGACCTGGGTATTTCCGAAATTGCCCGCCGGACGGGAATGGCGAAGGCAACCGTCTCGCGCATCGCCCGAGAGCTCATCGACTACGAGTTCCTGGAACGCCACGGCACCTCGGTCCGGCTGGGCTTGAAGATATTCGAGCTCGGGTCGATGACCCGCCGGCCAAAGGACCTCCGCCGGCTCGCGCTGGCGACAATGGCTGACCTGCGCCAGGCCACCGGCCACACCGTCCACCTGGCAGTTCGGGAAGGCCGGGAGGTGGTCTATATCGAGATCCTTCGTGGCCGCGACAGCGTCCAGCTGCCCTCCAGGGTCGGCGGCCGCATGCCCGCGCACGCCACCGGCGTCGGGAAGGCGCTGCTTGCCTATACCGATGCCGCTATCGTCGACGAGATTCTGGCCGGGGATCTGGAGAAGATGGGCCCCCGGACCTTCGCCTCGGCCCGGGACCTCCGGGTTGAGCTGGAATCCGTGCGGACTCATGGAGTGGCCTATGAGCAGGAGGAGTCCGCCGCCGGTGTGTGCTGCGCGGCCGGCGCCATCTTGCGCGAAAACGGTGAACCGTTGGCGGCCATCAGCGTCTCCGGGCCGCTCGGCACCGTGCAGTTGGAACGGGTGGGGCCCGCTGTGCATGCGGCCACCATGGGACTGAACCGCCTTATCCGAAATAACTCGCTGCTGAACAGAATCTGAGGCCCCTCGGTTCCGGCGGTGGTCGTCGGCGGCAACACGCCGCGGCCCGTCCCGAACCGACGTTCAGAGTGGTGCCAGCCAAGAATGGCGCAACCGATGATGTAGAGACTGAAAAAGAGCAAACCAAGCAAGAGACCAACGAGTAAGGCTCCACGAGTTTCAGAACGCGCCGCCGGCTCACGATCATAAACGCCTCACTCAGGCCCCACGCTCCCCAAAGTGCTGCGTGGGGCCTTCTCGTGCGCTGAGACCTGGAACAGCGTTGGCGCTTCCGGGTCATGACCGTTCAGGAGTGGGCGCACGATTGGGCTCATCCCACCCATGGC
>DATCNU010000122.1:0-3503 GCA_036565085.1 Arthrobacter sp.
GGCCCGGGCTCGAACTCGGCATCGATCCTCAGTACTTCCCCGGATCTGGCGTCGGGAAGCCATGTCATGCCTGAGTCAAGCGGTTGTCGGCCCAGAATGAAGTTCTCCAGCGCGTGGCCTTCGAAAGGGTCAATGGCCTCCTGTATCAGCACGGGGCGCGCACCCCGGGACACGAGCCTGACTTCCCGGGCAAGAGACATGGCGCTGCGCCAGCCTTCCGAAGGCGTTGACGCGGCGTACTGCCAGTTGTTCATCCAGCCGATCATGAGCCGGCGTCCGCCGGGTACGTTGCTGAAGGACACGGCGGCGTAGTAGTCCCGGCCCCAGTCAAGCCAGCCGTAGTCGGCCATCCGGGTGTCATCGGCCTGGAGGCCTTCGGTGACGGTGGTTTCGGAATGGAACGTCACGCCGTCGAACGTTCCGATGAAGTATTGGCCGCCGGAGCCGCCGGCGATGCCGCCGGGGCTGAGGTTCACCACCAGAACCCACCGGGTGTTGGAGGCGTCGCCATCCACCGGCAGTTCAAACAGGTCCGGACACTCCCACACACCTCCGGTGGCGTTCGCCGGACCGAAGGTGCTCAGGTACTCCCAGGACAGCAGGTCCGGTGAGCTGTAGAGCACGACTTCGCGTCGGGCTGCTTCGACGGCGACCATGACCCAGTAACTGCCGGACTGGCCGTCGTACCAAAAGACCTTGGGGTCACGGAAGTCAGCGGACGCCCGGTCCAGCACCGGGTTCCCCGCGTGCTTGGTCCAGGTGGTGCCGTCGTCCGTGCTGTAGGCGAGTGACTGGGCCTGGAGGCCGGCCAGGGGCGAGCCGGAGGTGTAGGCGCTCGTATAGATCGCCACGAGGGGCGGGTTGTCGGGGGTGCCGAAACCGCTCGTGTTATGGACATCCACGACAGTGGAGCCGGAATAGATGGCTTCCTCGTCGTCGCAGGGGATGGCCACGGGCTGCTCTTCCCAGTGCAGCAGGTCCGTCGAGGTGGCGTGGCCCCAGGACATGTTGCCCCACGTGTCGCCGTCCGGGTTGTGCTGGTAGAAGAGGTGATAGACGCCGTTGGAGTAGACCAGGCCGTTGGGGTCGTTGAGCCAGTTGCGCTGCGCGGAGTAGTGCCACTTGGGCCGGTACCGGCAGTCGAGGTCGGCGGTTGTGTTCATGGGGGTATTTGTCTTTCGCATTAGGGGCAAGCCGGGTCAGCCCTTGACGCCGCTGGAGGCGATGCTGTTGATGAAGGAGCGCTGGAATGCGATGAACAGCACCACCACCGGGACGGTGATGAGGGAGGCGTAAGCCATGACTTCGCCCCAGGAGACGTTGAGCTGGAAGAAGTACTGGATGCCGATCATGACCGGTCGGAGCTCCTCGGACTGGACCACCATGAGCGGCCACAGGTAGGAGTTCCAGGCGGGCAGGAACGTCAGGATCGCCACCGTGGCTGTCGCTGGGCCTGCCAGGGGCATCACCACCAGGCGGTAGATCTTGAACCAGCCTGCGCCGTCAATCCTCGCGGCCTCATCCAGCTCCTTCGGGATCGACTCAAAGTACTGGTGGTACAGGTAGATGGAGAACGCATTAGCGATGAAGGGGATGATCTGGACCTGGTAGGTGTCCAGCCAGCCCTTCGAGATCTCCAGGCTGAACCCGTTGAGCTCAAAGTACGGCAACTGGTTCACCCACCACACCAGCGGCAGCGCCAGCGTCTGGAAGGGCACGATCAGCGTAGCCAGGATCGCGGTGAACACTATGCGCTTGCCGCGGACCTCCATCCGGGACAAGGCGAAGGCGCAGAGGCTGTTGACGAAGATCCCCAACACCACCGTCACAGCAGAGATCCCGATGGAGTTGATCAGGAAGCGGGCGGCCGGCACACGGTCAAACACGGCACCGTAGTTGTCGAACGAGATATTGCCGATGGGCAGGAACGCTGCCACCGAGGACATGTCCCCGAAGATCTGCTGGTCAGGCTTCAGCGAAGACACCACCATGAACACGAGGGGGAAGGCGGCGACGACGGCAAACAGGATCCGTACCGCCATGGTCCCTGCACTGCTGAGACTCTTGGAATTGAGTGTCTCTTTCATGTCAGTCCTTCTCTCGGGTCAGGTAACGCTGCACTGCGGAGATCAGCAGCACCAGGACGAAGAAAACCAGGGAGATGGCCGAGGCGTAGGAGGTTTCCTGCTGCTTGAAGCCGGAGCGGACAGCCTCGAAAATGATGGTGGTGGTGGAATCGAGCGGTCCGCCCTGGGTCATGACGCTGACCTGGTCGAAGAGCCCGAGGGCCTGGATGGTGATGGTCACAAGGATCAGGGTGCGGGTGTGCTTCAGGCCCGGCCAGGTCACGTAGCGGAACTGGTGCCAGCGGCTGGCCCCGTCCAGCTGGGCCGCCTCGTACAGTTCCCCGGAGATGCTCTGCAGGCCGGCGAGCCAGATGATCATGTGGAAGCCGGCGGCCTGCCAGATCGACAGGATGATGATGGCAGGCATGGATGAGGCGGGGTTGTTGAGCCAGTCCGGGCCGTCGATCAGGCCGAAGCTGGCCGCGGACAGGAACTCATTAATGAGCCCGTCCTTGCGGTACATGAACAGCCACAGCAGGGACACCACCACCATGGACGTCACCACGGGCAGGAAGTAGAGCGTGCGGAAGAAGTTCACGCCGCGGAACTTCTTGTTGATCAGCAGCGCCATCGCCAGGGCAAGGCCGGCCTGGACGGGCACCACCACAACCGCGAAGTAGCTGACGTTCAGCAGTGCCCGCCAGAACGTGGGATCAGTGAAGAGCCGGACGAAATTGTCCGTACCGACAAACTCAACAGGCCGCGGCGACACAAGGCGGGCATTAGTGAATGCCAGGCCGAAGCCCAGGATCGCCGGGAGGAACACGAAGGCGAGCAGGAGGATCGCGGCCGGGGCGATCATTGCCCACCCACTGAACTGCTCGCGCAGGTAGCGCGGCCGGCGATGGGGTTTGCTGGGCGGTGCGGCCGGGGCCGGGGCCGCCACGCGGCGGCCGGGAGTAGGGGGAAGATGGGTGGTTGTCATGGGATTCTCCGTTGACAGTCGGGGCCGAGAGGTCCGACGACGGCGGCGGTTGAGCACCGCCGTCGCCGTTCCGTCCGGCTGCCGGCTAGTTCTTGTAGCCGCCGTTGGACTTGATGTTGGCGTCAATCGCCTTGACCGCCTTGTCCAGGGCCGGCTTGGGATCGGCGCCGGCCAGGATGTCCTGGACAGCCTTGCCGTATTCGGTGGCGATGAACGGGTAAGCCGGAGTCTCAGGCCGCAACACCGCGTACTTGCGGGAGAACTCCATGAAGATACGGTTGGCACCGCCCTCGGCAAACGCCGGGATCAGCGCCGCGGCTTCATCAGTGGCGGGGATGCCTCCCGTTGCCTTGATGACGGCAGCCACGTTTTCCGGCTTCAGGGAATAGGACAGGTAGTCCATCGCGGCATCCGTATTGTTGCAGCCGCTGGTGACGCCCCACTGCCAGGAA
>DATCNU010000123.1:0-15064 GCA_036565085.1 Arthrobacter sp.
CCCCCGCCGGCCGCTCCCGCACCCGTCCCCAGCCTCGCTCCGGAACCCGGCGTCGTCGAAACGCCGTCCACTGAAGCCACCGCCAGCACCCCGGCCGCCACCCCATCCACCGCAGGCCCGTCAACGGAATCGAACTGGAACAAGCCGATCCCCACGTCCGCACAGCCCACCCACGCGGCCTCCTCCGGCGACGGACCGGATTCCGGAAACGGAGGACTGCTGCCTGTCACTGCGGGGCTGCTGCTGCTTGGCCTCGGCGGACTCTCCATTACCTGGTGGAGCCGGAACCGTTATTCTTCCCACTGACTAGGGCAAGATAGGTCTGTGAGCACAGCACCAAGCCCCGCAGAAGAGACAGCAACCCGGACAGAGGATTTGACGGGACCGGAGGTGGTGCCGTCGGAATCGGTGCGTGAGGAATACGAAAACCTGGTTGACCTGGTCCGCAAATACAGGTTTGCCTACTACCAGGAGGACGAGCCCCTGGTCTCGGACGCGGAATTCGACGCCTTGTTCCGGCGGCTTGAGGAGATTGAGGCGCTGCACCCGGAACTGGTGGCCAACGACTCGCCCACCCAGGAGGTGGGCGGCGAAGTCTCGGCGGCGTTCGCCGCCGTCGAACATCTGCAGCGGATGTACAGCCTCGAGGACGTCTTTTCCCTTGAGGAGCTTCAGGCCTGGGTCACCAAGGCTGAAGCCGGCATCGCCAGACTGGGGGACGACGCCCGCCCCGCGTGGCTCACCGAACTCAAGATCGATGGCCTGGCGGTCAACCTGTTGTACCGCGACGGGAAACTGGTGCGGGCCGCAACGCGGGGTGACGGCACCACCGGCGAAGACATTACCCACAATGTGCTCACCATCAGGGAAATCCCACACGAGCTCAGGGGCACAGGGTTTCCTGCGGAGATGGAGGTCCGGGGGGAGGTTTTCATTCCGTCGAAGGCCTTCGCGGAATTCAATGAGGCCCTGATTGAGGCAGGCAAGGCACCGCTGGCCAATCCCCGGAATGCCGCGGCCGGTTCGCTCCGCCAGAAGGATCCGGCCGAAACGGCCAAGCGTCCGCTGAAGATGTTCGTCCATGGCATCGGTGCCCGCGAAGGGCTGGACATCGGCAGCCAGTCCCAGGCCTACGCCCAGCTGGAGCAGTGGGGCCTTCCCGTCAGCCCGTATTTCGAGGTCCTCGGCAGCCTCGAAGAGATCCTTGCCTTCATCAGGCGCTACGGCGACAAACGGCACAGCCTCATGCACGAAATCGACGGCATCGTGGTCAAGGTTGACGGCTTCGCCACCCAACGCGCCCTGGGTTACACCACCCGGGTTCCGCGCTGGGCCGTGGCGTACAAATACCCGCCGGAGGAAGTCCACACCAAACTGCTGGACATCGCCGTCAACGTGGGGCGCACCGGACGCGTAACCCCGTTCGGGATCATGGAGCCCGTCAAGGTGGCCGGCTCCACGGTGGGGATGGCTACCCTGCATAACCAGGACGTCGTCAAGGCCAAGGGCGTGAAAATCGGTGACATCGTCGTCCTGCGGAAGGCCGGCGACGTCATCCCGGAGATCGTGGGTCCGGTGCTTGCCCTGCGCGACCAGCAGGTGCCCCCGGTCCGTGACTTCGTGATGCCCACCGAATGCCCCTCCTGCGGCACCCCGCTTGCCCCCGGTAAGGAAGGGGACGTCGATATCCGCTGCCCCAACGCCAGATCCTGCCCCGCGCAGCTGCGGGAACGGGTCTTTCACCTGGCTGGCCGTGGCGCGTTTGATATCGAGGCCCTGGGCTGGGAGGCAGCCATTGCGCTCACGCAGCCTGCCGAACCGGCGGTTCCGCCACTGGTCTCGGAGGCCGCCCTGTTCGAGCTCACTCCCGAGGACCTGGCGAACGTCCGGATCCGGCGGGAAAAGCGGTCCAAGGGCGTGGCCACCGGAGAGTTCGAACTGGTGCCGTACTTCTACAGCAAGGGCACCGCCAAGTCCCCGTCGAAACCGACCGCCACCACGGAGAAGCTGTTCAAGGAGCTGGAGAAAGCCAAGACCCAGCCGTTGTGGCGCGTGCTGGTGGCACTGTCCATACGGCACGTCGGGCCCAGGGCCTCCAGGGCGCTTGCCCAGGCCTTTGGCACCATGGATGCCATCCGGAACGCGTCCGAGGAAGAGCTGGCGCACGTGGATGGCGTGGGCCCCACCATCGCTGCCGCGCTCAAGGAATGGTTTGCCGAGGACTGGCATGTGGAAATCATCGACCGCTGGGCCGCCGCGGGTGTACGGATGGAGGACGAGCGCGACGAATCCATGCCGCGCACGCTGGAAGGTCTGACAGTGGTGGTCACCGGTTCATTGCCGAACTTCAGCCGTGACGAAGCCAAGGAAGCCATCCTCCTCAGGGGCGGCAAGGCGGCCGGCTCGGTCTCAAAAAACACCAGCTTCGTGGTGGCAGGGGAGAACGCGGGCACCAAGCTCGACAAAGCGGAGCAGCTGGGAATACCGGTACTGGACGAGGACGGTTTCCGCGAGCTCTTGGCGAACGGGCCCGCGAAGGCTGCGGAGGCCGGGGCCGAGGAGAACGGTCCCGCCGACGCTGAAACGGATTTCGATGGCGCGGAGGCTCCGGGTGAAGCCTGATCTGCTGGAGCTGCTTGACGTAGCCCGGGCGGCGGCTGCTGCCGGTGCCCGGGTCCTGGCGTCCCGGAACGGCGACGCCCTGCAGGCCAGCAACAAAGGGGCCGCGGGGGACTGGGTTACCGCGTTTGATATCGCCGCTGAAAATGCTGTCCGGGAAGCCATCACACGGGCCCGGCCGCAGGACACCATCACGGGGGAGGAACACGGCACCACCTTGCCCGCTTCGCCCAGCGGCTACCGGTGGTCCATCGATCCGCTGGACGGCACCACCAACTTCATCCGGAACATCGTCTACTACGCCACCTCGGTGGCGGTGGCGGATCCCGACGGCGTCTGGCTGGCCGGCGTCGTAAACGCCCCCGCCCTGGGCCGCGTTTACTACGCCGCCCGCGGGCACGGCGCCTGGCTGGAGGAACGCGGCCGGCTGACCCGGCTTGACGGACCCGTGGCGGGCCGTAAAGGCCAGATCCTTGCCACCGGCTTCAGCTACGATCCGGCCGTCCGTGCAGAACAGGTGGCACTCCTGGGTGGCCTGATGGAGGGCTTCGCCGACGTCCGGCGCCTGGGCTCAGCTGCCCTTGACCTGTGCCTGGTGGCGGATGGCACCCACGACGCCTTCGGTGAGCGAGGACTCAACGAACACGATTTTTCGGCCGGCGCGCTGATCGCCGAGGAGGCAGGCTGCTGGGTCCGCAGGCCGAGGCTCGCCAGCCCGCTCGACGGCGGTCCGTCGGATGACGAACGGTTGGCGGCGTGGACCTGCGCCGGTACTTTGGAGCTGTCCGGCAAGTTTCCCCTCTGACAGCCGACTGCCGAGGAAGTGATGGTGAGGCCGTGATAGTTCAGTCACGGAAACGCATTTTCGCGCCCTCGGCGCTCCGGGGGCCACTAACATTGTGAGGTGCAGCCGCAGATACTCATCCGTCCCGCCGTTGAGGCCGATTTCACGGCGGTAGCCCGGATCACCCGGGACTCCTACCTGGCCGCCGGCTACTTCGACAGCCCGGACCACCCCTACATGCTGCAGGTCCAGGACGTTGCCCAGCGTGCGCGGAAGGCCACCATCTGGGTGGCCGAACGTGACGGCCGGGTTGTGGGTTCCGTGACGCTGGCCGTCGCCGGCGAACCATATGCCGACATCGCGCTGGAGGATGAGCTGGAGTTCCGGATGCTTGTGGTGGATCCGGCCGTACAACGGAGCGGGGCCGGCAAGGCCATGGTGGAAGCCATCATCGAGCACGCCAGATCCCGCGACGGCATCAAGGCAGTTTCCCTCACGACGGGCAGGACGTGGGAAAGTGCCCATGGCCTGTACCGGAAATTCGGGTTCCAGCGCGTCCCGGAACGTGATTGGTTTGTTCCGGGTACCGACATAAAGCTGCTGGTTTACCGGCTGGAGGTTTAGCCACCCTAGAGTGGTGCCGACTTTATTTGGCTTCACATTCCGGCACGAAATGCCCACCATGCGCAAAACATTCGGCACCGGCTCCGTTTGGGAGCAGACCCTCGGTTACTCGCGGGCCGTCCAGGTGGACAACACGCTGTACATCTCCGCCACGGCCGCCAGCGGCGAGGACGGCATCGTGGGAGATGACTTCTATACGCAGACCCGGTACGTCCTGCAGAAACTCGGGGCCGTCCTGGCCGATGCCGGGTTCAGCTTCGCCGACGTCGTGCAGTCAAAGCTGTACCTGACGGACATCAGCAAATGGGAAGAGGCCGGCCGCGCCCATGGCGAGGTGTTCGGCGATATCCGCCCGACGCTTTCCCTGGTGCACGTGCTGCCGTTCCTGGACCCGAAGATGCTCGTGGAGATCGAGCTGGTGGCGCAGAAGAGCGCCAGCTAACGCCGACCATGTGACCGGGGTCCCCGAGCCGCCGGTTATCCACATACGCATCCGGCTTCGCCGTTACGGTCAGACCCCCGCGGGATGATGTGAGTATGACAAAAGGGGCAGCTTTTGAGCTGGTGGAGGCCATTGAGGCTTCCGTCGCTGCGCTTGCTTTGATGGTGCCCGGGATGGACGTGGTCGCGGTGGGGAATGCTTCGACGGGGAACTTGGGGTCTGGTTCGGCCGGGCACTTCGGGCCTGATTCTGCCGGAAACTTGGGGTCTGCCGGGGGTGATCCGCTGCGGCGGACAGCTGATGGCTGGTTGGACACGCTGGCCGGTGCTGCCCGGCTGAATGCACAGGTCGCCGCCCTGACCGCCCGTGCGGCCGCCGGGTATGCCGCTGCGGCCCAGGCCATGGCGTCCCCGGACGCGTCCACTCGGGCCGAGGAGATGGCGGTGGTGGCTGAGGTCGCCTGTGCCTTGACGGTCAGTGAGCAGGCCGCCGGTGCCCTGCTAGCCGAGTCCCACACCCTGACCACGGCCCTGCCCCTGACCCTGGCCGCGCTGGAGGCTGGTTCGATGTCGTGGCAGCACGCCCGGATCATGGTCGACGAAACCACCGGCCTTGACGGTGCCGGGGCGGCGGCGTTGGAGGCGAACTTCCTGGACCCCGATGCACCGAACCCGGCGAGGGGCTGCCCGGCCGGGGAACTGGTGGCGTCCCGGTTCCGGAAGAAGGCCCGGACCTGGCGGGAACGCCACCACCGGGTCAGCATGGAAAAACGCCACATCAAGGGCCTGGCTGACCGGCGGGTCGAGTACGTCCCGGACCGGGACGGCATGGCCTGGCTCCCGGCCTACCTGCCCGCCGACCAGGCCTGCGGGATCTGGGAGCGCATCACCGCCACAGCCCGGGCCATGCAGGGCCCAGCCGAGGGGCGGACCCTGACCCAGCTCCGCGCCGACACCGCAGCAACCTGGCTCCTCGGCGGCGCCAGTCACACGGCCAACGGAACCACCAGGGCCTGTGGGGATGCCGGCGCCGGCCTTGATGGCGTCGCCGCTGGGAGGGCCGGCATGCCCACCGGTGTGGCGGACGGTGTCCCGTCGCCGCGGGCGCAGGTCCTGGTCACCGTCCCGGTCCTGTCCCTGCTCGGGCTCACCGACGAACCGGCCACTCTGGACGGGTACGGGCCGATCCCGCCCTCCATGGCCCGGCGTCTGGTGGCCGACGGCGCCGAGTCCTTCCAGCGCGTCCTGACCGACCCACGGGACGGCGCACCGTTGGAGATCGGGCGGACCAGCTACCGGCTCACCACAGCCCAACGCCAATGGCTCCGGCTGCGGGACGGAAAATGTACGTTCCCCGGCTGCAGCAACCACTCCCTGGACAACGAGGCCGACCACCTCCGCACCTGGGCCCACGGCGGCACCACCGGAATCAGCAACCTCGGACAGCCCTGCCCCAAGCACCACAGGCTCAGGCACACCACCGCCTGGAAACCAGGCCCCGCCACGAAGAACGAACCACCGGGCTGGATCTCACCCACCGGCCGACGCTACGCCAGCGAACACCCCGACAGGGAACCACCCCACTGGCCAGGCAACTGGCAGGCGCCAGGCATCCAAACCGATCCAAGGCTGCGGCAGGATCCAACTACGCCCGAGGATGCGCTGATCGCTGACACTTGACCGCTGGCCCTCAGCTCCCGGGCCGCCGACCGCCGAGCCGCCGGGCCACCGACCGTTCACAGGGGATAGGTGACACTTGACGTTTGACGCCGTCTTGCCTGCGATGGACTGAATCTTGGGCCCGCAGAAGCCGGGCCAGCCTGACAGGGCGGGCTATTTGCCGGGGAGGCCGTAACGGTGCTCGGGGCGGCCGGTGGTCCCGTAGCGCAACTGGATGTCGACTGCGCCGTCGTCCGCCAGCGAGGACAGGTACCGCTGCGCCGTGGCCCGGGAGACGCCCACCCGGGTGGCCACTTCCGCCGCTGAGTACTGCTCTCCCGGGACCAGGGACTCCAGCACCGCTGCCTCCGTCGCGGAGCGGGGCTTGGCGGACGGCGTCACGTCCCCGGGAATCAGGGCCCGTTTGGCGCGCTCCACCGCGTCCTGGTCCAGCACACCGGGCTGGCCCAGGATGCGCCGGTACCGGGCATAGGACCGCAACTGCTGCGAAAGCGATTCGGAGGTAAACGGTTTGAGCAGGTACCCCAGGGCACCCCTCCGGAACGCCACACGGAGCGATGCCGCATCCGACGCCGCGCTGAGGATCATGGTGTCCACATCCAACTGCTGCAGCAGGTCCAGTCCAGACGCATCCGGCAGGTAGACATCCAGCAGCACCAGATCCGGGCGGAGGCTGTGGATGGCCTGCAGCGCCAGTGACGCCGAACCCACCGGGGACAGCGCCAGGAACCCCGCCACCGAATCCACGTAGGCCGCATGCAGCTTGGCAACGTGGAAGTCGTCGTCCACGATCAGCACCCTGAAATCCTCAGGCATGGTTGTCCTCTCCGGCTCTGTCCTTGATTCCGCCTGGCTTGCTCCCGGATGTCGTGCGCGGCAGCGACGCCATAAAGACGGCGCCCGGTCCGCCCTTCGAGCCCGCTTCCAGCACCCGTACGTCCCCGCCCCGGCGCCGTGCGAGCTTCCGCGCCAAGGCGAGCCCGAGTCCCTGGCCGCTGGAATGCCCGGGCAGCGCGGGGACCGCCGTGGTGAAGCCCTCGGCGAAGACACCCTCCGGATCCGTCCCCTCGGCCAGCCCGTCACCTGAATCGGCGACGACGATGTGCAGGGTTCCTCCGTCGTCGTGCGGTTCATCCAGCACCTCCAGCTCCACCCAGCGGTCGGGGGAGGAACCGGCGACGGCGGCGTTGACCGCATTGTCGATCAGGTTGCCCAGCACGGTGGTCACGTCCTGAGGCTCGATGACCTGGCCGCGGACCAGTGTTTCGGGCCCGATCCGCAACGTCACCCCACGTTCGTCGGCCTCCACGCCCTTCGCCCCCACGAAGGCTTGGAGATACGGATCCTGCAACAGTTCGGCCTGGTCCACGGGGAACTTCAGCGGCCCGGTAGCGGCCAGGCCCGCCAGGTACTTGCGGGCCTGCTGGTGCTGGCCGATGCTCATCAGGCCGGCGATGGTATGAAGCTGGTTGGCGAATTCGTGGCGCTGGGCGCGGAGGGCGGTAGACATGGTGCCCACCGCATCCAGCTGCCTGGTGAGCTGCTGCAGCTCCGTGCGGTCGCGCAGCATCACCACCCAGCCCAGGTCCTCCCGGCCGTGCAGGGCCTTGCGCGCACTGGCCACCAGCACGCGCCCTCCGGCCACCAGCTCAATGGCCTCCGCCTCCTTGGCCTCGGGCCGGGTCAGGGCTTTGAGCTGGCCCGGCACCGGCGCATCGGCCCACGACGTGCCGGAGAGGTCGGGCTGGGCCAGAAGGCGCTGGGCGGCGGCGTTGAAGACGCTGATCCTGCCGTCGGCCGATACGCCGATGACGCCGTCGTCCACGCCTTGAAGGACCGCCACCTGGTCGTGCACCAGGGTGCTGATTTCCTCTGGCTCCAGGCCCAGCGTCAGGCGCTGGAGCCGTCGCCGCAGCAGGAAAGAGGCCAGCGCGCCCGCCAGCAGGGCCCCGGCGGCGGTCAGGGCAACCGGCCCGATGTCCCGCGCCACGCTCTGGCCCACGCTCTCCATGGAGTAGCCCACACTGACTTCGCCCACCACGGTGTTGGTGCCCGGCGCGTAGACGGGAACCTTGGCACCGGCCGACGGACCAAGTGTGCCTGTGTTCCGCGTTGTCAGCTCGCGGCCTGAGAGGGCCTCGGAGGGATCGGTGCTGACCTTTTCGCCCAGCCGGGCCGGGTCCGGGTGCGCCAGCCGCAGGCCGGTTTCGTCGGTGATGACCACAAATAGGGCGCCGGTCCGGGTACGTGCGGCCTCGGCGCTGGCCATCAGGGGCCCGGCGAGGAGCTCCCCGGGCGGAGGAGTGCCGGCCTGTTCACTGATGGCCAGCACATCGGCGCGAACGGAGGGGTCAGAGGCAACCGTGCGCGCCACCGTCAGGGCCTGGTTCTCGGCTTCCCGCCCGATCCTGTCGTACGTCAGCCAGGCGTGGACCCCCGCGCTGAGCGCCACCACCAGCAGGACCACCCCGAGCTGGAGGAGCAGGGTCTGGGTGGAGAACCGCAGCGGCGGGCGCGGCGCTGAACGCTGCATGATCCTCCTTTGGCGGGCGCATTTCCGGTGTGAGCACAATGCGCAAAATGCTCTGAATAAGCAGTATGCCAATCAATTGTGCCAAAGGCAGTGCCGTGATGGCGGCCACTATACCGTCTGTAGCACGCGTCACACCGTTGTGGCGCTGTTCACAAGAAGGAGCCGGCTGTGCTGGTATTACTTGGATTCGCCATGATCGCGGTATTCATGGTGCTGATCATGACGAAGAAGATGACGCCAGTGCTGGCGCTCATCATCGTCCCTACTGTTTTTGGCCTCTTCGCGGGCGCCGGCCTCGGCATCGGGGACATGGTCCTGGATTCGATGAAGTCCATGACGTCCACCGCGGCCCTGCTGATGTTCGCCATCATCTACTTCGGCCTGATGATCGACGTCGGGTTGTTCGATCCGCTGGTGAAGTTCATCCTCCGCAAGCTGGGCAATGACCCTGCCAAGGTGGTGCTGGGCACCGCCATCCTGGCCGCAGCCGTATCGCTGGACGGCGACGGCTCCACCACCTTCATCTTGACCACGGCGGCCCTGCTGCCCGTGTACCTCCGGCTGAAGATGAGCCCCGTGGTCCTGACCTGCGTGGCCGGCCTGGCCAACGGCACCATGAACATCCTGCCGTGGGGCGGACCCACCGCCCGGGCAGCCACGGCCCTGAAGATCGACGTCAACGACGTCTTCGTTCCCATGGTCCCTTCCCTGATCGCAGGCCTCGTTGTGGTGTTTGTCTTCGCCTGGCTGCTGGGCCTGCAGGAACGCAACCGGCTCCGCGCAACCGCCCCGGAGATCTGGGCGGCGCCGTCGGCAGCGCCGTTCACCACCGAAGAGTTCGACGGCGGTGCATTGTCCGGCGGTTCAGGCACGGGCCGCGGACGAAAAGACTCCGGTCCCGTCCCTGTTCCCGCAACGGCAGGCCCCGCCGGCCTCCTCTCCCCGGAAGGGTCCGGAGTTGCCGTCCTGGAACGCACTGAAACCCTCGTGGATGACAGCGACACCGCCATGGCGGACACCGCCCTGGACCCCAACCGCAGCACCCTGCGGCCCAAGCTGCTCTGGTTCAACCTGGGCCTGACCGTCGCCATGATGGTCATGCTCGTCGCCAACCTAGTGCCCCTGCCGTTCGTGTTCATGGTGGGCTCGGCGATCGCCCTCCTGGTGAACTTCCCCAAGGTCAAGGAGCAGGGTGCGCAGCTCATTGCCCACGCACCGTCCATCGTGGCCGTGGTGAGCATGGTCATGGCAGCCGCAGTCCTGACGGGTGTCCTGAAGGGCAGCGGAATGGTCGAGGCCATGTCTACCTGGCTCGTCCACATCATCCCGTCGGACATGGGCCCGTTCATGGCCGTCATCACCGGTATCCTCAGCATCCCCATGACGTTCTTCATGAGCAACGATGCCTTCTACTTCGGCGTCCTCCCCGTGCTGAGCGAGACCGCAGGGCACTACGGGATCAGCGCCGCCGAAATGGCCCGGGCCTCCATCACGGGGCAGCCGTTCCACCTGCAGAGCCCGCTGGTTCCGGCCATCCTCCTGCTGGTTTCGCTGGCCGGGGTGGACCTGGGCGACCACCACAAAAAAGTCCTCTGGCGCACGGCGGTCATTTCCCTCGTCATGCTCGGCGTGGGGATGCTGACCGGAGCCATCGGCATCGGCTAGTCTGAAGCTGCCTGTGGCTGGCCCTGTGGCCGGGACCAAGGCACCGACGTTTCCCCACTAGACTGGTTCGGAAAACAATTCGAAACGTGCAGGGGAGATCCATGGCTGCGATCAACCGTGACGACGTCGCGCATCTCGCGCGGCTCGCTCACATCGAGATGAGTGCTGAAGAGCTGGACAGGATGGCCGGCGAACTCGCCGTCATCGTTGATTCGATCAAATCCGTCAGCGAAGCCGCCGGTGACGACGTCCCGGCAACCTCCCACCCGATCCCGCTGAGCAACGTGTTCCGCGAGGACGTTGTCGGACACACACTCACTGCGGAACAGGCGCTCTCGGGGGCTCCGGATTCCGATGAGAACCGCTTCAAGGTCCCGGCAATCCTGGATGAGGAATAAAACGATGAGTGAACTGAACTCCAGCGGCCGTCCCGGCGGCTCCGACAGCTCCGGGAGCCTGATCCGTTCCTCCGCAGCGCAACTGGCAGAAAAGCTCGCCGCCGGCGAGGTCTCCGCCGTCGAGGTCACGCAGGCACACCTGGACCGCATCGCCGCCGTCGACGGGGGCGGGCGCGGCGTCCATGCCTTCCTGCACGTCAACACGGAAGAAGCACTCTCGGTCGCGGCTGAGGTCGACACCATCCGCGCCGGCGGCGGCGCCGCTGCCGACGGGCTGCATGCGCTTGCCGGCGTGCCCATTGCCGTCAAGGACCTCATCGTGACCATCGGCCAGCCCACCACGGCCGGATCAAGGATCCTGGAAGGCTGGCACAGCCCCTATGACGCCACGGTGGTCAAGCGCCTCCGCGCCGCCAAAATGCCCATCCTGGGCAAGACCAACCTGGACGAATTCGCCATGGGCTCCTCCACCGAGCACTCCGCCTTCGGGCCCACCCGCAACCCGTGGGACCTGGACCGGATCCCCGGCGGGTCCGGCGGCGGTTCCGCTGCCGCCGTCGCGGCGTTCGAGGCCCCGCTCGCCCTGGGAACCGACACCGGCGGGTCCATCCGCCAGCCGGGCGCCGTCACCGGAACCGTGGGCGTCAAGCCAACGTATGGCGGCGTCTCCCGCTATGGTGCCATCGCCATGGCTTCCTCCCTGGACCAGATCGGCCCGGTCTCCCGGACCGTCCTTGACTCCGCACTCCTGCACCAGGTCATCGGCGGGCACGATCCCTTCGACTCCACTTCCCTGCCGGACCCCCTGGCCGACCTTGTGGCCGCCGCACGACTGGGCAATGTGGACCGGATGCGGATCGGCATCATCAAGGAACTCCACGGCGAGGGCTACCAGGCCGGTGTGGAAAACCGCTTCAACGACTCCCTGGAGCTCCTCAAGGAGGCGGGCGCGCAGATCGTTGAGGTCTCCTGCCCCAACTTCAAGTACGCCCTGGGCGCCTACTACCTGATCATGCCGTCTGAGGCCTCCTCCAACCTGGCCAAGTTCGACGGCGTCCGGTACGGCCTGCGCGTCGTGCCCGAGGACGGACCCATGACCATCGAACGCGTCATGGGAGCCACCCGCGCCGCCGGCTTCGGCGATGAGGTCAAGCGCCGCATCATCCTGGGCACCTACGCCCTGAGTGCGGGCTACTACGACGCCTACTACGGTTCCGCGCAGAAGGTGCGCACCCTGGTGCAGCGCGACTTCGACGCCGCCTTCACGGCGGCCGACGTCCTGATCTCGCCCACGGCGCCCACCACGGCGTTCAAGCTCGGGGAGAAGCTTAATGATCCACTGGCCATGTACCTGAACGACGTCGCCACCATCCCGGCAAACCTCGCCGGCGTGCCCGGACTGACCCTGCCCGGCGGCCTGGCGGACGAGGACGGGCTGCCGGTCGGCATCCAGCTGCTCGCTCCCGCCCGCGAGGACGCACGGCTGTACCGCGTGGGCGCCGTCCTGGAGTCCTTGCTGGAGGCCAAGTGGGGCGGCCCGCTCCTGGACCGTGCGCCCCAGCTTGCTGAACTTGTCGGAACCCGGGAGGCAAAATAATGAGCGCTGACGCAATCCTGACCTTTGAAGAAGCCATGGAGAAGTACGATCCCGTGCTGGGGTTCGAGGTCCACGTGGAGCTCAACACCAAGAGCAAAATGTTCTCCTCCGCGCCCAACGTCTTCGGCGACGAGCCCAATACCAACGTCAACGAGGTGGATCTGGGCATGCCCGGGGTCTTGCCGGTGCTGAACAAGACCGCGGTGGAATCCTCCATCAAGATCGGCCTGGCGCTGAACTGCAAGATCGCCGAAGCCTGCCGCTTCGCCCGGAAGAACTACTTCTACCCGGACACCCCGAAGAACTTCCAGACCTCCCAGTACGACGAGCCCATCGCGTACGACGGCTACCTCGACGTCGAACTCTCGGACGGCACCGTCTTCCGGGTGGAGATCGAACGCGCCCACATGGAAGAGGATGCTGGCAAGCTGACCCACATGGGCGGGGCCACCGGCCGCATCCAGGGCGCCGACTTTTCATTGGTCGACTACAACCGCGCCGGTGTTCCGCTGGTGGAAATCGTCACCAAGCCGATCGAGGGCGCCGGTTCCAGGGCGCCCGAACTGGCCAAGGCCTATGTGGCCGCCGTCCGGGAGATCGTCAAGAACCTGGGCGTGTCCGACGCCAAGATGGAACGCGGCAATGTGCGCTGCGACGCCAACGTCTCGCTGCGTCCGCATGGCCGTGAACGGTTCGGCATCCGTTCCGAAACCAAGAACGTGAACTCGCTGCGCGCCGTGGAGCACGCCGTACGCTACGAGATCCAGCGGCACGCCGCCGTCCTGGACTCCGGCATCCCGGTGGTCCAGGAGACCCGCCACTGGCACGAGGACACGCGCACCACCACGTCGGGGCGTCCCAAGTCCGACGCCGATGACTACCGCTACTTCCCGGAGCCTGACCTTGTTCCCGTGGTCGCGTCGCGTGAGTGGGTTGAGGAACTCCGGGCCACCCTGCCCGAGCCGCCGGCCGCCCGCCGCAAACGGCTGCAGGCCGACTGGGGGTACTCGGACCTCGAATTCCGCGACGTGGTCAACGCCGGCGTCATGGACGAGATCGAGGAAACGATCGCCGCCGGCGCCTCGGCATCGGTGGCCCGCAAATGGTGGATGGGCGAGATCGTGGGCCGCGCCAAGAACGCGGACGTTGATCCCGGCCAGCTGGGGGTCCAGCCTGCCACCATTGTCGAACTGAACAGGATGGTGGAGGAGGGCAAGATCAACAACAAGATGGCCACCGAGGTCCTGGACGGCGTACTCGCCGGCGAAGGAACCCCCGCGGAGATCGTGGCGAAGCGCGGCCTTGCCGTGGTGTCCGACGACGGCCCCCTCCTGGAAGCCATCGATGCCGCCCTCGCCGCGCAGCCGGATGTCGCCGACAAGATCCGCGGCGGCAAGGTCCAGGCCATCGGAGCCATTGTGGGCGGCGTGATGAAGGCTACCCGGGGACAGGCCGACGCCGGACGGGTCAAGGAACTGATCCTGGAGAAACTTGGCGTCAGCGCCTGAGGACCTGTTTTAACCCATACATGTTGTGACCCAGCTCTTGTTTTTGTCCAGTGTTTTAACGTTTTAACCCAGCCGGGCCGCAGCCAACTGCGGCCCGGCTGGGCTTTAAGTACTCACATCCAGCCGCCGCGAACTACTCGTGTTCAGTAATGCTTCCCCGCCGTAAACTGAAGTTCCCAGGGCGCAGGTGCCCTGCACTGTGAGAGGGATCGCCATGCCAGTCCGGGAACCGTTGAGAATCCGCAGGACACTGCTGGCCGGGGCGGTTGCCCTGGCCCTGACCGGGACAGGGGTGGCCATTGCCTGGTCTGCAGCAGACTCACCTTCTCCGTCGCCGTCGGCGTCCGCCAACGGACAGGACGATGCCGGCAAGGATCAGGCCGCCAAGGACAAGCCCGCCAAGGATAAGGCAGACAAGGCGAACCGCCCGCAGCTCCTGCACAGCGAGAGTGCGGTGAAGAAGAGCGACGGAACCTTTGAAACGGTCCTCGTCCAGCAGGGAACGGTGGCCGCTGTCACTGACTCCTCCGTTACGGTCAAAAGCGAGGATGGCTTCACTCAGAGCTACGCCGTCAACTCCGACACCAGGATCGTGAAGGTTCCGGCCCGTGCCGCGGACGGCACGCAGGCGAAGGGCAGCGACGGAAAGCCGCTGAAGCCCTCAGAGGTGACCATCAAGGACATCGCCACCGGTGACTCAGTCAGGGTTACCGGTGTCAGGAACGGCAGCGACGTCACAGCCCGCCGGCTGGTGGACGGGGCCGCAGCGGAAGCCGGAAACGGCCTGGGCAAGGGCCTGGGCCTTGGCAAGGCGCATGGCCATGGCCCGGGCCAGCCGAAGGCCAGCGGAACGGACAGCTGAACCCGTCCCCCATTCCGGCACGCTTTCCAGGCCCGTTCAGTTGTCGTGCACCAGTCCGTTCATAATGGCCTGCAGTGCTTCGCAGACGATCATGACCGAACGGCGCTTCAGGTTCTCCGGCCGTGCCAGGATGTCGATCCGCCGGCGGGTGCTGATGCCCTCAAGGGGACGCAGCACGATGTCCGGATTGAGGACCGGCCGCGCCGTGTGCCGCGGCAGGAGGCCCAGCACACCCCCGGCCGCCACGAGTGCGGCCACCGTGGAGTAATCATTGATGCGGTGGACAATGTTCAGCTCTTTGCTGGAAACGGCCGCGACGGCGGACAACACGTCCGCGGGGGAGTAGCCGGTGT
>DATCNU010000124.1:0-3421 GCA_036565085.1 Arthrobacter sp.
CGAATCGTAGACCGAGACCCCTGATGCCGGGTCGGCGTCCAGGGACACGTCAGGAGTGGCCCGTTTGCCGTTGCAGTTTACTGGAGGGTATTGGCCAAAGGTTGCCTGTGCGGGGTTTGCATTCTCGTATGCGCTGCATCCGCCTCCGGAGCTGCTCCAGCCGGTTTCACCGGTCAGTGCGCCGCTGCTGTCGAAGTGCAAAGTGGTGCCACCAACAGAGATGACCTTCGGGGAGGCCGAGGGATAGTCTGCAGGGGCGCCGTTATCCCCGGCCGAGACGAAGTAACTGACTCCGGTGTGGGCGAAGTGCGTGTCGTAGGCCGATTCGCCACTGAATTCGGAGCCACCCCAGCTGTTCGAGACGTACTGGGCGTGCGCCGAGGCGTAATCCTCTGCCGCCATCAAGTTGGTGAAGCTGTTGCTGGTTGCTTCTACGAGCAGGATTTTCGCGCCAGGGGCGACGGCGTGAGCCCACTGGATGTCCAGGGATATCTCCAGTGCCCAGCCTGAATTGGTCCTCGGGTACTTTGTGCCGCCGCTCTGATTGACTTTCGTGAAGCAGCCGTTGGCTGTGGTGCAGGGTGGCAGTCCGAACTGGTTGCTGAACACGCCCAGGTCAGATTCGGCACTGGGATCGTTGTAGGCGTCGACAATGGCAATAGTGGTGCCAGCACCGGCTGTCTGCGCGGTGGGGAAACCGTATACTCCCTTCACAGTCGCGGGCGTGAGGCCGACCGGCGCCGCAGTGGCACCTGGCCGGACGCGGATGGGGTGGTTGGCATAGTGCTCGTGCGGGGCCGGTGATTCCGCAACCGCCGCTGTCACACCGGCCGTGGCCATAAACAAAGCGAGCGTGACAGCGGGTGAGATGCGACGAAACCAGGACATCTGATACTCCCGAGACTCTAGGCATGGAGTTGGTTGTTGAGACCGGGCGAAGTGTGTGCGGGGCCAGAACGTAAAGAGGTTAGCCCAAATTCTATTTCAACCTGAACTAACAAGCCAGAGATCGCGTTGAGTCCTAAAAAACCTCCGCGTAGCCCGCCATGTACTTGCGCCAAGCAGGCGTGGACACCTCGATAATCGCACTCTGGCTCGGCCACTGATCCGGACCATCCGGCCGCTGCCGAACTGACAGCCTGACGAGCCCTCTCTGCCGGTCCGGCGTGATCAGGGCCGGCTGGAGGAGGGACGCTCAGGGTCCCGGTGCCTCAGGATTCCCGGGAGTTCTTCCAGGGAAGCGACGGTGTAGTCGGGGGCGGTGAAATAGTCCGGGTAGCTTGACCCGGTCCGGTTGATCCACGCCGTGCCGAAGCCGGCTTGGGCTGCCCCGTGAATGTCCCACGGATGCACCGCGACCAGCAGCATCCGCTCGGGAGCCACCCCGCAGACCCCGGCGGCGTAATCGTAGGCGGCCCGGGCAGGCTTCCATCCCGGGGCGTCCTCCACGGAAAGCAGCCTTTCAAACTCGTCACGGATCCCGGCCGGGACGAAGAGTTTTTCCGCGACCTGGGCGGATCCGTTTGTCAGGGTGACCAGCCGGTATCCCGCTGTCCGCAGTGCCCTGATGACGGCCGGTACGTCAGGGTGCAGGCCGAGCCCGGCCATTCCTGCCATGACGTGCTTCACCGCCCGGTCCAGATCCGTGTCGATGCCCGCACCGGCGAGGAGCCCGCGGAGAACCTCCGCGCCGATGTCGGCAAAGTTGCCGTTGCCGCCTGCTGCGGTGAGTGCGAAGCCGTCGCGCAGCAGCGTAGCGAACCAAAGTTTCGCCAACGGGGCGGGGGCGCCGACCTCGGCGAAGCGGTCCCCCATCGGTGACATGTCCGAGAGCGTTTCGTTAACGTCGAAAACGATAACTGACGGTGCGCTGTTCATTATTTCTCCTTCATTCCGGCGGCCTGTACCTTGTCCGAACTATCCGGGGCGTTCACACTATCCGAGGCGGTGGGCCACGGCGGACGGGTTGGTCAAAAGGGCGCAGCAGGCCGTGCCGTGGTCTTGGCGACGTGCTCACGGACGAGGTTCCATGCCCACGCGTTGAATTCTTCGAACTTCGCCCCGATCATCTCAGCGGCTACCTTGCCCTCGTAGCCGCTGGCGGTTTCGGAGTGGTGGGTGAAGTACTGCCAGCCCTTCGGGGCCTGCTTCCGTGCCAGCAGGGTCTTGACGAAATGCGGTTGTCCACGCTCGGTGCCAGTTGTAAGCAGAACGGCCCTACTAGCGAATGTTCCCGCACTTTTGGTCAGGGGGCGGTGTCTCCGAGCAGCCAGCTCATTGCTTCGCTCCTGGAAGTGAAGAACTGCGTTGGGCATGGGGGCGTGTGGATGCCAAGGAAAAAGTTAGCAATGACTCGATCCACCGGGCTGGAACCGAGGAGGGCGATCCTTGAAGCCGCGCACGGGATGGCCCATACCGCGCGGGCCGCACGGCTGACCGTCTCAGTGTCAGCCATGTCGACAAGCATGGGATATTCCACGCCGTTGCAGACCTCGTTGACCATCGCCATGGCTGCCTGCGCGTCGACTACTTCAATTCTGACGTTGGGCGTCCAGATTAGGTGGATGACACCGTCGGCCAGGAGCTCGACCGAGCCCTTTCCCCCTTCAATGGCGATCCGCCGCACTCGATGCCCTTCGTTTGGTTCTGGACCCCATGGTAGTCCGCACCAACGTGGGCTCGGACTAGGTGGGTGAAGGAACCGGCGCGTGTGGCGTGAGCTTCATGGTGGTCCTGATCTGGTGTTAAAGGGCGGAGAGCCGGCACAGTGTGCCGGCTCTCCTGTTTTCCTCGGCAAAAGGAAATCTATGGGTTCAGCTTAGCTGAACTTGTGGTGGTGCCTTCCCCTGCTGCCCTTTTGGGAACTGCGTTGTTCCTGGAGGGCGCGTCGCTTCCTGGCGATGTTTCGGGTGTCGCGGGGACGGCGGTCCGCCGCTGGTGAGTGGCTGCTTGGGTTTCCCCTGGGCGGCGGACCGCCCGCCTTTTGGAAGGTGACAGGCCCTGCTCGTGGTGAGTGGGGTGGCCTTGCCGGGCGGTGGGGGTTCCGCCCGGCAAGGGTTCTTATGCGGCCGTCTCGTCCTCGGCTGGCTTGGCGCTGTCGAGGATGATCTGTTCGACAGCGCTTGCGGTGTATCCCCACGTGATCAGCTGGTTCAGGTAGTCCCGGTGAGTCTGGCTTGGGGACCGCCACGAGTCCTTGGCGATGGTCTTTTCATACCCCGCGCAAACCAGCGCGATCAGGGAAAACTCCGGTCGTGCTGTGGTCTTGGCGACGTGCTCACGGAGGGGGTTCCATGCCCACGCGTTGGACTCTTCGAACTTCGCCCCGATCATGTCAGCGGCTACCTTGCCCTCGTACCCGCTGGCCGTTTCGGAGTGATGGGTGATGGCGTGGAGGGTGAAGTACTGCCAGCCCTTCGGC
>DATCNU010000125.1:0-4268 GCA_036565085.1 Arthrobacter sp.
AGCGGCGCCGTTGGCAGCAACAGGCGCCGTGCCTGTGGGCGTGCCCGGTTCGTGGACCATGGCTTTTGACGACGAATTCAACAGCACGGGCCTTGACGGTTCGAAGTGGTCCAACTGCTGGTTCTCCTCCAACTGCGGCACCATGAACAAGGTCAGCACCAGCCCCAGCAACGTTTCCGTCAACGGCGGCAACCTTGTCCTCTCACTCAACTCGTCGTCGTCGGGCTCCCTGGTTTCAACGAACCCCAAGGGCGGCGCCACCACCGGCTACCAGTTCGGCACCGGCTACGTCGAGGCCCGGATCAAGTTCCCCGGCGACGGCACCAACCTCTACAACTGGCCTGCATTCTGGACCAGCGGCCAGACCTGGCCCACCAACGGTGAGAACGACATCGCCGAGGTCCTCAGCGGCAAAATGACCGTGAACTACCACTCCACTTCGGGAGCCCACAACCAGGGAACCGTTCCCGGAAACTGGGGCAACAGCTTCCACACCTACGGCCTGCACCGCACGGCTACCTCCTCGGACGTCTACTTCGACGGAGTGAAGGTCAAGTCGTACCCCACGGACGACGGCGGCGCGCCGCAGTACATCGTCCTGAACGTCGGTGCGTCCAGCACCGCACCCGCCTACGGGGCTGCCTCGCAGGTCCAGGTCGACTACGTGCGCGCCTGGCAGTAACCAGCGTCACGTAAGTCAGGGTGAGCGACGGCGGGACCTCCCCGCCGTCGTCCGCTTTCCTTAGTCTCCTGCTTCCTTTAACACTGTGTAAACCCGCAATTGTCGGCGCCGGACCGGTGGAACGTTCCGCCACTCCCGTAAACTCTTGCAATGAAGCTTCTGTACGTCACAGAAAGCGTGCCCAACCGGGACCCCATGCTGGGGGACGGCAGTTCCATGATTCCGTTCGAGGTGCTGCGAAACCTTCCCGGGGATGTCGCCGTGACGCTCCTGACCTTCGCCGGCCCCGTAGACGTTCCCGACGAAATCCGCACGCGGTGCGACGCCGTCCTCGTGTTGCCCAAGCGCCCGCGGCTCCAGGCGCTGCTTCGTTCATTTTTCGGCCTCAACGGCCTCGGAAGACATGAACGCTCCACTGCACAGGCCATCGGCGCCGTGACAGATCTTTCCACCCGGCACCACGCCACACTGATCCACGGTCCGCACGCCCTCTTCCTTGCCGGACACGTGCGCGGGCCGCTCGTCCTGCAGACGGTGGATCCCTGGTCCATCCGGGCCGGGATGGACACAGCCATCGCCGGAACGCTGCAAAAGCCCGCCTACCGCGCCCGGGAGCTCCTAGCCCTGCTTGCCGAGCGGCGGTTGCCGGCACGGGCACGGCTCCTCACGGTGGGAGCGCAGGACGCCGTCCAGTGGTCGGAGCGGCTGAACCGGTCGGTCCGGAGCATCCCCAACGGCGCCGAACCGGCAGTGCGCGACGCCGCCCGACCCAACGGTCCAGTGGTCTGTTTTGTAGGCAGCCTCAACTATGGCCCCAACATCGACAGCGCCATCGTCCTTGTCAGGAAGATTGCGCCGCTCGTGTGGCAGGAGGTTCCGGATGCCAGGTTTGTGCTCGCGGGCCGGCGTCCCGAGGCCTCCGTACAGGCCCTGGCCGGCCCCCGCGTTGAAGTCCTCGCCAACGTGCCATCGGTCGTCGAGGTTTTCCAGGATGCGAATGTGGCAGTGTTTCCCGATGAACACGGAGTGGGGATCCGCAACTCCGTGCGGGAGGCGTTGGCCGCGGGACTTCCCGTCGTTGCCACGTCGGTGGCAGCCCGCGAACAGGAGGCCCATCCCCTGCTGACCGTTGAAGACGACACGGAGAAATTCGTTGGCCACGTCGTCAGAATCCTGACTGGACCGGCCCGGGAAGTTCTGCCGCAGGTCGATGGGCCCCTGCGGACGTGGCAAAGCGTTGCCAACGAATACCTTGACGAGCTCCGCAGCGCCATCCGCTCCGAGGGCGCAGGTCAGCCGCTGGGAACCCCCCAAGCATGAAAGACGTGACCGGGGATCTGGCCCGGGCCGGCGTCCGGGGTGCCGTGTGGCAGGGAATGGCCTTCGTCTCCGGCCGGGTGATCGTTCTGGTCACCACCATCGTGCTGGCCAGGCTGCTCTCTCCCCATGACTATGGCCTGGTGGCACTGGCACTGGTCCTGATGGCCTACGCCGAAACGATCGCCGACGCCGGGGTGGCCCAGGCTGTGGTCTACCTGCCGGGAACGGCTGTCATAGCCCGCTCGGCCCTGCTGATCTCCACGGGACTGGGACTTGTCCTCGCTTCAGTCGCGTTCCTCGCGGCCCCCTGGATTGCCGGGCTTTTCGGACTTCCAGGCGTCGCACCCCTCGTCCAGGTCCTGGGACTGTCGGTGCTGGCCACTTCTTTGGGTGCGGTCCCCGAGGCGCTGCTTCGGCGCGACCTGCAGTTCAAGAAGCTGACGGCCGCTCCTGTGATCCGCGCCGCCACCATGGGCACCGTGACCCTCGTGCTGGCATTCCAAGGGTACGAAGCTTGGTCGCTGGCGGTGGGCACGGCCGCGGGGTCCGTTGCGTACGCTGCCACGTGCTGGTTCCTGATCGGAGCGAAAGGGCCGTGGCAGGTCTGGCGGGTGACCAAGGACGCCCTCCGCGCCACCATCAATTACGGCGCCCCGGTTGCCGGTAGCAACCTGCTTGCCCGGCTGATCTTCGACGTTGACTATCTCATCATTGGGCTCCTGCTGGGAGCTCAAGCGCTGGGTTATTACACCTTGGCATTCCGGCTCCCCGAGGCCCTGATCCTCAACATCTTCTTTGTGCTCTCGACCGTCCTGTTTCCGCTCTATTCCCAGGTGCGCGGCGAGCCGGAGCGGCTCCGCGACGGATACCTGAAAAGCGTCCAGATCCAGACCCTCTACGGCGTCACGTCCGGTGTAGGGCTGGCCATCCTCGCGCCGGTGGTGGTCCCACTGCTCTTTGGCCAGCCATGGGTCGATGCTGTTGTACCGCTCATTTTTCTTGCCTTGTACGCCGCAGTGCGTTCCTTGGGCGCCGGCGCCAACGACGTCTACAAAGCGCTGGGCAGGCCAGGGCTCTCCATTGGGATTTCCGTCGTCCGGCTCGTCATCCTCGTGCCCGCCCTGCTACTCGCCACGCGCTGGGGCATTGTGGGGGTGGCGTTCGCCCAATTGGTTGTGGCGCTGGTGTTTGCCTGCGGCATGCAGGCCGTGGCCGCCAGGGTGATGAAGATCCGGCCGCGACGCCTGGTGCGGGCCGCCCTGCCGGGGCTGGTGTGCGGCGCTGCGGTGGCAGTAGCCGGCCTGGGCACCCTGGCCCTGCCGCTCCTCGGCCCGCTGATGACAACGGCGATGGTTGTGGTCACGGGCGTAGGCTTGGTCTACGCGATTCTGCGCCTGCGATTCTCTGCCCTGCATGATGAGTTGCTGAAGCTGGTGCGGAGGGCTTAGCGGCCCTAAGCCGAACCGCCTTCCACCGCATGGCGCCACAGCCAGTAGTCCCGATCGGACGCCACTGCCTGGCGGAGCTGCTCCGTTCCATGCGCCGCATCCGCCTGACCCTCGAGCCGGTACGCCAGTGTTGCCGCGGACCGCGCCCAGGTTGCAATAATCAGAAGTGGAAGCAGCCCGGCCTCCACACCCCTCAGTTCCAGGTGGCTCGCAAGAGGTGCCAGCGCCCACCCGCCAGGCCCGAAAGCCTTCTCGAAGGCCGCGAGCTGGTTCCCGCGGGTGAAGGCGTGCTCACTCGATTCACTCAGGTACTGAAGGTAGAAAACGAGGTCATGTCCCGGAACACCGTCCGTGCGGGCCCGTTCCCAGTCCACCACCTGCAACCCTCCATGGGGCTTAAGGAAGAGATTGGGGTGGCTCAAGTCGCCATGCTCGACTACGGCGGGAAGCTGCGCGTGGCGCAGCGGCGCCAGTATCTCGTGGGTCCGTTCCACCAGCGCAGCGATCTCGGGTTCCCGGGACACGAGTCCGGTGAGCGCCTCCAGGGGATGGCTGATGGTCCGGTCGTACCAGCCTTCATTCCGGGCGGCAGCCTGCGTGCAAGGCAGCGCGTCCACAAAGGCAGTGCCCGCGCTGACGGCGCCGCGCAGGTCCGCAGCCACCAGCCGTGGGTCCAAGGGTGCTCCAGTCACCGCAGTTTCGACGAGCACCGTGTGGGCGCCGACGTCGCAGACGGTCACCACCTGCGGGACGCCGATGGCGGACCCTTCAGCACCCGTGTTGAGCTGCCGCAGGACGTCGGCTTCATGGCGCACACT
>DATCNU010000126.1:0-3775 GCA_036565085.1 Arthrobacter sp.
GTTCCTGATTACTGAACCGGACGAGGTGGACCGCTTTGTTGACGCCGGCTGGACGGCGGAAGGGCATGTGCTCAGCTTCGAGCAGGCTGAAGGATAGGAAGGTTTTGCAATGCCTGTTATCAGTTCCACCAAGAATCTCGAGGCACTCAGCTTCGCCCTCGTTGCCGAGTTCGACGCCGCCGTCGAACGCGTCTGGCAGATCTGGGAAGACCCGCGCCAGCTGGAGCGCTGGTGGGGTCCGCCCACCTGGCCGGCCACGTTTGAGGAGTTCGATTTCCAGCCTGGCGGGAAGGCCGGCTACTACATGACCGGCCCCGAGGGGGAGAAGGCTGGCGGCTGGTGGCGCTTCACCGCCGTCGAGGCGCCGCGCAGGCTCGAACTCGACGACGGTTTCGCCGATGACGACGGTGCCCCGAACGAAGCGCGGGGAATCACCCATGCCGCCGTTGACCTTGAAGACCTCGGCGGCCGCACCCGGGTGACCATCATGTCCACGTTCGAATCCGAAGAGCAGATGGAAGAGCTGGTCCAGATGGGCATGGAAGAGGGCATGCGGGAGGCAGCGGGCCAGATCGACGCTCTCCTCGCCGAACACGCCCGCGCCTGAGCAGCGCCCGGTTCGAGGGCAAAAAAGGGGAGAGTACGACGGCGGGACGTCCCGCCGTCGTACTCTCCCCTTTTGTGGAAGGTGGTGTTGAAGGCCTTGACCACGTTGGCGCCGGCCGGGGCCAGTGCGCCGTAGGCGGTGACTACTGATTTGGCCGCATCGAACGGCACGGCGAAGACCACGATGCTCCCCTGCGCGCCATCTGGCTTGTGCGGACTTCGCATGCCGCACCATGACGCAAAGGAGCCCCGGCCGGAAACAAACGGCCAGGGCTCCATGCTTGAGTGGGATGCGGTGGTCAGACGGCCACGGGGGCTTCCTCGGCCGAGCGGACGGCCTTCCATTCTTCCATCCGGGCCTGCTGAACGGGTGTTTGGCGGTTGAAGTACCAGGCCCCGCCCAGCAGCAGGAACCAGATGGGAGCCACCACCAGCGCGAGCCTGGTGTCCTCGGCCTGGGCCAGGGCCACCAGCATGAAGATGAAGAACGCCAGCACCACATAGGGCATAAACCCGGAGCCTGGCATTTTGAACGCCGAGGCTGTGTGGAGGGCAGGCCTGCGCCGGCGGAACACAATGTAACTGATGAGGATCATGGACCACACGAACATGGTCAGCACCGACGCCACCGACGTGACGATGGTGAAGGCGCCAATGACCGAGTCGCCCGAGTACAGCAGGACCAGTCCGGCCAGGAGGAAGATGCAGGAGAACAGCAGGGCGTTCTGCGGAACCTTGCGGATGCTCAGCTTTCCGAAGGCTTTGGGGGCGTTGCCGTCCTGTGCCAGGCCGTAGACCATGCGCGAGGTGGAGTAGATGCCGGAATTTGCGCTGGACGCGGCTGAGGTCAGCACCACCAGATTGATCACGACGGCGGCGATGCCCAGCCCGGCCAGGGTGAACATGCCGATGAACGGGCTGCTGGCAGGGTCAATGCTGCGCCACGGGTTCACCGCCATGATGACCACCAGGGCGCCCACGTAGAACAGCAGGACGCGGACCGGGATGGAGTTGATCGCCCGTGGCAGGTTCTTTTCCGGGTTCTTGGTTTCCGCGGCGGCCGTGCCGACCAGTTCGATGCCGGCGAAGGCAAAGATGGCGATCTGGAAGCCGAGGATGAAGCCGAACATTCCGTGCGGGAACATTCCGCCGTCGTTCCAGACGTTGGCCAGGCTGGCCACCGCGCCGCTGGGCGATGTGAAGTGCGTGGCGATCATGACCACACCGGTGGCGATGAGTGCGACGATCGCCACCACCTTGATGATGGCGAACCAGAACTCGGCCTCGCCGAACGCCTTGACGCTGGGAAGGTTCAGCAGGATCAACACCACGGGGGTGATCAGGGCCGGGATCCACAGCGGGGTGCCCGGGGCGAGCTTGTCCACATAGCCGGCAATGGCCACGATGTCGGCGACGCCCGTGACCACCCAGAAGAACCAGTACGACCAGCCGGTGAAGAAGCTCGCCCAGGGGCCAAGAAGATCCCCGGCGAAGTCGCTGAAGGACTTGTAGTTCAGGTTGGAGAGCAGAATCTCGCCCATGGCCCGCATGACGAAAAACAGCATAAAGCCGATGATCATGTAGACGAAGATGACGGACGGGCCGGCCAGCGAGATGGTCTTGCCGGACCCCATGAAGAGCCCGGTTCCGATGGCGCCGCCGATGGCGAGCAACTGGATATGGCGGTTGCCAAGCGCGCGGGCCAGATGCGGTTCGTTGCTGTGGCCCCCGTTGGCAGATTCCGTTGCAGTGTTCGTGGCAACGGTGGTGGTGCGTTCAGACATAAGGCTTCTTTCCTTGTCACTGGCGCCGGTGTTGCGGGAAGGAATGCCGCAACGCGAGCCACGCGGATCCGTCGCAGTGTGACGGAGGTAACAGTCTTTGCGGGTGGATTAAGACTAGGGCCGGTATTCCGGCGCCCCGGCGTCACGGCGGTTCGGCCAACCGGCGGTACCGGGTGGTCCCTGGCGGCGGCGCTGCCGCCAGGGGCGGCCCCCTGACGGGCTCCGAGAAGTGCGTTTTTCGCTGGCATGTCGGGAATTTGCGACGACGGCGGAAGCTACCTGTTGAGGGTCCTGGACCCTTTGCGCGGTGCTTCGGCGGGTCCCGGCACGGATCGACAAGTGTCGAGGATCGTAGACTCAGTTGTCGGCCTGTGTCCCATGTCATATTTTGGGCGGGCTATGGAGAAGGGTGGCGGCGTCCAGTGGCGCCGTCACAAGTAAAACGCGCCCGGGCTGGATTCCGTGTTCGCCTGGCTGGCGCCGATCCTGCGCGACCGCGGGGTGGACGGCGGCACGGCCGGGCTGATCGTGTCCGTCTCGATCGTCCTGCAGCTTAACAGGGTGCTGTCCAGCGGGCTGCTGTCCTTCCGTTGTGAAATGGCCCAGAAGTTCTCCGGCTACCCGGTGAGCTGCCAGTGGTTCGCCAACGTCCCGCCGGGCCAGCACGAGGCCGCAGCCGCCGAACTCCGCAGCCTCCGCACGGTCCGGCTCAGCGCGTCCACGACGGGGAGCACAAACTTTGTCATTGTCATGTGGCTGCATTCGCTGGCCGATGTGATGAACGCCGAATTGGCTCTCCAGCAACGCATCCCGCAGATTGAGCTCGTGGAGAGCGTCGTGATCCTGAACACCGCCAAGCGGGTGGGCTGGATGCTGAATCCGGATTCGACGGCGAGCGGCGCCGTCGTGGTCTCCGGCATACTGGAAGCCTGAGTCGATCCAGGCACGGAGGCGGTGGCAGGCAGTGAGCGGGGCGGGGTATTTCAGGCGGCGCTTGGAACGTGCCGCTGAACTGCGCTCCTACCGCGGAGCGGGGATAAGCGCCGAGGAAGAGGCGGAGCTCGAGGCAATTGACAAGGCCGTGCGGCAGAAACGCGGGAAAGTGGATGACGCCGCCCGGGCCGAATACCTGATCCGTGACGCCATGGCCGAAGGCAAGTTCGACAACCTCAAATACGCCGGAAAACCCATCCCAGGGCTCGGCGAAGCCTTCGATCCGGACTGGTGGGTCAAGGGGCTGATCCAGCGTGAAAACATCGGCGGCCTGGGCCCCAAAGCCATCCTGCTCCGCACCGAGGACGCCGACCTGGACGGCCGGCTCGACGCCCAGTTCACCGAAAAGCAGGTCAGGGACATCCTCACGGACTTCAACGCCCGGGTGATCG
>DATCNU010000127.1:0-54777 GCA_036565085.1 Arthrobacter sp.
CCATCACACCGATGGTGGCCGCCCGTCGTCGTACTTTTGCGTCCTAGACCTTCGCGCCGCTGAGGAGTTCATCCAGGCGCTCGTAGCCTTCGGTCAGGCCGACCTCCATGCCCGACTGCGCCATGCCGTCCCGGGCCTCGAGGCTGGGGTAGACGGAGTGGCCGCGCAGGCGGCTCCGTCCGTTGCCAAGATCCTCAAAGGTCAGGAACTCGATGCTGACCACGTCGGGGTAGCCGCCGAACTCGAAGGTCTGGACAGCAAACTCGTTGTCACGGACGGAGTGGAAGACGCCGCTGAAATCGTAACCAACGCCGTCCGGCCCGATGTGGAGATACCGGTAGCTGCCGCCGGTGCGGAAATCGTAGTGATCGACATCAATGGTGAACCCGCGCGGTCCGAGCCACCGGGCAATCAGTTCGGGCTCCTTATGCGCGCGGAATACGTCCGCAACCGGGAAATCGAACTCCCGCTCGAAGTCGATGAAGGGGAGGCCTTCGGGAACGGTGAGTTTCAGGGAATTGCTCATGATTTGTCCTTTGCCTGCGTGCCGCTTGCCGCGGCCTTCGATTGGAGCACGGCGTCAAGGCTGCGGAACTGCCCTTCGCGGACCAGCCGGTACTGGTCGATCCATGCGGTGAGCGCCTCCAGCCGTGCGGGATTCAGGTGGACGGGCCGGCGCTGTGCGTCACGGGTACGGGTGACCAGCTGCGCCTGCTCGAGGACCTGGATGTGCTTTGAGACCGCCTGTTTGGTGATCGCAAAGGGTTCCGCCAGTTCATTTACGGTGGCCGGACCCCGGCTGAGCCGGGCAATGATGCTGCGGCGCACCGGATCGGCCAGGGCCATGAAGGCCGAGTCCAGGGATCCGTCGTCCGTGTTCATCGTGTCTTCCACCTTTAGTCAGTCTCTCATCCAATGATCGCTAATCAATATTTCAGTTGATCAACTAGTTGATTGTTTAAGGCTACTCCCGTTCGAGTCGAAAGCAAGGGTTTTTCGGAAGGGTCTTGAGAAGCGTCTTCATAGTTTGTTAGTATGTCATTACAAACTGTGAGGAGAAATGCTGTGCCACTCGTACGTATTGATGTAAACCAAGGGCGGACCCAGGAAGACCTGCGCCAGCTGAGCCAGGGCATCCACGATGCCATCCTGGCGGAGTATGGAATTCCCGAACGGGATTACTTCCACGTGCTGACGGAGCATCCGCAGGGCCAGATCTTTGCCCAGGATGCGGGTTTGGGGTTTGAGCGTTCCGCTGGCGTCGTGATGATTCAAATCTTCACGCAGGAGGGGCGGAACCAGGACGCGAAGCAGTCCCTCTTTGCGGCGATCGCGGCCAAGCTTCGCGCCGTTGGCGTGGCAGGGGAGGATGTCTTCATTGGGTATGTGGAGAACACTGCCGGCGACTGGTCGTTCGGTTTCGGGCGCGCCCAGTACGTTACCGGCGAACTCGCCGTTCCGCAGAAATAGACCGCAATGCGGGGACGGCGGCCTTTGGCGTGAAGGTGATTCATGCCCCCTGGTTCCGTTGTAAATATGTCAGCACAAACCTTTGACAGGACATTGGTTTTAGGGCAAAGTAGTGGTGTGTTCCCGCTCACGCGGGCGCCAGATACCAAAGCTCCGGCCGTCACAGGTACCGAGTTCAATCCAGAAAGGTCCGCGATCACCGTGACCCACGAACTTCTTACGATCGGGCGCATCAGCGTTGATATCTACCCGAATGACATCGGGGTGGATCTGGAGGATGTTACGTCCTTTGGAAAATATCTTGGTGGCTCCCCGTCCAATGTTGCTGTGGCCGCGGCCCGGCATGGACGCCGCTCAGCTGTCATCACCCGGACCGGTGATGATGCCTTTGGTGTCTACCTGCACCGCGAACTGCGTAAGTTCAATGTTGATGATTCCTTTGTCACCGCGGTGAAGGAGTGGCCGACGGCGGTCACCTTCTGTGCCATCAAGCCGCCGGAGGATTTTCCGCTGTATTTCTATGGTCGCTTTCCCACGGCTCCTGACCTGCAGATCAAGGCCGGGGAACTGGACCTTGAGGCGATCAGGGACACTGGCATCTTTTGGTCCACGGTGACCGGACTGTGCCAGGAGCCCAGCCGGGAGGCCCATATCAGGGCCCATGAAGCTCGTCCCCGCGCTGGCCTGAAAGAAGGGCAGTACACCATCCTGGATCTGGACTACCGGCCGATGTTCTGGGCTTCCGAGGAAGAGGCCAGGGCGCAGGTTGCCAGGGTCCTGCCGCACGTGACGGTGGCGATCGGCAACGATAAGGAATGTGCGGTGGCCGTAGGGGAAGGCACCCCGGACGAGCAGGCCGACCGGCTCCTGGCCGCGGGCGTGGAAATCGCCGTCGTGAAGCTCGGCGCTGAGGGCGTGATGGCCAAGACCCGCACCGAGCGCGTGGTCTCCGCCCCCGTTCCGGTCGAAACGGTCAACGGTCTGGGCGCCGGCGATTCGTTTGGCGGCGCGTTCTGCCACGGGCTGCTTTCGGGCTGGCCGCTTGCGCAGGTCCTCGATTACGCCAATGCGTCCGGAGCCATTGTGGCGTCCCGTCTGTCCTGCGCGGACGCGATGCCGACGCCGGGCGAGGTCACCTCGCTGCTGGCCGAACGCGGCCGCCTGCTTCCGGGACAGTTCGGCACCGCCGGACTTGGCACCGCTGGACTTGGCACCGCTGGTCTTGTCACTGAAGGACTTGCCCCCGAAGGAGCTGCACTGTGAGCATCAATCTCGGCGTCGAGCCCCTCGCGGTTGATGGCGATCCCCGCCGCTACGCGCACCTGAGTACCATCCGCCTGGAAGATCCGGAAGCGATAGCCCGGGCAGCGAAGGCCCGCCGCCGGCATCCCGGTCTTAAGGCGGGCCGGCAGAACTTCATCGTCGCCGCCGACCACCCGGCCCGCGGCGCCCTCGCGGTGGGCAATGATCCCATGGCGATGGCGGACCGCCGCCAGCTCCTGGACCGGCTGCAGATTGCCCTGGCCAACCCGGCCGTGGACGGTGTCCTGGCCTCCCCGGACATCATGGATGATCTGTTGCTGCTTGGTGCCCTCGAGGGCAAACTTGTGTTTGGCTCGATGAACCGCGGCGGTCTTGCCGGACTGGTGAACGAACTCGATGACCGTTTTACCGGCCATACGGCGGCGGCTTTGCAGGCACTGGGCGCGGATGGTGGGAAGATGCTGACCCGCATTTGCCTCAGCGACCCCGATACCGTGGCCCTGCTGGAGGCTACCGCGAAGGCGATCGACTCCCTGGCGGAACGCAAGCTGATCGCGATGGTGGAGCCGTTCCTGTCCGTCCGCGAAAACGGGAAGGTCCGCAACGACCTTTCCCCTGACGCGGTGATCAAGTCGGTGGCCATCGCCGAAGGACTGGGCTCCACGAGTGCGTATACCTGGATGAAGCTTCCCGTGGTGGCCGAGATGGAGCGCGTGATGGCCGCTACCACCATGCCCACCGTCCTGTTGGGCGGGGATCCGGATGGTACCCAGGACGAGGTGTTCTCCACCTGGGAGGCAGCCCTGGCACTGCCGGGGGTGCAGGGCCTGACTGTTGGCCGGACCCTGCTCTACCCGGCCGACGGCGATGTCGCCGGCGCCGTCGCCGCTGCTGCTTCCCTCCTCAACCACGCCACAGAAGTATCGGAGTAATCTCCCATGGGAATGAAGAGTGCATCGGGCACCCGCAGTATGACGGTCGCCCAGGCCGTCGTCGAATACCTTTCCAAGCAGTACACCGTTGACCGGATCGGGGATCAGGATTACCGCGAACGCCTGATTCCCGGCACGTTCGGTATCTTTGGCCACGGCAACGTTGCCGGCGTCGGGCAGGCTTTGAAGCAGTACCAGCAGCTTGACCCGGCGATCATGCCGTACTACCAGGGCCGGAACGAGCAGGCACAGTCGCACCAGGCCGTCGGCTACGCCCGGCACACCCGGCGTCGGCAGACGTTCGCGATCAGCACCTCGATCGGCCCGGGCTCTTCGAACCTGCTCACCGGTGCTGCGCTGGCCACCACCAACAGGCTGCCGGTGCTGCTGCTGCCGAGCGACACCTTCGCCACCCGCGCCGCGGACCCGGTGCTGCAGCAACTGGAGCAGCCCTACGCCTACGACATCACGGTCAACGACGCGTTCCGGCCGTTGTCGAAGTTCTTTGACCGGGTGAACCGGCCCGAGCAGCTGTTCTCCGCGTTCCACCACGGCCTGCGGGTGCTGACGGATCCGGCCGAAACCGGAGCCGTCACCATCTCGCTGCCACAGGATGTCCAGGCCGAGGCTTTCGACGTGCCTGAGGAATTCATGGCCGAGCGCGAATGGCGGATCCGCCGCCCCGACGCCGACGACGATGACATCGCCCGCGCCGCGGACGCCATCCGCGCCGCGAAACGGCCGCTGATCATCGCCGGCGGCGGCGTCCTGTACGCCTTCGCGAACGATGAACTCGCCAAATTCGCCGAGCTCACCGGCATCCCGGTCGGCAACACCCAGGCCGGCGTCGGCGTCCTGCCCTGGGACCACCGGTTCTCCCTCGGTGCGATCGGCTCCACGGGCACGACGGCGGCGAACGCGATCGCCGCGGAAGCGGACCTGATCATCGGGATCGGCACCCGCTATGAGGACTTCACCACCGCGTCCCGGACCGCGTTCCAGAACCCGGACGTGAAGTTCATCAACATCAACGTCGCCGCCATTGATGCCTACAAGCACGGCACCTCGATTCCGATCGTGGCCGACGCGCGCAAGGCGCTGGTCAAGCTGAACCAGGCCCTGGGCGGCTACCGCGTCGGCGCGGACCTGGAACAGGCCATCGCGGCGGAGAAGAAGCGCTGGGACGCCGTAGTGGACGCCGCCTTTGACACCCGCTTCACGCCGCTGCCGGCCCAGAACGAAATCATTGGCGCCACCTCCCGTGCCATGGACGCGGCGGACGTCGTCATCTGCGCCGCAGGTTCCCTGCCCGGGGACCTGCACAAGATGTGGCGGGTCCGGGACCCGTTCGGCTACCACGTGGAGTACGCGTACTCCTGCATGGGCTACGAAATCCCCGGCGGCCTGGGCGTCAAACGGGCAGCCCTGGCCGAGGCAGCACGCGGCGGGACCCAGCGCGACGTCGTCGTGATGGTGGGGGACGGCTCCTACCTGATGATGCACACCGAACTGGTCACCGCCGTCGCCGAACGGATCAAGCTGATCGTGGTCCTGATCCAGAACCACGGTTACGCCTCCATCGGCTCGCTCTCCGAAATGCTCGGTTCGCAGCGGTTCGGCACCCAGTACCGGGCACTGAACGAGGAGCAGCACAGCTTCGACGAAGGCGAAACCCTTCCGGTGGACCTGGCCCTGAACGCGGAGTCCCTGGGCGTGAAGGTGATCCGGATCGAACCCGGCGAGAAGGTCATCGCCGAACTCGAACAGGCCATCCGAGACGCCAAGGCAGCCCCCGAACGCGGCGGTCCCATCCTGATCCACGTTGAATCCGACCCGCTGCTGGACGCCCCGTCCTCCGAATCCTGGTGGGATGTCCCCGTCTCCCAGGTCTCCGAACTCGATTCCACCAAGCAGGCCTTCGAGACCTACGCGGAGCACAAGAGCCGCCAGCGCAAGCTGCTTGGCTGACAGCCCTCCCCTCCCGCACCCTTCACGCTGACAACTCAAGGAAGAGTCCCATGACTGCCACCACCACTGAGATCACCACCATCAACCACTTCATCAACGGCACGGAAACGCCCGGCGATGGCACCCGCACACAGCCCGTATACAACCCGGCCACCGGCGCCGTCAGCGGCGAGTTGCGGCTGGCGAACCGGGCGGACCTGGACGCCACCGTCGCCGCTGCCCGGGCCGCTGCGGATTCCTGGGGCGACATTTCCCTGTCCAAGCGGACCGCCGTACTGTTCAAGTTCCGTGAACTCGTCGCAGCCCACGTGGAGGACCTCGCCCAGCTCATCACGGCCGAACACGGCAAGGTCCTCTCGGACGCCAAGGGCGAGATCGGCCGCGGCCTGGAGGTCATCGAGTTCGCGTGCGGCATCCCGACCCTGCTCAAGGGAGACTACTCGGACCAGGTCTCCACCGGCATCGATGTGTTCTCCTTCCGGGAGCCCCTGGGCGTCGTCGCCGGCATCACGCCGTTCAACTTCCCCGTCATGGTGCCGCTGTGGATGGCGCCGATGGCCATCGCGACCGGCAACGCCTTCATCCTCAAGCCCTCCGAACGGGACCCGTCCGCCTCGATGCTGCTGGCCAAGCTGTGGAAGCAGGCCGGCCTGCCCGACGGCGTGTTCCAGGTCCTGCACGGCGACAAGGAAACCGTTGACGGGCTCCTGACCCACCCGGACGTGGACGGCATCTCCTTCGTCGGCTCCACCCCGATCGCCCAGTACGTCCACGAGACCGCCACCAAGCACGGCAAACGCGTCCAGGCCCTGGGCGGAGCGAAGAACCACGCCATCATCATGCCCGACGCGGACCTGGACAACGCCGCCGACCACCTCGCCGCAGCGGCCTTCGGCTCCGCCGGGGAACGCTGCATGGCCATCTCCGTCGCCGTCGCCGTCGGCGAAGCTGCCGACCTGCTCGTCAAGAAGGTCCAAGAACGCGCCCTGGCCGTGAAGGTCAACAACGGCACAGCGTCCGACGCCGAAATGGGCCCGGTCATCACCCCCGCTTCCAAGGACCGCATCGTACGGATCGTCACCGAAGCCGAGGCAGCCGGCGCCGCGATGGTGGTGGACGGACGGGACCTCGTCGTTCCCGGCCACGAGGAAGGCTTCTGGGTGGGCCCAACCGTCCTGGACCACGTGAAGACCGAGATGACCGCCTACACCGAGGAAATCTTCGGACCGGTCCTCGTCGTCGTCCGCGTTGAAGACCTGGATGCCGGCATCAAACTGATCAACTCCAACCCCTACGGCAACGGCACCGCCATCTTCACCTCCTCCGGCGCCAGCGCCCGCAAGTTCCAGCGCTCCGTGACCGTCGGCATGATCGGCATCAACGTGCCGCTGCCCGTTCCGGTGGCCTACCACTCGTTCGGCGGCTGGAAAGCCTCGCTGTTCGGCGACAAGCACATCTACGGCCCCGAAGGCGTCTCCTTCTACACCCGCGGCAAAGTCGTCACCTCCCGCTGGCCCGAACCGACCCACGCCTCCGGCGCCTCCTACAACTTCCCCTCCAACTGACCCATCGATTGCTGAGCAGGTGCCCTTGTGACCCTCCAAAAGGGCACTTATGGAGCAACCGACGCAAAAGGAGACAACAATGACTGAGAACAAACTGATCATCGGCACCGCGCCGGATTCCTGGGGCGTCTGGTTCGCCGACGACCCCCAGCAGACCCCCTGGGAACGGTTCCTCGACGAAGTGGCCGAGTCCGGCTACAAGTGGATCGAACTGGGCCCCTACGGCTACCTCCCCACCGATCCCGCACGGCTGGCCGAAGAGCTCAAGGCCCGCGATCTGAAGATTTCGGCCGGCACGGTCTTCACCGCCTTCCACCGAGGCCTGGACCAGTGGGAAACAGCGTGGGAACCGGCCCGGAAGGTCGCCGAACTCACCGCAGCCATGGGCGGCGAACATATGGTGGTCATTCCGGCCATGTGGCGGGACGACGTCACCGGCGAGGCCGTGGAAAGCGGTCAACTCACCGAGAAAGCCTGGGGCGACCTGTTCGACGGCCACAACCGCCTCGGGAAAACCCTGCTGGAGGACTTCGGCCTGAAGCAGCAGTTCCACTCGCACGCCGACTCCCATGTAGGCGCCCAGGAGGACATTGAGCACCTTCTCGCCGCCACGGACAGCAAATACTTGAACCTCTGCCTGGATACCGGCCACGCCGAATACTGCGGTGCGTCGAGCCTGGAACTGATCAAGAACTACCCGGACCGGATCGGCTATCTTCACCTGAAGCAGATCAACCCGGACATCCTCAGGAAGGTCAACGAGGAGAACATGACCTGGGCCGCAGCCAACCTTGCCGGTGTCATGACCGAACCGCCCAACGGACTGCCGGACCTGCGCGCCGTCATCGAAGCGGTGGAGGCACTGGACCGGCCGATCTTCGGCATCGTGGAGCAGGACATGTACCCTGTGTCCTTTGATGTTCCCATGCCCATCGCCAAGCGCACCCGCAACTATCTGCTCTCCTGCGGCTCCCGCACCGCCGTCAGCTGACGCCCACCACCCGCTTCCGCAAGCCTGACTTTCAAGCCTGACCTTAAAGGACTCCACAATGACTGAAACCCTTCGCGTCGCTGTCATCGGCGCCGGCCGCATGGGCGCAGACCACATCCAGCGACTCAACAAGCGCATCCACGGAGCAGAAGTAGCGGCCGTCGTCGACGTCGACCTTGCCCGCGCCCAGGCAGCCGTTGAGGGCATCCCGGGCGCAGTGGCCCTGACCGACGCCGAGGAAGCCCTCAACAACGGCGACGTCAACGCCGTCCTCATCGCCACGCCCGGCTTCCTGCATGAGGACATCCTGCTGAAGGCCCTCGCCAAGGACATCCCCATCCTCTGCGAGAAGCCGCTCACCCCGGATGCCGAATCGGCGTGGAAGGTCGTCCAGGCCGAGGAAAATCTGGGCCACAAGCGGATCCAGGTGGGCTTCATGCGCCGCTTCGACGCCGAATACGCGGCCTTGGGCCAGATCATCCAGAACCACGAACTGGGTGAGCTGCTGATGCTGCACCACCAGCACCGCAACCCCACCACACCTCCCGGCTTCACCAACGAGATGCTGATCAACGACTCGGTGGTCCACGAGTTCGACGCCATCCGTTTCTTCACCGGCGAGGAAATCACCAGCGTCCAGGTCCGGATGGGCAAGGCGACGAAGAACGCGCCGGCCGGCCAGCACGACCCCCAGCACGTCCTGCTGGAAACCGAATCCGGCGTCCTGGCCGACGTGGAAATCTTCGTCAACGCGCAATACGGCTATGAAGTGGGCACGCAGGCGTCCTTCGAGGAAGGTGTCGTCAGCATCGGCGGCGACAGAGGACCGTACACCCGCACCGCCGGGAGCTGGGGCGGCAAGGTCACCCCTGGTTTCGAAGAGCGTTTCGGTGCCGCGTACGACGTCGAGATCCAGTCGTGGGTGGACGCGGCGCTGCGCGGTGAGATCGGCGGCCCCACCGCCTGGGACGGCTACGCCACCGCAGCGTGCTGCGAAGCTGGCGTCGAGGCGCAGAAGAACGGCGAAAAAGTCGCCGTGAAACTGAACCCCAAGCCTGCCCTCTACCGCTAGCCCCGGACTGAACCACAATGGAGTGTTCCACGTGAAAATCGCACTTGATCCCACCCCGTTCCACCATTCGCACAGCCTGCTCGAATTCCCCGCGGTTGTGGCGGATCTGGGGTACCAGTACATGCAAATGACACCGCATGCCGACTTCATCCCCTTCTACAACCACCCCAAAGCCGACGACGAACTGGTGGGACAGCTCAACAAAGCCTGCCGCGACGCCGGGATCGAGATCGCCTCGGTCCTGCCCGTGCTCCGCTGGTCCGGACCAGTAGAGGACGCCCGCGAAGCGGCCGTCCGCTACTGGAAACGCGCCATCCAGATCACCGTTGACCTCGGCGTCCAGACGATGAACACCGAATTCAGCGGCCGGCCGGAGAAGGCCGAAGAGTCGGAACGGGCCTTCTACCGTTCCATGGAGGAATTGCTGCCCATCATCGAGCGGGAGGGAATCGATCTCCTGATCGATCCGCACCCGGACGACTTCGTCGAAGAAGGGCTGGCCGCCATCCGGGTGATCCGCGGGCTGAACTCCAGGAACGTCGGCCTGGTGTACGTGGCCTCGCACAGCTTCCACATGAAGAACGCCCCACTGGACATCATGCGTGCCGCAGGGGACAAGCTCCGCCTGGTCCACGTGGCCGACACCATGGACCACCATGCCTCCCACGGACTCCGCTACATCACCAACCCGCCGGGGAACCCTGTGCGGGTGCACCAGCACCTGAAGATCGGCGACGGCGACGTCAACTGGAACGAGTTCTTCGGCGGCCTGCAGGAAATCGGCTTCCTGGACCGGGAAGACACCGTGATGGTCTCCAGCGTTTTCGCCGAAGACGACGACGCCGCAGAGGTCTCCCGTTACCAGCTGGAGACGATGAAGCAATACATCGCGAAAGTCCAGTAACGGAAAAGTCCAGTAACAGAAACGCCCGACGCCGGCCGGCGTCGGGCGTTTCTGTTCGGCGTGGTGCTAAGTGCTGAGCTTCAGGGACTCGGAGAGTGCCGCGTCAGCTTCGCGCAGGACCTCGGCCGCTACCTGCAGTCCCTCGATCCGGCCCAGTGAGACATCCTCGTGCTCGATGTTGACCAGCATGTCCGGGTCAACCTCGTACAAGGCCCGCAGGAATTCGGTCCAGTAGGACGCGTCATGCCCGCGGCCAAGCGCCACGAAGTCCCAGGCCGAGTCCCGGGGCCATTCGTTGGCCCACTCGTCGCCGCCGAGGTTGGTGCGGTTTTCCTCGGGGGAGAGCCTGCGGAAGCTGTTGTCCAGGACTCCGTACAGCGCCGCATTCCCAGTGTTGATGCGGACGTCCTTCGCCGCGGCCTGGAAGACCAGCGGGCCCAGTTCGCGGACCACGGCCACCGGATCCATCTGCTGCCAGAACAGGTGGGATGCGTCCAGCTCAACGCCCACATGGGTGGCTCCCGTGAGTTCCATGAGCCTGTACACGTCTGCGGTGTTGAACACGAGGTTCTGCGGGTGCAGTTCGAGGGCCACCTTGACGCCGTGGTCCGCGGCCAGGCGGTCGGTTTCTTTCCAGAAGTCGGCTGCGATGCCCCACTGGTATTCGAGGACGTCCAGCGCGGCGGAGTTCCAGGCGTTCACGACCCAGTTCGTCACCGTCGCGCCCGGCTCACCGCCGGGCAGGCCTGACATGGTCACCACCCGGTTCTGTCCGAGACGCTCCGCCAGCCGGATGGAGCGGCGGATGTCCTCGGCGTGCTTGCCGCCGATGTCGCGCTTGGGATGCAGCGGGTTGCCGTTGCAGTTCAAGCCTGCGATCGCGACGCCGGTACCCTCGAAGATCCCGAGGTAGTCGTCCCGGGCGGTGTCGCTTTCCAGGATCTGGTCCATGGTGGGGACGTGGACCGCGGGCAGGAAGCCGCCGGTGTTGATTTCGATGCCCGTCAAGCCCAGGTCAGCAATGACCTTGAGGGCCTCGGGAAGGGGACGGTCATGCAGGACCGCGTTGTAGACACCCAGTTTCATACCGTGATCTTCTTTCCGTTGTTGAGCGCGGATTCCGTGACGGCGCCGAGCAGTTCCATGTTGCGCACGCCTTCGTCGAACGTGGCGCAGCGGGGGAGGGATTCCTCTTCGCTGAGGCCAGCCACTTCTTCGAGGAACGCCCGTGCCTGGTAGCCGAAGGCGTCGTTCTGGCCGAAGCCGACTTCCGGGGCGTCCATGGCAAGGCCTCCGGCGATGTAGGGGTGTCCCGGGCCCAGGATCACCTGGCGGTAGCCGTTCTCGTTGCCGGAGCCGTCGTTGAGGAACAGCTGGATTTCGGCGGGCCGGCGCTGGTCAAACTTGGCCGCCCCGTTCTCGCAGAACACCTCGAAGTTGAGGCTGTTGGCGTGGCCGGCGGCCACGCGGGAAACTTCAAAGCTGCCTGCACCGTTCCCGAATTCCGCGGAGAATGCCGCGTAGTCGTCGTTCTCCACGGCTTCGAAGGTGTCGCTGACTGCCGCGTGGTCGTGGCCCATGACGGCAGTCAGCGGCAGCGGGCGCTTCCCGATCACCGTGCTGAGACGCCCGCCGCTGACGGACTTGATGTCGCCGCAAAGGAACTCGGAAACGTACGCGAGGTGGCTTCCGACGTCGGCCAGCGCACCCGAACCGGGTCCGCCTTTGTAACGCCAGCTCATGGGAGCGGAGGGGCTGAAGCCGTAGTCGGTCCAGTAGCGCCCGCTGAAGTGCAGGACGTTGCCCAGTACACCGTTCCGGATCAGGTCCCGGATGTAGGCGATGCCGGGCGTGCGGCGGAACGTGAAGCCGATACGGGCGATGCCGGCAGCGTCGCGGGCTGACCTGGCCATGGCACGGGCGTCCGCCAAAGAGTCGCTCAGCGGCTTTTCGCACAGGACGTGCTTCCCGGCCGCCAGCAGGCCCTCCACAACTTCGCGGTGGAGGGAATTGGCGATGACGACACTGACAACGTCGATGTCATCCGCTTCTGCGATCGCCTGCCACGACGTGTCATTGCGCTCGTAGCCAAAGCGCCGGGCCGCTAGGGACCCGAACCCGGCATTGACGTCGCCGATCGAGACGAGGCGCACCGGCGGAAGCACCGGGCTGTATAGGGCAGACGCTGTGCGGTAAGCCGCCGCGTGTGCCTTGCCGGCCATTCCTGCGCCGATGACGGCGACCCCTAGGCTCTCAGCCATTGATTTCTCCTTCGAAATTCAGCCCGGGTGTCGAACACCCCTTTGGCTTTTTGGAGCGCTACAATTTAGCACTGGACTCAAAGCCTAAACATGTGCGTATGTCCTGTCAATGTTTTGTGATGGATTCCGACCCAAAAAGAGAGGCGCCCTGAGAATGAGTGAGACAAGCCCCGGAACCGGCCGACCCACGATCTACGACGTTGCCAGACGGGCGGGGGTTTCCCCGTCCCTGGTGTCCCTGGTCCTCAGGAACCCGGCGAAGGTCAGCGACAAGCGCCGCGAGGCCGTCCGGACGGCAATGTCGGAGCTCGGATACCGCCCCAGCCGGGCAGCAACGACCCTTGCCAGCACTAGGACCAAGAGCATTGGCCTGCTGATCGACGACTACCGGAACCTGTGGTTCGTTGACCTCCTGCGGAGCATGCAGTCTGCGTTGTCCAGCCATGGCTACCACGTGACCCTCGCCGACTCGCAGCCCGGGGAAAACCGGATCGACGAGGCCGCTGACGGACTGCTTGCCATGCACGTGGATGGCCTGGTGGTCGCCGCGGAGCCGAGCGAGTCCATGCTGGCCCGGTGCTGGGTGCCCACCGTGGTCGCCGGCTGGCGCAGCGGCGTGCCTGACGGTGCCGATCTGGTCACGGGCGACGACGACGGTGGCGGCCGCGCCGCTGTGGAGCACCTTCTCGAGCTGGGCCACCGGCGCATCGGGCACCTGTCGGGTGCGGGCGGCGCAGCCGACCATCGCCGTTCGGGCTTCCGCAGCAGGGTCCTGGAAGCTGGACTCGAAGTGCGCGTGGCCGGCGAAGCAGGCGGCACCTCGGAAGAGGATGGTTACGCTGCCGCGTGCCACATCCTGGAGCGGTACCCGGACACAACGGCAATCTTCGCTGCCAACGACACCATGGCTGTGGGCGCCTTCGCGGCGCTCAAAACGCGCGGCCTTCGGGTGCCCCAGGATGTCTCAGTGGTCGGGTACGACAACTCCCCGCTGGCGCAGTCGAGGTATCTGGACATCACGTCGGTTGACAACCGCAGCGACCTCCTGGGCGCGGAGGTTGCGCGCAGGCTCCTGGCGAGGATTGACCGCCCCGCCCTTGAGCCGCAGCGGATGCTGATCGACCCCGTCCTGGTGCTCCGTTCCACGACCGCTCCTGCTGCACGCTGACATTCATCAGCATTCTTACTAAAAGTTAAAACATCCTGATGTCAGGACAAAGTATTGACTTCTGTGGGCCGAGTCACCATGATCTGTGTAGAGGGCTTTGGGCTTCTGCAGAGTGGCAGGGCCGCAACCCCAATCAAAGGAGATGAATTGTGAAGAGATTTTCTTGGCGAAAGGCTGCACTTGTGTCGGCTGTCGTACCGATGCTGGCTCTCAGTGCCTGTTCGAGCTCGGGCGGGAAGCCGGCTGACAGCGGCAATGCCGGAGGCGCCGGCCAAGCCGCGAGCACTCCGCGGATCAAGGTAGCGCTCATTACCCACGCGGCGGCGGGCGACACCTTCTGGGACATCGTCCGCAAGGGTGCCGAGGAGGCCTCTGCGAAAGACAATGTTGACCTGCTGTACACGTCGGACCCGGAGGCCGGACGCCAGGCCCAGCTAGTCCAGCAGGCCATTGACCAGAAGGTTGATGGCATTGCCGTCACCCTCGCCACCCCGGATGCCCTCAAAGACGTGCTGAAGAAGGCCACCGACGCGGGCATCCCGGTGGTCAGCCTCAACGCCGGCGAGTCCGTCTCCTCCCAGCTCGGGGCATTCACCCACTTCGGCTCCAATGAGCAGCTCGCCGGCCAGGCAGTGGGCACCAAACTCGCCGAACAGGGTTTCAAGCACCCGGTCTGCGTAATCCAGCAACAGGGCCACGTGGGTCTCGAAGCGCGCTGTGCAGGCGTCAAGGCCAAGGTCCCCGGCACGGAGACCCTCTACGTTGACGGCAAGGACATGACCGCTGTCCAGTCCACTGCCACCGCCAAGCTCCAGGCCGCCAAAGATGCAGACGTCATCATCGGCCTCGGTGCTCCGATCACCCTCACGCTGCTCAAGTCCGTGACGGACGCCGGCAGCTCTGCAAAGGTGGCCAGCTTCGACCTCAACGCAGACCTCGCCCAAAAGATCGTGGATGGGTCCGTGATTTTCACTGTCGACCAGCAGCCGTGGCTGCAGGGCTACATGTCCGTTGACGCGCTTTGGCAGGCAAAACGCGGCGGCTTCAAGCTTGGTGGAGGCCAGCCGGTCCTGACAGGACCCACCATCGTGGACAAGTCCAACGCCTCCGACGTCCTCAAGTTCGCCCAGCAGGGCGTCCGCTAGATCCAGGATTCTGGCTGCGCGGCGGGGGACCGCCGCGCAGCCTGACCAACAAGGAGTTCTTCCTATGGCAAACACAGCAACCCTGCCACCGGCATCGGCCTCGGCCGCCGGCCCGCGTGGCGACGAGCGGATCGGGCGTCGAAGCCCGGTCCAAAAGCTCCTCGGCCGCCCCGAAGTTGGCGCCCTCGTCGGGGCGATCGTCCTCTTCGTCTTCTTCGCGTTGGTTTCCTCGACATTCACCCAACCCAACGCCCTGGCCACCATTCTGTACGGCAGTTCCACGATCGGGATCATGGCGGTGGGAGTCTCGCTGCTGATGATCGGCGGGGAGTTCGACCTCTCCACAGGTGTTGCCGTGATCAGCTCCGCGCTCACGGCCTCCCTGTTCAGTTGGAACTTCTCCATGAATGCGTGGGTCGGCGTCGTCCTGGCCCTCGTGGTCTCGCTCGGCATCGGCTTCATCAACGGCTGGATCCTCATCAAGACCAAACTCCCCAGCTTTATCGTCACCCTTGCAACCTTCCTCATGCTGACCGGCCTGAACCTGGCTTTGACCCGCCTTATCGGCGGCAGTGTGTCCTCCCCGTCCATCTCCAAGCTGGACGGTTTTGACTCCGCCCGCGCAGTTTTCGCCTCGTCCATCAGCATTGGCGGGGTCGAGGTCAAGATCACGGTGTTCTTCTGGATCATCCTCGTTGTGGTGGCGTCCTGGGTCCTGCTCCGCACCAAGGTGGGCAACTGGATCTTCGCCGCCGGCGGGGATGCGAACGCTGCCCGCGCCGTGGGCGTGCCGGTCACAAAGACCAAGATCGGCCTGTTCATGGCGGTCGGTTTTTGCGGCTGGATCCTGGGCATGCACAACCTGTTCGCCTTCGACGCTGTGCAGTCCGGGGAGGGCGTGGGCAACGAGTTCCTCTACATCATCGCCGCAGTGATCGGCGGCTGTCTCCTCACCGGGGGCTACGGTTCGGCGGTAGGCGGTGCTATCGGTGCCTTCATCTTCGGCATGGCCAACAAGGGCATCGTCTACGCCCAGTGGAACCCCGACTGGTTCAAGTTCTTCCTCGGCCTCATGCTGCTGCTGGCCACCATCGTCAACCTCATCGTCAAGCGCCGCGCAGAACTCAAGTAAGGGGCCGGACCAATGAATGCCAAAATGATCGACCAACAGACCCTGCTCAAGAACGAAAAGGATCCACTGACCCACACTCCCGTCCATCTGCTCTCGCTGGACGCAGTCGGAAAGCACTACGGCAACATCATCGCCTTGCGCGACGTCACCATGGCCGTGGACAACGGCCGGGTCACCTGTGTACTCGGCGACAACGGCGCCGGAAAGTCCACACTGATCAAGATCATCGCCGGACTCCATCAGCATGACGAAGGCGTGCTGCACATCATGGGCGACGAGCGGAAGTTCAACTCGCCCAGGGACGCGCTCGACGCCGGCATCGCCACGGTCTACCAGGACCTTGCCGTGGTGCCGCTGATGCCGATCTGGCGGAACTTCTTCCTCGGTTCGGAACTGACCAGCGGCTGGGGACCGTTCAAAAGCCTGGACGTGCAGAAGATGAAGGACATCACGCTGAAGGAACTTGCCGAGATGGGCATCGACCTTCGCGACGTAGAACAGCCCATTGGCCAGCTCTCCGGCGGTGAGCGCCAGTGTGTCGCCATCGCCCGCGCCGTGTACTTCGGCGCCAAGGTGCTGATCCTGGACGAACCGACGGCCGCGCTGGGCGTCAAGCAGTCCGGCGTCGTGCTGCGGTACATCCTGCAGGCCCGGGACCGCGGGCTCGGCGTCATCTTCATCACCCACAACCCGCACCACGCCTTCCCCGTGGGTGACCGCTTCCTGCTGCTCAAGCGCGGCAAGTCGATCGGTTACTACGACAAGAAGGACATCACCCTGGACGAGCTCACGGCGCAAATGGCCGGCGGCGCCGAACTGGCGGAGCTCGCCCACGAACTCGAGCAGCTCGGCGGACACAGCGACGTCGTCAAGGAAGTCCAGGCCGAAGTGGCAGACGTTGCCGAAATCGCAGAGGCTTCAAGGGAAGGCAGCCCCCGGCACGTGTAGCAGGGACGGAGACGGGGGTCCGCCGCAAGACCGGACGGCCCCCGCCTGCTGTGCCACGGCCGCCTGCCGTCCGGCATTGCGAAACGCAGCGCGGAGTGCAGCGCGAAATGTAACGACCAAGCAGACGGGAAGACAGCATGCCGATCCGGGTAGGCGTTATCGGCGCCGGTGTCATGGGCGCCGACCACATCAGGAACCTCGCCACCACCATCAGCGGGGCCGAAGTCACCTTCGTGGCAGATCTCGACGCCGGACGTGCGGCGGCTGCCGCACCCCCGTCGGCCCGCATCACCACCGATCCCTCCGAGCTCATCAACTCCAGCGAGGTGGACGCCGTCGTCGTTGCCTCCCATGACTCCACCCACGCCGGACTGGTGCTCGAATGCTTCGAGGCAATGACTCCGGTCCTGTGCGAGAAACCGCTGGCCCCGACGCTCCTGGAAAGCCGGGAAGTGGTCGAGGCCGAGGCAGATATCGTTGCCGCCACTGGGGCAGGCCTGCTGTCGATGGGGTTCATGCGGCGGTTCGATCCCGGCTATGCCGCCCTGCGCGAATCCACCCGGACCCGGGTCCAGGGCGAGCCGCTGCTGGTGCACTGCACCAGCCGGACGGCAGCCTCAGGGCCGGGCACCACGTCCGAATCCGCCATCACGAATTCCGCGATCCACGAGCTGGACATCATTCCCTGGCTGCTGGGCTCACCCATTACCGAAGTGTCGTGGCAGTCGGGTCGGAGTTCCCGGAACAGCCCCGATGGACTGAGCGATCCTGCCTTCATGCTCCTCCGCGCCGCAGACGGAACCCTGGCCACCCTTGAGCTCTTCCTCAATGCCCGGTACGGCTACACCACCCAGTGTGAGGTCGTCTCAGAGCTAGGCGCCGCTGCCCTGCCGGAGCCGGCTGCGCTCGCCACGCGACAGGAGGGACAGCTGCGTGCCGCGATCCCGGCTGACTGGCGCCCGCGCTTCGCGGACGCCTACCGGTTGCAGCTCCAGGCCTGGATTGGCGCCCTCGGATCGGGCGAACCAACTCCGCTGGCCACGGGCGAGGACGGGTTGCGGGCATCGCAGGTTGCCCAGGCCATGATCCGGTCGCTCCATAGCGACGGGGCTTTCACGAAAGTGATCTACTGATGGTGGCCGCCGCCCTGCCGGCATCCCGCGTGCCCGATTCCAGGGACGCCCCCTCGCTACGCTGGGGAATCATGGGGCCGGGGTGGATCGCCGAACGCTTCACGGAGTCCGTGCAGGCCCACTCACGGCAAGTGGTGGCCGCCGTCGGCTCCCGTTCACTGGTCCGCTCAAAGGCCTTCGCGGACACCTTCGGCGTGCCTGCAGCCTACGGTAGCTATGAGGAACTGGCCGCGGCCCCCGATATCGACATCGTCTACGTCTGCACGCCCCACAACTTCCATCACAGCGCCGCCGTTCTCGCCATCGACGCCGGCAAACATGTCCTGATCGAGAAGCCGATGGGTGTCAATGCGGAGCAGGCGCGGGATATCGCCGCCCGCGCCAAGGCCGCCGGCGTCTTCGCCGCCGAAGCCATGTGGAGCTTCTTCCTGCCGAAATTCGACGTGATCGGCCAGGTGCTCGACGCCGGCACCTTGGGGACCGTGACCACCGTCCTTGCCGAATACGGCGAGTACTTCGAACGCAGCCACCGCATCTTTGATCCGGCCCTGGCCGGCGGCCCGCTGCTGGACCTGGGCACCTACCCGCTGGCACTCATCACCGGGATCCTGGGTGCGCCGGCACAGTTGCACGCCGTGGGCCAGCCGCACGAATCGGGCGTCAACGCCCAGATCTCCGTTGTCATGGAATTTCCAGGCGGAAGCCAGGCCGTGATGAACACGCACCTGCATAATTTCACCCCCACCGCGGCAACGATTGTCGGGTCCAAGGCCACGTTGACCATCGATGGCCCCTTCAACATGCCCGGCGGTTTCGAGATCCGGTTCCCGGACGGCACGCGGCTTCGCCACCACGAAGCGGCCGGCGGCCATTTCGAAGGCCTGCACTACGAAGCGGCAGCGGTGGCCCGCGCCATCGCCGCCGGTGAGACCGAAACCCAGCAGCGGACCCTGGCCTCCTCCATCCGCACCATGGAAGTTGCCGATGAAATCCGCTGCCAACTGGGCATTGGATTCCCGGGCGAAGGCAACGCGCCCGCCTGAGCAATTGTTGTACTGACTATCGAAAGGACGGGCCCTTGGCCTACATCGAACAGCGCTCCGCCGAAGTTCCCACACCTGTGAGGCTGGGTCTCATAGGTTCCGGCTGGATGGGAGCGTTTCACGGCGAAAGCATAGCCCGTCGTGTTCCCGGTGCGGTCCTGGCCGCCGTCGCCGATCCCAATGTGGGCTCCGCAGCGTCCGTAGCAGCCCAGCTCGGCACGGCGAAGGTCACGGCCGATGCCGCGGACATTATGGCCGATCCAGAGATCGACGCCGTGATCATTGCCAGCCCGGCACGCTTCCACGCTTCGCTCATAGCCCAGGCTGCAGCGGCCGGCAAGCACGTGTTTTGTGAGAAGCCTGCCGCGCAGAGCCTCGAAGAGCTCGACGCCGCCCTCCCCGCCGTCGAAACGGCCGGGGTACATTTCCAGATCGGCTTCAACCGCCGCTACGCCACCGACTTCCAGGCCGCCAAGAAGGATCTGGCCGAAGGAATTGTTGGGAAGCCGCAGCTGCTGCGCTCCCTGACCCGGGATCCGGGGACCGGGAGCATAGGACATGCAGCCAGGATTCCGGCGTGGACGATCTTCCTGGAAACCCTCATCCACGACTTCGACACCCTGAACTGGTTCAACGAGGGCGCCGAGCCAGTGGAGGTCTACGCTGCAGCGGACGCACTAGTGGAACCGGGCCTGCGTGATCAAGGATTCCTGGACACGGCCGTGGTCACCATCCGCTACAGCAATGGAGCCTTGGCGGTGGCGGAAGCAAACTTCAGCGCACTCTACGGCTATGACGTCAGGGGAGAAGTGTTCGGTTCCAAGGGCATGGTGCAGGCAGGACGGCCTACCGAAACTGCTGCCCTGAGATATACCGCTGAGGGTCTTTCCGCCGAGACTCCTAGGCTCAACGTGGAACTGTTCCGCGATGCCTACACCGATGAACTCGTGGACTTCGCGGCGGCAGTCCGCGCTCGTCGCGATGGTACCCAGCCGCCGTCGGGCGCTTTCACCCTCACGCCCGGAGGAACTGACGCCCGCCGCGCTCTCGCGATGGCGTTGGCGTGCATCGAATCGGTCAAACAGGGCGGTCCGGTGGCTGTGGCTGCTGCCCCCGTGTCGGCGCTCCGTGACGACGCCCGGGCCGGTCTCTGATGCGGTTGGCCGTTTGCGCGGAAATGGTCTTCCAGGAGTTGCCGTTCACCGAACGCGTGCGGCGGATCCATGAGGCCGGATTCGACGTCGAACTTTGGGACTCAAGGAGCAGGGACATTGCGGCGCTCAAGGCGAGCGGCGCGGTCTTTTCCTCGATGACCGGGTACACCTCCGGGAGCCTGGTGGACCCGGACACAGCTGATGATGTGGTGCGGACGGCCGAAACGCTGATTCCCACTGCCTTGGAACTTGGCGTCAGCCGCATGGTGGTGCACCCGGCGGAGCTGATTGACGGGAAAGCAGCCCGTCCCGTGTACCGCTCCAGCGGCAGCATGTGGATCACGGGTGCCAGGACCCTGGAGCGTCTTGGCGCACTTGGTGAGAAGTACGGGTTGACGTTCTGCCTCGAGAACCTCAACACAGTGCTGGATCACCCGGGCATTCCACTGGCCCGGGCCAAGGACACCTTGGCGCTGGTGGAAGCTGCCGGGCACCCCAACGTGAAACTCATGCTGGATCTGTACCACGCACAGTTGGGGGAGGGGAACCTCATTGGGCTGGTGCGCACCGCCCTGCCATACATCGGCGAGATCCAGGTGGCGGACGTTCCAGGACGCTGCGAGCCCGGCACCGGCGAAATCAACTACTCGGCTGTGGCCCGGGCGCTCGCGGCTGCGGGCTATCAAGGGACCGTTGGCATGGAGGCATGGGCCAGCGGCGAGGACATGGCAGCACTTGAGGCGTTCCGGCTGGCATTCTCGCCCCAAGACAGGGCATCCCGGAACACCGCATCCCAGGACGCAACATCTTTTTCAACGGAGGTAGCACTATGAAGGACGTCGTTCTCGGACTGGTTGGAGTGGGCCGAATTGGTGTCATGCACGCCCACAACATCGCCGCGCTCAACGGTGAATTGAATGCCCAGGGCATCAACGTGGAGTTGCGGCTAACGGACGTGGCTGAAGAACACGCTCGCAACGTGGCGGCTGGTCTCGGCGCCGAATTCCTGCCGTCGGTGGAGGCCTTGATCGCCTCCGGAGTGGACGGACTGATCATCGCCACGGGAACGGGCACCCACCCCGAACTGATCAAGGCCGGCGTGGACGCCGGCATCCCGGTCTTCTGCGAAAAGCCGGTGGCCATGAACGTGGCGGATGCCCTGCCCGTGCTGGACTACATCCGTGGCAACAACGGCGTGGTGCAGATCGGCCACCAGCGCCGCTTTGACCGCGGCTACCTTGAGGCGCGGCGGGCGTACCAGGCGGGCGAACTGGGATGGATCCACTCCTTGCGCGCCGTCACCTGCGATATGAAGCCGCCGCCCGTTGAGTTCCTCGCAAGCTCCGGCGGACTGTTCCGCGACTGCTCCGTCCACGACTTCGACATCCTCCGTTGGCTGACCGGACGCGAGATCGTGGAGGTCTATGCAAGGGGTTCCAACAACGGCGACCCGGCCATCGGCGCAGTGGGCGACGTGGACACGGCCCTGGCGCTGGTCACGTTCGACGACGGCACGGTGGGCTCGGTGTCCGCCTCGCGATACAACGGCGCCGGCCACGACGTCCGCTTGGAAATCCAGGGCTCCAGCCGTTCGCTGATGGTTGGCCTCGATGAGCAAACGGCCATGGCGTCGGCTGAGGCCGGGGTCGCGTTCCCTGCCGGGGAATCCCACAGCACCTTTGCCGAGCGCTTCGACCAGGCGTACCGATCCGAAATGGCTGCGTTTGTCGAGCTGATCCTGGGCCGGCGGGAGAATCCCTGCACACCGGAGGAGGCCGTGGCTGCTTCCCGGGTAGCCGACGCCGCCCAGGAATCGCTCGCCACAGGCGCCCCGGTCAAGGTGGTGCTAGCCGCGGCCAAGGCTGGCTAGGCGGGTCGGTCAGCGGTTTCGCGCAAAAAACTCCCCTCCGGATCATGAATCCGAAGGGGAGTTTTTTGGGTACTGGCTGTCTACGCGCCGAACGGCAACCGGGGATCGATGTCCTGTCCGTCCCAGCTCTGCCGCACCCAGCCGTGGTGGGGATCATCGCTGATGAGCCAGTCGCGGACAGGTCCCGGCCCGGCCATGACATTGAGGTAGTACATGTCGTAGCCCGGAGCGGCCATGGCGGGTCCGTGCCAGCCGTAAGGAACCAGCACGACGTCGCCGGTGCGGACTTCGGCCGCGACGTCGATGGGCCGTTCGTCGGAGGCGTAAACCCGTTGGTAGCCGATGGCATCGGCATCGGCGGGCGCCCCGGAGCCATCGGCCACTCGGGTCTCGAAGTAGTAGATCTCTTCGAGTTGTGTCTCGCCGTCCTTTTCCTCATCGTGCTTGTGCGGGGGATAGGAGGACCAGTTGCCGGCCGGAGTGATCACCTCGCAGACAATGAAGCGGTCTGCCTCCAATGCTGCGGGCGTGCCGAAGTTGTGGACCTGGCGGGAGCAGTTGCCTGCGCCACGCAGTTCCACGGGCGTTTCCCCGGCGGTGACCAGCCGGGTCGGATAACTTGCCTGCGCAGGGGCGGTGGCAACAGCCACCCGGCCGCCGCCGGACGAACGGATGGTGACAGGCTTGTCCGTGCCGCAGTACAGGACGTCGCTTGGCCCGTGGAAAACCGAAGGCCGCCCCGCAAGTCGATATTCGACGCCGTCGACGGTCACCAGGAAGGAGCCGTTGAGCGGCACGATGATTCGTTCTTCCGCTCCGGCGGGGAGCCCGACGGCGGCGTCCGCGGCGAGCGTAGCGACCTTGAGGCCGGTGTGGGCCCAACCATCCACCGCCACGGCGGAATCGGAGGTTCCGAGCGAGACGTCCCAATCGCCGTCGTTGGCGGTTCCCAATGGATAGACCCAGTTGGCCATGAAGTTAAGTCCTTGCGTTAGCGCTGTACGAGTGTCATTTCAAAGCTGTAGGAATCGGCCCGGTAGACGTGGTGGCCAGTTTCCACCCGCCGCCCGGTGTCGTCCGTAGCGGTCCGCTCCATGGTGACCAGGGCGGAATTGACTTGGGTCTCCAGGAGCTCGGCTTGGTATTCGTTGGCGATCATCGCGCCGATCCGCTGCGTGGCGAGGCGGAAGTTCACGCCGCCGCGGCGCAGGATCGCGTAGAGGCCCTCATTGGCGAGCATGGCTTCGTCCATGGTGGCGATGTCGTCCCGGACCCAGTTCTCCATCAGTGCGAGGGGCTTGTCCCCCACCTTCCGAAGGCGGGTGAAATGGTAGACCTTCGAACCGGCAGGCAGTTGCAGGGCGGTCAGCGTGGCGGCGTCGGCTTCCATGTGCGAGAAACTGAGGACCATCGTGGTCGGTTTCTTGCCGTTGTTTGTCAGATCGTCGTAGAGACTGGAGAGTTCAAGTGGCCGGCGAACCTGGCTGGAGACCACCTGCGTCCCGACGCCACGCTTGCGCACCAGGAGTCCGGAACGGACCAATTCGTCCATCGCCTTGCGCATGGTGGGCCTGGAGAGGTTGAGCTGGGCTGCCAGGTCGATTTCGTTATCGAGCTTGCTGCCCGGTTCCAGGACCCCGCTGTGGATCGCTGCTTCGATGCCCTGGACTACCTGGTGATAAAGGGGTACCGGCGAGGAACGGTCGATGATGACGCCCAGCTGATTCGCCACTTAAGTTCCCCCGTTGTCTGTGCGCCGCCACCGGCATCCATCCAAGGTCCGGACCCCAGATCTGCAGCGTATGTTCGCTTGATAGGACATGCTTGCTTTTGATGATATCAGCAGTTCGATAGCCGTCAAGAGAAGGCAGATCAGAGACCTGGCCACCTCAATACTCCCAATGTCCTGACATGAAATCAGAAGGGGAGCGTGAGAAGACCCTCCAGTTTCCGTCCGCACCAATGGCGTGGCGGCTAGGCTGAGCCGATGAACAGCCGTTTCCTTGTCCTCCGTGGATACCCTAATGCAGCTGAGGCTGGCCGCCAGCCGGCGGTCGTCCCATTCAGGGCGGGCTGAGGCCCGGCCATGAACCCCTCGGGCAACCTGGGGCACAGCCCGCGCACCCTTGACGTTGAGAGCCTGGAAAGCTTCGACCGGCTGGTCAATGCCGGTGCCGTGGAGATGCGGGCCTGGCACGCGCAGTCCATCGACCTGCGCGGCAGGTCGGCCGCACTGGACGTCCTCGACGTTGAAGGCGCCATCTTCCTCGGCTGCACCTTCGACCCGGGAGTCGAGGACCGGCTCCGCCGGCGCGGCGCACTGATTTTTCCGCGCCTCGAAGGCGTTCCCTTCGATGCCTACCGTGCCCGGCTCTACACACCCCAGGAGCTGTACGCTGGGCTGGCCGATGCGCCGTACGAGAAGCTTCCGGATGCGTTGGTGTACCAGTGGAGCATCCAGCCCGGGCAACGCCACCGGCTGGACTCCACCCTGGCCTCGGCGTTGCATGACCACGCGATCGGGGACGCGCTGGAGGAGTTCACCCGGTCCGATTTCTGCGCGGGCCGGACGGTGGTGGGCGTGATGGGAGGACATGCTGCACGACGGGGCAGCGAAGGCTTCGCGCAGGCCGCGGCACTGGGGAGGCTCCTTGCGCTGAGCAGCCGGGTGGTGGCAACGGGCGGCGGCCCGGGCGCTATGGAAGCAGCGAACTTCGGCGCCTACCTCAGTTCCGTCCCGGAAACCGAGGTCCACGGGGCGCTCGCCGGTTTGTCCTCCGTGCCGGGCTTCCGTCCCTCGGTCTCGGCGTGGGCGAGGGCGGCGGCCGCCGTCGTCGAACGCTTTCCCGGTGGGACACCGTCGCTGGGGATTCCTACCTGGTTTTATGGGCATGAGCCACCCAACTATTTCGCCACCCACATCGCCAAGTACTTCGCCAACTCCATCAGGGAGGCTGTTCTGCTGGGGCTCTGCAGCGGCGGCATCATCTTCCTGCCCGGGGCCGCCGGCACCGTGCAGGAGATCTTCCAGGACGCATGCGAAAACTTTTACAGCGCACGTGAGGCCGTGACGCCGATGGTGCTCGTGGGTAGGCGGCATTGGGAGGAGGAGTATCCTGCCTGGCCGGCGCTCCAGAAGCTGGCCGCCGGGAGGCCCATGGCAGACCGGATTTTCCTGGTGGACAGCGTGGAAGAGGCCCTCGCGGTTATCGAAGGCTAGCTAGAGATCCTTGCGGCACTGCGCTTTGCCCAGCTCGTAGAGGCCGTTCAGGTCCCCTGCGGCCAGCCCCTCCGGGGTGCCGATCTCGGGGTACATCAGCTGGGTGGGATCATCCACGTGTTCCAGACCCATGACGTGGCCAAGTTCGTGCAGTATGACAGCTGTGGCGTACTGCTCACCGTCAGGTTGCCGCAGTTCCTCGGTGATCTGCGGTGCGTCCAGTTCAAGGCTCCCGGTGACAAATGTCTTGGGGCCTTCGCCGTAGCTGTAATGGGTGCTGCCGCCGGTGCCGATGACTTTGCCCTTGAGCTGGGGCGCCGCCTCCGGGGTGGTCCAGGCGATCAGCACGGGAGCCCACCGGTCCCCATACGTATCCGGCTGATAGGGCGCCCTTTGCCCGGAGGGCTGTTCGCTCGTGGCGCCGTCGTCGATGAAACGGATCCCGGTGGCCAGGGACACGGTTTCGATGGCAGCCGGAATGAGGTGCTCCGCACCGGCGGGGACCAGATCGTTGTTCACGACATAATGCAGCGGCCGGCACGGTGAGTAGCCCACTGGCCTACCGTCGCCGTTCACGGCCAGGAACCGGTACGAATTGCTCACCGCAGCCGGTGCCTTGGGGGCGGAGAGCGGGGCGTCGGCCTCCTCCAGACCCGGCGGCGGGGCTGTGGCGCGTGCACCTGCAGAGGCCTCGGCCCGTCCCGCAGTACCGGGCTGGTTGCCGCCGGGCTGGTTACTGCCGGGCAGGACCGGTCCGGACTGGACCCCGGCCGGACCAATACGGATGTCCAGCAGTCCCATCAGGCGCGGATCGCCGAACACGGACGCCGCCAGCAGGAACGCCGCAACACAGGTGGCGGCTCCCAGAAGGACGGTGCGGACAATCCTGCTGCCGCGCTTCCGGGTACCCCCGTCAGAATGACGCGGAGGCCGGCTCTCCACTAGCCCACCATGGCGCCGAAAGCGAGCCCCAGCAGGTAGGTGACTGCCGCCGCCCCCAGCCCGATGGCCAGTTGCCGCAAGCCACGGGACACCGGCGATGTGCCGGAAAGCAGTCCGACGATTCCACCGGTCACCAGCAGGGCCAGGCCGACCAGGACTACCGCCACGCCCAGGGCTGTCACTCCCGTCAGGCCGAACAGGAAGGGCAGGATGGGGACAATGGCCCCTGATGCGAAGAAGCAGAAGCTGGACAGCGCGGCGCCCCATGCGGTGCCCACGGCTTCGTGCCGGTCCTGTTCCCCGGGCCGTTCCGGCTGGAGGGACAGGCTGGGGTCGCAGTCGCAGGCCAGCTGTCCCATACGTTCGGCCACCCGGTGCTCGGCGGCCTCGTGGGACATGCCGCGGGCCAGGTACACCAGGAGCAGTTCGTTGTGTTCAAGGTCCAGCTTCGGGGCAGCAGCCAGGGTGATCTGCGTCGGACGGGTGGCCGCCAGGAGCTCGCGCTGGGAACGCACGGAGACGAATTCGCCGGCTCCCATGGACAGCGCGCCGGCCAGCAGGCCTGCCACCCCGCTCAACAGCACGACGGTGCTGGCCACCCCGGAGGCGGCCATACCCATCACCAGCGAGAGGTTGCTGACCAGGCCGTCGTTTGCGCCGAACACCGCCGCCCGGAAGGTACCGGCCAGACGGTTGCGGCCCCGGGTTGCCAGGCCGCGGACCACTTCCTCGTGGATCTGTTCGTCGGCCGCCATCGCCGCCGTGGCCGAAGGGTCCTTGGCATACGGGGAGCGGCCTTCGGCGCGCTGGGCGAGGGCAAGGACAAAGACGGAGCCGAAGTGCCGCGCGAGGAATCCCAGGAGTTGGCTGCGTAGCGACGCCGGACGGTTCTTCTCCGCGTGGCCGCCCAGAAGCTTCAGCCAATGCGCCTCGTGGCGTCCTTCTGCTTCCGCCAGGGCGAGAAGAATTTCCCGCTCTTCACCCCGGCGGTTCTCCGCCAGATCGCGGTACACGGCGGCCTCGGCACGTTCATCCGCGAGGTACTGGCGCCAGCGCCGGATGTCAGAGGCGGTGGGCTGCTTGGCGGAACTGGCAGTGGCGGGCGTCGTGTCACCAGGGACGGCGTCAGGCGCAGCCGGGCCCGGTGCGGCGGGGCCGGGGGCGGGGTGCTGATGGCTGGACTTGGCGTGATGAGACACGGAGGCTCCTGGGCTTGATGGGGAATGGACCTGCCCCATTGCAAAGCAAGCTTACAGCGCCATCCAGGCGATTTTTGGCCGGGAAACCTCAGTTCGTGATTTCGGTTTCCCTCAATAACCTGCCGCGCCAACCTCCACCGCCAACCCCGCCGGAAGGGCTGTGCAGGGCTCTTGACCCGTGCTTCCCCCGGTGCTGTGATGAAGGTGTGGCGCCCGCCAGCGCAGTACCGACAGAGCACGTCAGTGGCGAACTAACGGAGGTTGAATCATGAGCACCACCGGACAACACCCGGACATGCCGCATCTCGAAGCTGTGGAATCAGATCCCGCTTACGACTATGCAGAAGATGCACCTGTTGCTGAAGACGACTGGGACGCGGAGGATGAATTCCTGGATGGGGAAGAACCCGTCGTTTCCCCGGCGCCGGTAGCCGTCGACGACGAGGAACGCGTGGTGCCGCTGGATCCCGAAGAGTACCGCGAGACAGCAGAGACGGACGATATCGAGTAGAACGGACGACGGCGGCACCTCCGGTTCGCGGAAAAGCGACAGGAGGTGCCGCCGTCGTGCGTTAGGGCAGGCCTTCGTTACGGCTCTTGCTGTCAGGCGGCGGGGACGGGCACCGGAAGTTCCTCGTTGTCCTGGCCTGCGACGCGGCGGCGCCAGTTCCGCATGACCTGCGGATCCGTGGGCGTGGTGCGCAGGGAGACCGCGACGTAGACGATGGCTGACGAGGCCAGGCCGAAGTAGATGGGCTCGTTGGCGAAGACACCATCCAGGGGTGCCTTGGCAACAGTCAAGATGCGTGTCGTGCCGGGCTTCACGAGTGGTTGGGCTCAGGTCAGTTGCGTCTGACTGCTCGCGGGTCAATGACTGGTCCGGGTCTTGTTGGCGCGGCTTGTGGGGGCGGCTTGTTTCGGCGGCCTGTCGCTGCGGCGTCACATGGGCCGCTGGCCATTAGTATTGCTCCAGAGATGGGGCCGGACTGCCGGCCATGAAAGGTTCGCACATGAAGGCACTGCCAGTTGAACCGAGCAACGCCCCGGTGGCCATCGGTTCCCGTATCCGTGCCGCACGGCAGTCCCAGCGGCTCACCATCGAGCAGGTAGCCGACGCCACTGGCCTGACCAAGGGGTTCCTGAGCCGCGTCGAGCGGGACCTTACCTCGCCGTCGGTCGCCTCCCTGGTCACCCTGTGCCAGGTCCTGTCCATTTCCATCGGTGACCTGTTCGCCGCTCCGGAAACCCATCTCACCAAGCGCGATGACGGGCCGCGGATTTCGCTGGGCGGCGAAGGAATTGTTGAACGGTTGCTCACGGCCCGCTCAGAGCGGCGGATCCAGATTATCCAGTCCGTCATCGAACCTCACGGCCGCGGCGAATCGGAGCTCTACGCAGTGGACTGCGACGTGGATGTGCTCCACGTGATCAAGGGCAGCATCCGGCTGATCCTCACCAACGAGGAGTATGAGCTCGGCACTGGCGATACCGTAACGTTCCCCGGCCGCGAGCCGCATACCTGGGTCAACCCCACGGACCAGACGGTGGAAGTTCTCTGGGTCCTGGTTCCTGCCGCCAGCCGCTAAGCCCGTGACGTTCCTGCCCATTTCCTGGCCTCCAACCTGCGTGTCGTCCGTAACGCGCCGCTGTAAACGGGTCGGCGCAGGGAGCAACTGGGCGGGAACGAACCGGGGAATCCCTCGATCAGGAAGTCCACCCGTCCAATTCCGTCGAGCCGGACCTGGATTTCCACCTGAAGCCCCAGGCCATCGAACAGGTGGAGGGCTTCAACCTCCACTAAGGATTCAGCGCGCGGATCCACGGTCTTGAGGATCCGGAGAGCCGGACCCGAGCGGGTTGCCGACAGCTCGGATGCCAGCAGTGCGAGCGGGATGCCATGCAGCCGCATGGCCGACGCTGCCATGGCCGTGGATGCCGGCGGCGGCAGGCAGGCCATGGCGTGCAGGACAACGTCCTCCAGTCCGGCCACCGGCAAGTGGGGATGGGGAGCGAACCGGATGGACCGGTGCCGGATGAACCCTTCACCGTGCCCGTGATTACAGACGAGGTGGTGTTTCGGCGGCGGGTTGCGCAGCCATAGTCCGTAGTGCCCTGCTGCGCTCGCGCAACTGAGCCAGGCATTGTGTTCAACGGCGGCCAGATATGCCTGATTGCAGCCGGCCAGGGCAACGACGCCCCTGCGCACCTGCCTTGCTCCGCCGGCGCCCAGGGCCCTGATGTCCCCGCGGCTGTAGCCCGCGCGGAGCAGCGTTCCCGTCCGTGCCACGCCCCCGACCGATTTGAGGTACTCCAGTGCATCCATGGTGCCAGTCCAAGGGCCCGTCTGCTGCTTGGACAGGGCCCATCCGAGTCATGTGGAAAAGAGGGGTGCAGCTGCAGTCCCAGACGCAACTCCCAGAGTGTCCGCGTAAACAACTGATGCACATAGGGCAACTTTGAGTGTATGATGACACTCACATCCGCCGATAGATCCTCGAAGGAGAGGCCTCCCTTTGGAAGAGCTGCGCATCGAAGCCAACGGCAACCTTGGCCCCATCGACTCATCCCGCATACCGCGCTACGCCGGCGCTGCCACCTATGCCCGCCTTCCGCGCCTCGACCAGGTGGCCAAGGCTGACATCACGGTGGTGGGCGTTCCCTTCGACTCCGGCGTGTCCTATCGCCCGGGCGCGCGGTTCGGGGCCAACCATGTCCGTGAGGCCAGCCGGCTGCTCCGCCCCTACAACCCCGCATGGGACGTCAGCCCCTTCGAGAATGTCCAAGTGGCCGATGCCGGCGACATGGCGGTCAACCCGTTCAACATCAATGAAGCCATCGACACCATTCAGCAGAACGCCCTGGACCTCAGCTCCGCCGGCAGCAAGCTGGTGACGCTCGGGGGGGACCACACCATCGCCCTGCCCCTGCTCCGTGCCGCCGCTGAGCGTGCCGGCGGCCCTATCGCCATGCTGCACTTTGACGCGCATTTGGACACGTGGGACACCTACTTCGGCGCGGAGTACACGCACGGCACGCCGTTCCGCCGGGCGGTGGAGGAGGGAATTCTGGACACGGAAGCCATCAGCCACATCGGCACCCGCGGTCCGCTTTATGGCAGGAAGGACCTCGACGACGACCACCGCTTCGGGTTCGGTATCGTCACCTCCGCGGACGTCTACTACCAGGGCGTCCTGGAGACTGTGGCCAAGGTCCGGGACAGAATCGGCAAGCGCCCGCTCTACATTTCCGTGGACATCGACGTCCTGGACCCCGCGCACGCCCCCGGCACGGGCACCCCCGAGGCCGGCGGCATCACCAGCCGCGAACTGCTGGAGATCATCCGCGGCTTCCGGGGCATGAACCTCATCGGAGCGGACATTGTCGAGGTGGCTCCGGCCTATGACCATGCTGAGATCACCGGCGTGGCCGCCAGCCATGTTGCTTACGAACTGGTGACTCTGATGGCTGACAACGCTGTTGAAGGTGACCGCTTCGGGGCCGCCACCGGCTACGCAGCGCAGGCGCTTGGCCAGGAAGTCCGCCGTCCTGCCGGATTTGCCGCAGCCACCAACGCCGTCGCCAAGGAGTACTGAGAGTGATTGATTCGGATCCGGGCGCAGCCGCAGCCACGGCAGGGGACAGCAAAGGTGCCGCCGTGCGCAACGGCGGGGATCTCGTCGTCGAGACCCTTGAAGCGCTGGGCGCCAAGACTGTGTTCGGCATCCCGGGCCAACACGCGTTGGGCCTGTTTGACGCCATGGGCCGGGGCAAACTGCACTTCGTCTCCTCCCGGGTGGAGAACAACAGCGCGTTCGCGGCCGACGGCTACGCGCGGGCAACGGGTGAGGTGGGCGTCCTGTTCCTGTCCACCGGCCCCGGCGCCCTGACATCCCTGGCGGGGCTCCAGGAAGCCTATGCCACCGGCGTTCCCATGGTGGTGGTGGCCAGCCAGATCCCCCTTGAGGGCCTGGGTGCGCGGCGCAAAGGCATGCTGCACCAGCTGGATGACCAGAAGGCCTCGGCAGCGAACGTCACCAAGAGCCAGCGGCTGATCCAGCATGCCTCGGGAATCCCCTCCGCCATCCAGGACGCGTGGACGGAGGCGATCTCCTCCCCGCAAGGACCCGTGTGGCTGGAGATTCCCCAGAATGTCCTGCTGGATCCGATCATGGTCCCGCCGGTGGAGGACGCGCTCGCCGAAGCTGCAGACAATCCGCCGCGGATTGAACTCATCCGTGAGGCTGTGAAATGGCTGTCGACGGCGGAACGTCCGGCCATCATCGCCGGCGGCGGTGCCCGGCGGGGGCGGGCGGAGAAATCCCTCCTTTCCATCGCGGAGAGACTCCGCGCACCGGTGATCTGCACGCCCGGCGGCAACGGGGCGTTTCCCTGGAACCACGAACTGTCGCTTCAGTCCTGGATCGAGGACCGGTACATGAGCGACGTCCTGGAAGACGCGGACGTCCTGGTGGTGATCGGCTCTTCCCTGGGCGAGGTCACGTCCAACTACTTCACGTTCGAGCCCCGCGGCCGGATTATCCAGATCGATGCCGAGCCCCGGGTGCTGGAATCAAACCGGCCGGGCCTGGGCATCCGCGCTGATGCCGGGCAGGCCCTGGCTGCCTTGGACGAAGCGCTGGGCGAGGCGCTGCAGGAGCGGCCCCGGGCCACGCCCGGCTGGCACGGGACTGCGCCGGAGGACGTGGTGAAGGAGTCCCTGGCGAAGGTGCGCGCCCGGCTGGAATCCCAGGACCTTGCCAAGGAACTGAAATTCATGGCTGACATCCGCGACGCCGTTCCCGCGGACATGCAGACCTTCTGGGACATGACCATCGCAGCCTATTGGGGCTGGAGCTGCTGGGATGCCCGTGACGGCCAGTTCCATTCGGCCCAGGGCGCGGGCGGCCTGGGGTATGGTTTCCCGGCTGCCATCGGAGGCGCCGTGGGGCTGGAGACGGTGGGTAAGCCGTCCCGGGTGCTGGCTGTTTCCGGCGACGGCTCGGCCATGTACTCCATCTCGGAACTGGCTACGGCCAGGCAGCACAACGTTCCCGTTACCTGGCTGATTGTGGATGACGGCGGCTACGGAATCCTGCGCGAATACATGGTGGGCGCCTTCGGCAAGGCCACGGCAACCGAACTGGCTCGGCCCGACTTCGTTAAGCTCGCCGAAGCGTTCGGCGTGCCGGCCACCCGAGTGGCCCCCGAGGATGTGGGGGACGCGCTGAAGGCGGGCTTCGCTGCGGACGGGCCCAACGTCGTCGTCGTCGAAACCCTGCTCAGGATGTTCGCCCCCACTCACGTGGACCACTAAACCCAACCCAGCTTCATCAGCGCGAACTGGCAGCTCATGCCCTCTCCGAACGGATTTGAGGGCATGAGCTGCCGGTTCGCGCTTTCTCGTTAGTTTCCCAAAGCAACCATGTTCCGTTATAGTTGCCTGAGGCAAACAATCGAGGAGAACTCAGAGCCATGGCAGTTGCGCCCGATACAGCAGCGGACCTCGTCTACCGGATCTTCGACCTTCAACGGGTAGTGAAATGCGTAGCCGCCGGGAGCACACGGGGGCAGGATACCGGGGTTGCGCTGCAGGGCGTGCTCAGGTTCGTGGGGGAGGGGGAATCCCGCGCCACCCATCTGGCCGAGCGGCTCGGTGTCAGTGCGCCGGTCCTCAGCCGTCACATCGCCGATCTCGAAGACCAGGGGTACGTGACCCGGCGGCAGGATCCCGACGATGGACGGGCCCAGCTGGTTGCCCTGACCCAATCGGGCGTGGACAAGCTGCGGCAGATCGAAGAGCAGCGCACTTCCACGCTCCAGGAGTATCTCCAGGACTGGAGCCAGGAAGACGCCGAGGCCACGGCGAAAACCCTGAAGAAACTCTCTGAATCACTCAAGCATTCAGCCCGGGCAAAGGCGGCCGGACCCATCACGACCACCCACTCCTAGGAGCAGATTCATGGCAAGCCACGCCGCCGCGCCGGCATCACCGGCCACCCGCCCACCCTCGTCAGAACCGGCAGCGCCCAACCGTGCAACCGCGGGGGAGCCGCTGCCGGTGATGTCACACCGCCAGATCATGGAGGCCCTGACTGGGCTCCTGGCCGCTTTCTTCACCGCCATCCTCAGCAGCACTATCGTGGCGAACGCGCTGCCCACCATCATGTCTGAGCTCAAGGGCACCCAGACCGATTTCGCGTGGGTCATCACGGCCGCGCTGCTCGCCAACGCCGCCACCACGCCCATCTGGGGCAAACTGGCCGACCTGTTCAACAAGAAGGTCCTGGTCCAGCTCAGCATCGTCGTGTTCGTGGCCGGTTCGGTGATGGCGGGCCTGTCCGAGACCATCCCCCTCCTGCTGACAGCGCGGGTGATCCAGGGCGTGGCCATGGGCGGCCTGACTGCGTTGGCGCAGGCCATCATCGGTTCCATGATCCCGCCCCGGGACCGCGGGAAGTACTCCGGCTACATGGGCGGTGTCATGGCCGTCGGCACCGCCGGTGGACCGCTTCTGGGCGGATTCATCGTGGACAGCCCGCTGGGCTGGCGCTGGACGTTCTTCGTCTGCGTACCGCTCGCCGTCGTTGCCCTCATCCTGCTCCAGATCACTCTGAAGGTCCCGCATGTCAGGCGACCCGCCAAGATCGACTGGCTCGGCTCCATCCTGCTCACCTCAGGGGTCAGCCTCCTGCTGATCTGGGTATCCTTCGCAGGCAACCCCGACTACTACGACTGGTGGTCCTGGGAATCGGCGGCGATGGTGGGCGGAGGTGTGCTGCTGCTCTCGCTGCTGGTCCTGGTTGAGTCCAAGGTGCAGCAGCCGATCATTCCGCTGAAGATCATCTCCGAACGGACCACAGCACTGGCCATCCTGGCATCGGTAGCCGTCGGCGTTGCCATGTTCGGTTCCTCAACGTTCCTGGGCCAGTATTTCCAGGTGGCCCGCGGAGCCACACCCACCGAGGCCGGCCTGCTGACACTGCCCATGATCGCCGGCAACCTCATCGGGTCTGTCGTGTCAGGCCAGCTGATCAGCCGCACAGGCAAATGGAAGCGGTACCTGGTTGCGGGCTCCTTCCTGCTGATCGTCGGACTGGGCCTGACCGGCACCATGGACCACACCACCGAACTCTGGCGGGCCGGGATCTTCACCGCGGTCCTCGGTCTCGGCCTGGGCATGCTGCTGCAGAACCTCGTCCTTGCCGTCCAAAACACCGTCAAAGCCTCGGACATCGGTACTGCCAGCGCGTCGGTGGCCTTCTTCCGCTCCGTAGGTGGCGCGATCGGCGTGTCAGTGCTGGGCGCCATCCTCGGCTCACGCGTTACGCAGTTGGCGAAGGAGGGCCTGGCTGCAGCCAATATTTCTGTGCAGGGTGACGGCGGCGGGGCCAGCATGGACCTGATTGACCTTCCGGAACCGGTCCGCAACATTATGCGGGCTGCCTACGGTGACGCTACTGCCCAGATCTTCCTGATTTCCGCGGCAATCGCAGTGATCGCGTTGCTTGCCGTCCTTTTCATCAAGGAAAAGCCTCTCCGCCGCACCGTCGACATCCGGCCGGCGGGAGGGAGCGGACCGGGCGCGGAAGAGTCCGGCCAAACGGCCGGACCGTCGGCAGCGCCGGGACCAGTGATGGCACCGGGTGCAACTTCCGTGCCTTCGGCCGGACGTCCGACGGCGGAGCCGCCCGTGATTGCCGACGTCGACGATATCGACCGGGAGTTTGTCGAGGTGCTGAGGCGGCAAGCCGGCAGCGAAAGAGGTCCAAGGCTGGAGTCCGCCGAAGTGGTGCCGCTGATCCAGGAGACGCAGAAGCTGCTGGCCGAGCAGCAGCTCCAGCTCTCCGCCGCGATGGCCGCCGTGCACCGGCAGGCGGAGGCCCAGCAGGACATCGCCGCGGAACAGGCCCGGGCGGCGTCCATGCTCAAGGCCATCGCCAAGGAACTTGGCCGGGAGCGGAAGCTGCAAAAGGCGGCCGCGCATTACCTGGCGGCCGGCAGGCAGCAGGGCCCGGGCAACGTGGGATCCAGCTAGCGGCACCCGGCATCCACCAGCAGCGCGAACGAACACCCGAGGCCCTGTTTCCTGGCCGGATCCAGGTCCGCAGGTGGGCGTTCGCGCCGGTCCGGGAAGGGCGGCAGCAGAGAAAAGTACTCCGATTGGATGATCTTTTGCCGGGGATGTTCCGCATGGGCAGCGGATTTCGTACAGTGAGTAGGCTAAGAATGTCGGCCCTGGCTGCTACCACTTGTTCTTACCAAATTCGCGCTCTCTCCCGAAGGATCCTTGGGCATGCTCCTCACCCTCATACGGCGCTATTCCAAGCCGTATATGCCGTACATCGTGGCCGTCATTCTTTTCCAGCTGGCCTCCACCATCGCTGCGCTCTACCTGCCCAGCCTGAACGCCCGGATCATCGACGAGGGTGTCGCCCATGGGGACACGGATTTCATCTGGCGTACCGGCGGAGTGATGCTCCTGGTCGCGTTCGTACAGGTCGGCACCGCCATCGCCGGCGTCTACTTCGGCTCCAGGACGGCCATGGCCGTGGGCCGGGACCTGCGCCGCGGCGTGTTCCGCGCCGTCACGGGTTTCTCCGCCAAGGACGTGAACACTTTCGGAGCGCCGACCCTCATCACCCGCGGCACCAACGATGTCCAGCAGGTCCAGATGCTGGTGCTGATGGGACTGAATTTCATGGTGGCCACGCCCATCATGTGCATCGGAGGAATCATCATGGCCCTCCGGGAGGACATCAGCCTGTCCTGGCTGGTGTGGGTCTCGGTTCCGCTCCTGATTGTGGTGGTGGGATACCTCGTGGTCCGGCTCATGCCCCTGTTCCGTTCCATGCAGAAGAAGATCGACCGCATCAACGCCGTGCTGCGGGAGCAGATCATCGGCATCAGGGTGGTCCGCGCCTTTGTCCGCGAGCCCTACGAAACCGAACGTTTCGGCCAAGCCAACAGGGAACTGACGGACGTCTCCCTGAAGATCGGCTCCCTGTTCGTCCTGATGTTCCCTGCGATAGGCATGATCCTGCACCTGTCAACGGCCGCGGTGCTGTGGTTCGGCGGGCAGCGCGTTGATTCGGGGGACATGCAGGTGGGTTCCCTGACGGCGTTCCTCCAGTACCTCCTGCAGATCCTCATCGCGGTCATGATGGGCACGTTCATGGCCATGATGATCCCGCGCGCCTCAGTCTGCGCCGACCGTATCGGCGAGGTGCTCGACGTCGAGCCCTCCATCCATGACCCGGAAGAGCCGGAGGCTCCGGCCACCCTTGCCGGCGTCGTGGAGTACCGGAACGTCACCTTCGCCTACCCGGGCGCCGAATCGCCTGTGCTGAGCAACATCAGCTTCACCGCCAAACCGGGGGAGACACTGGCCATCATCGGCTCCACTGGTGCAGGCAAGACGTCCCTGCTCGCGCTGCTGCCGCGGCTGTATGACGTTGCCGACGGCGAAGTCCTCCTCGACGGCGTTTCCGTCAGCAAACTGGACCGGGCCGAAATCACCAAACGCGTAGCCCTGGTTCCGCAAAGGCCCTACCTGTTCTCCGGCACCATCGAGCACAACCTGCGGTTCGGGAAAACCGAAGCGACGGACCAGGAGCTGTGGGATGCCCTGGAGGTGGCACAGGGAGGGGACTTTGTCCGCGAAAAGAAGAACGGACTCAATGCCCGCATTTCGCAGGGCGGCACCAACGTCTCAGGTGGCCAGCGGCAGCGGCTCTGCATCGCCCGCGCACTGGTCACCAAGCCCAGGGTGTACCTCTTCGACGATTCCTTCTCCGCCCTGGACGTTGCTACCGATGCCAGGCTCCGGGCGGCGCTGAAACGGACCACAAAGGACGCCACCGTGATCATCGTGGCGCAGCGGATCTCCACCATCACCGAGGCGGACCAGATCCTGGTGCTGGACAACGGGCGGATCGTGGACCGGGGCACCCATGGGGAACTGCTGGAAACCTCGCCCACCTACCAGGAAATTGTTGAATCCCAGCTGAGCGTGGAGGAAATGGCATGAGCCGGCCCAAGACGGAGTCGACAACCGCTGAAGACGTCGCGCCTGCGGCCACGGAGGTCCCGGAGGACGAAGAATTCTTCGAGGAGGAATATAGGCCGTCAGAGGCGGACGGCGACATGTTCGGCGGAATGCCGGCTAAGAAGGCACAGCACTTCTGGCCCTCCGCAAAGCGGCTGATGGGACTCCTGAAGCCTGAGGCGCTCGGCATCTATGCCGTCGTGGCCCTGGTGGTGGTCTCCGTCGTCCTGAACGTTATCGCCCCCAAGATCCTGGGCCAGGCAATGGATGTGATCTTCGGCGGAGTGGTGGGCAAGCAACTGCCCGCCGGTGCCAGCAAGGACCAGTTCGTGGCCGGCCTGCGCCAGCAGGGCCAGGACAACTTGGCCGACATGTTGTCCCGGATGGAACTGGTGCCCGGCACCGGCATTAACTTCCAGAAGCTCACAGTCCTTATCGCCACCGTGCTGATGATGTACTTCGTGGCGAACATCTTTCTATGGCTGCAGGGCTACGTCCTGAACCGCATCGTCATGAAGGTCATCCGCCGGCTTCGGGACGATACCGAAAAGAAGCTCAACCGGTTGCCGCTCAATTATTTCGATACCCGCCAGCGCGGTGATGTCCTCTCCCGGGTGACGAACGACGTCGACAACGTACAGCAGGCACTCCAGCAGGCTTTTGCGCAGCTGATCAGCTCCCTCCTGACGGTTATGGGCATTGTGGTGATGATGTTCATCGTGTCCTGGCAGCTGGCACTCATCGCCCTGATAGCCCTCCCGCTGTCAGGCGTAGCGGCCGGAATGATCGGTTCCCGCAGCCAGAAGCTCTTCGCCGCCCAATGGAAGAACACCGGAGCGCTGAACGGGCAGATCGAGGAATCCTTCTCCGGTCACGACCTTGTCCGGGTGTTTGGCCGTGACGCCGACATGCTGGAGCGGTTCGAGGAGCGCAACGAAGCCCTGTACAGGGCCAGCTTCGGGGCACAGTTCGTGTCCGGGATCATTTTCCCTGTCATGCAGTTCGTCTCCTACCTGAGCTATGTGGGCATCGCCGTGGTGGGCGGCCTCCGGGTGGCCTCGGGCTCCATGTCCCTGGGTGATGCCACCGCGTTCATCCAGTACTCACGCGAGTTCACGCAACCCCTGGGCCAGATGGCCGGCATGGCCAACATGCTCCAGTCCGGCGTGGCGTCCTCGGAGCGGGTCTTCGAATTCCTCGACGCCGACGAACAGGATGCCGAGACCGCCACCCGGCACCTGCCGGCCAAGACCGACGGGCACGTGGAGTTCCGGGACGTCAGCTTCAGCTACACCGAGGACAAGCCGCTGATCGAGAACCTCTCCTTCACGGCCGAGCCCGGGCACACCGTGGCCATTGTCGGGCCCACCGGGGCGGGCAAGACCACCCTGGTGAACCTCGTCATGCGCTTCTACGAGCTGAACTCAGGGTCCATCACCCTGGATGGGGTCGATGTTACGCAGCTCAGCAGGGCCGAGCTCCGGGCAAAGGTGGGAATGGTGCTGCAGGACGCGTGGCTGTTCGGCGGCTCCATCTACGACAACATCCGCTACGGCAACCTGGACGCTACCGAGGACCAGGTCATGGCGGCCGCCAAGGCCACATTCGTGGACCGCTTCGTGCGCGGCCTTCCGGAAGGCTACAACACGGTCATTGACGAAGAAGGCAACAACGTCAGCACCGGTGAAAAGCAACTGATCACCATCGCCCGCGCCTTCGTGGCCAACCCTTCACTGCTCATCCTGGATGAGGCCACCAGTTCCGTGGACACCCGGACAGAGCTGCTGGTGCAGAAGGCCATGGCAGCCCTGCGGACCGACCGCACCAGCTTCGTCATCGCCCACCGCCTGTCCACCATCCGCGACGCCGACACCATCCTGGTGATGGAGAACGGCAAGATCGTCGAACAGGGTGACCACAAGGCCCTGCTGGCGGCTGAAGGGGCCTACTACCGCCTCTACATGTCCCAGTTCTCCGGTTCCAACGTCGAGGAAGCCACCGTGAACGATTCGACGGCGGTGCACAGTTGACAGTGCCGGACACCGTGGCTGAACTGCCTGCAGAGCAGGCGGAACACCGGCGCATCGAGGTCCTGGTTCCGATGCGGTGGGGAGACATGGACGCCTATGGGCACATCAACAACGTCCAGATTGTCCGCATTCTCGAGGAGGCACGGATCGCCGCGTTCGGGCCGCCGCGCGGTGCCGGGCTGCCCGGTGTCGAACCGCATGTTTCCCTCTTCAACGATATTCCGGAGGGCACCCTTGCGCTGGTGGTAGACCACAGGATCCGCTACGTCAGAACATTGGAGTACCGCAATGTCCCTGCTGTGGTCCAGGTATGGATAGGCGCCGTGAAGGGCGCCAGCTTCGATATCCACTACCTGGTGCAGGACCCGGTCACACGGGAGGACTGCGTCAGGGCCAGCAGCCATCTGGCGTTCGTGGATGAGGCCACCGGCCGGGTTCTGCGCCTGACCACGGAGCAAAAGGAGCGGATGGCGCCGTTCACCATTTGAACGGGTGCCCGTTTGAACGGGTAATCCTTGAGGACCTGAAACTGAAAACCCGCACTAAGGAGCTTTATCATGGCCAAGAAAGCCAAGAAAACCTGGAAAGAAATGCCGCCGGCGGCGCGTGCCGGGACAGTGGTGGCCGGAATACTGCAGATGGCACTGATGCTGGCTGCCCAGCGGGATATCTCCCGGCGCCCGGCGGAACAGATCAACGGGCCCAAGGCAGTCTGGCGGATGGCGGCCCTGATCAACTTCATCGGGCCCACGGGCTACTTCATCTTTGGGCGCAAGAGGCCCGGGCCGATTACGTAGCCTGCAAGTAATCGTTGGGCCCGTACACTGCTTTGGAGCGCGCGCCCAGCTTAAGCCTGTAAATTTGGATGCATGACCCCTGCCCCAATGACTGCCATGTCCCGTGTCCTCGGTATCTCCCAGGAGATCGAAGATGCGGCCTGGTTTGTGCTGGGGCCGGGCCTGCAGGGCAGGCCGTCCACCCTGGACGGCCGCACCCTGACGTGGACGGCCGAAGCGGCGGCGGAGCTGCTGGAGCGCCTGGAACGGGGTGTCGCGGACCCCAAGGCCCCCATGATGACCAACCTGCGGGAGAACCTCCACGATGCCTCCCGCGCGGCCAAACAGCTGGCTGTCGAGCTGCTCTTCCTGCAGTCGTTGCCGCTGGCCCACGAGGTGAAGTCGCTCAAGGTCAAACGTGCCCGAGTGGCGGAGGCAGCGTCCTGGCTGGAGCCGGCGCTGGAACTGCCGGAAGAGCTCTACAAAGGCATGACGGACCACGGCGTGATCAGGGACCGTACCGCCGAGTTCAACTGGACCATCTGGGACCACCTCAAATGGCTGTGCCGGTTCGTCCAGCACATCGACCAGCAGATCCCGGCAGCCGTCTCCAATGCGCTGAAGGATCCGCTGAAGTTCCATGAGCTCGCCGCAGGTACGCCGGGCGACCAGCCGGCTATCCGGCGCAGTATCGAATACCTTGCCTGGCCCAGTTATTTCGAGCCTGTCGTGGCCGACGTTGAACGCCAGGAAATCCGGGACGCCTTCGCCTCGCTGGTAGGCGGCGCCAAGGGTGACAGCGACGAGGACATCACCGCAGACATTCACCGCATCCGACGGCACCTGGATGAACAGGCCGGCCAGCGCATCGACTGGTACGCCCGCCAGCTGGTGAGCCAATGGCGCAAGGTCGGCGACCCCGGCCGCCGCGCCTGGCTGCTGCGCACGCACAGCGACAACACGGAACTGCTCGCGGCGTGGCAGGGCGAGGAGAAGGTGACCCTCGACGTCGAACATCTCCGCCTGCTCGACCCCGGCGTAACCGCCGGACTGGTGCAGCATGCCGTGGACGAGGACTACAAGCACCTGGGGTACGTGGAGCGCGAGGACACCAAGACGGCGGTGTTTGCCTTCCTGACCGTGATGAAGCCCGGTGACCTGGTTCTCTACCAGCACTCGGGAACTGTTCGGCTCGGAGTGGTGCTCGGCGAACCGGAACACAATGAGGACAACCGCAGGATGCGCCGAAAGGTGCGCTGGTTCGACGAAGGCCACATCACCACGGACCTGCCCCGGCACGTCCAGCGCCAGCTGGCCACCCCGGGCATCGTCGTTGACGTCACCCGCGTGGTGCAGGCCCTGCAGACGCTGCTCCCGGCCGAGGCCGAACCGGAAGACGACGACGCCGGCGAGGCAGCCGCCGTCGTCCCTCCAGTCCAGGAGGGCTTCCGCCCGCTGACCAGCGACTTCGCGGATTCGCTGCACATGGACCTCGAACCGCTGCAGGAGATCGCGGAGCTGCTGGAGGAGAACCGCCAGCTGGTCCTCTACGGTCCGCCCGGAACCGGCAAAACGTACTTGGCCAAGCATCTGGCCGCGGAACTGGCCGATGACAGCACCGATGAGCGGGTGAAACTCGTGCAGTTCCACCCGTCGTACGCTTATGAGGACTTCTTTGAGGGTTATCGGCCGGACAAGACGGACGAAGGCCAGGTGTCTTTCAAGCTGGTGGCAGGCCCGCTGCGCAGGCTGGCCGAGGAAGCGGCCAAGCCCGGCAACGAAAAGAAGCCCTACTTCCTGATCATCGACGAGATGAACCGCGCCAACCTGGCCAAGGTCTTCGGCGAGCTCTATTTCCTGCTGGAATACCGCGACGACCGGATCTACCTGCAGTACAGCCCCAACGAACCGTTCACGTTGCCGGACAATCTGTACATCATCGGCACCATGAACACGGCCGACCGGTCCATTGCCATGATGGATGCCGCCATCCGCCGCCGCTTCGCGTTCATCGAACTGCATCCCCAGACGGAACCGGTGAAGGGCTCGCTGCTGCGCTTCCTGCAGGCTCGGGATCTGGATGCCACGCCGGCGCTGCTTCTGGACGCACTGAATGACGCGATCGATGAATGGGACCGGGACCTGATGATTGGACCGTCCTACTTCATGAAGCCCGCCGCGCAAACGCCAGGTGGCCTGCGCCGGATCTGGAAGTACGAGCTCATGCCGCTGCTGGAGGAGCACTATCACGGCCAACTGACCCGGGCGCAGCTTGAGGAGCGCTTCGGGCTGGACCAGCTGCTGGGACGCCTTGCGGCCGGGTAGCCGCACGCCGGGTGTTCGGCACCTGGTCCTGGACGAACTGTCCGGTGGCATGGTGGAGAAGCTGGATTCCGCCAGTGCCGCGTTCCTCAACTCAAGCGGCCTGGCGAAGGCCTCGCCCATGGGCATGGGCCTGTACCGGATCGAACCCGTCGGCAAGGTGGGCTCCGTCCGGACGGGCAAGGTGCAGCTGGACGTCCGGCCCAAAGACAGGCTGGGACTCAGCCGTCTCCTTTTCCTTCTTAGCTACGCCGGAAACCAGGGCTTCCGGCCCGATTCGGTGGCCGCCGTCGAGGACCGCGAACTGTGGAGCGCGCTGGCCGAGTCGCTGGCGCAGCTCGCTGAACGGGCGCTGGGCCGCGGGGTCATGCAGGGCTACCTCACCGTGGATGAGTCGCTCCGCACCGTCAAGGGCAGGATCCGGATCTCCGACCAGATCTCCCGCCGCCCGGGCATGCTGGTTCCATTGGAGGTGTCCTATGACGAATTCACGGAGGACATCGCCGAAAACCGGATCCTTCGCGCCGCGCTGGAACGCATGGGCCAGGTCCCGCGGGTGCGGCCCGAAGTCCTGAGCCGCCTGCGGCAACTCAAAGGAAAGCTCGACGCCGTCACCCGCCTCCCGGCGGGCGCTCCGCTGCCGCCGTGGAAACCCAGCCGGATGAACGTACGTTATCAGGCGGTGCTACGCCTGGCTGAGCTGATCCTGCGCAACGCCTCAGCCGAAGCCGGCGACGGCCGCCAGCAGACGGCGTCGTTCGTGGTGGACATGGCACAGGTGTTCGAGGACTTTGTGGGAACGGCACTCCGCGAAGCCATGGCGGCATACCCTGGCGAACTGCGGCTGCGGTACCGGGCCATCCTGAGCGAGGCCGTCAGGGATTCTGACCGCCTGTCAGTGCAGCCCGGCGCGGTGCAGCTGCTGGGTGGGCGCCCCGTGGTTGTCTACAACGCCAAATACAAGGCCGCCTCGGATCTGGGCGCGTCGCTCACCGCGGACCACTACCAGATGCTGGCGCACTGCACGGCGCTGCGGGTGCCCACCGCCTGGCTGGTTTATGCCGGCGCAGGAGAGGTGAAGCTCCGGCGAATCCTTAACACGGACATTGACATCGTGGAGTTTCCGCTGGACCTGTCACGGCCGCCGTCGGAGATCCTGGCCGCCGTCGCCGACCTTGCCCGGCAGTCCTGGGGCGAGGTCGTCCGGCAGGCACGCCCAGATTGAGTCCGCGGGTTCATTTCGCCCACGCCCGTTAGGGTGCGGGTGGGGACTAAACAGGCACCCGGAAGGTAAAAGTGGTGCCCTGGCCCAACGCGCTGTCCACCTCAATGGTGCCGCCGTGGGCCTCCACAATGGCTTTGCTGATGGGAAGGCCCAGACCTACGCCGGGGATGTTCGTCCTGCGTACGCTGCTGGTGCGAAAGAATTTGGTGAAGACTTCGGCCTGATCATCGGCGCTCATGCCCATGCCGGTGTCCCTGACCTTGCAGGTCAGGCGGCCGCCGTGTTCCTCCAGGGAGACCAGCACATTGCCGCCGTCGGGGGAGTATTTGATGGCGTTGGAGACCAGGTTGTCCAGGACCTGGGAGATCCGGGGGCCGTCCACGTGCGCATCCAGCCGCTCGGGCGTCGCCGCCTGCAGCGCCACCCGGGACGCGGCGGCTTTGGGCAGGGCTGCAGAAACGCTCGCCCGGACCAGCTCGGCGACGTCGACGGCCTGGGGCGTCACGATGAGCTGTCCGTTCCTGCTGGCCAGGAGATCGGAGACCAGGGTGAGCAGCCGTTCCGAGTTTCGCTGGATGATTTCCAGGGGATGCCTTTGGTGCTCCTCAAGATCGTCGTCGAGCAGGATTTCGACGTAACCCAGGATGGACGTCAGCGGTGTCCTGAACTCGTGGGACACGTTGGCGACGAAGTCGTCTTTGGCCGCGAGGGCGCTAACCAGGTCCGTCACATCGCTGAACACAATCACAGACCCAGCGAACCCGCCGTCGGAATCCTTCATGGCGCGTGCTGTGGTGGTGATGGCACGCTGTTCGCTGCCCGAGCCCAGCCACACGAGATAGTCCGTGAACGTTTCGCCCAGCACAGCCCGGTGTACGGGCCGTATGTCCCTGGGGACTGGAGTTGTCCGGTCCGCGGCAAAGACCAGCAGCTGGGACTCGTCGGGGTCCTGGATGTCCTTGGGCCTCGCCAGTTCGTGGTTGGAGCGCTGCTTGCGGTTCATCAGGATGTCGTGGCCGTCGGCGTCGACGGCAAGGACGCCCAGGTGGACTGTGTCCAGGATGGTATTCAGCAGTGACTCGTGGCGCTTGCTGTTGCGCAGGCTGGCCTGGAGCTGGTCGTCTTTTTCCTCCAGGGCCTGCTGCTGCCGCGTCATGCTCATGGTCAGTACAGACACGGAGACCCCGATCCCCAGCATCATCACGGGCAGGAGTAAGGAACGCGCCAGGCTGGGACCGGAGACGTCGCCATGGATGAAAAGGGGCACCCAAATGATCGCCAGCGGGGCAAGGAACGACAGCCACAGGGCTGTTCGTGGGTAATAGCCTGAGGCGCACAGCCAGATCACGGGGAAAACAGCGAGCAGGCTGATACCCGTCAGTCCGTCCTGGCCCCCTTCCCTTCCCAGCGCTATGGAGATGAAGTCCAGCAGCGGCAGTATCAGGAAGCTGGTGTACGGCAGGCGCTCCCACGGCACCGCATAGCAGAGCACCATGATGGCCAGTTGCGAAATGAGGAAAGCCACAAACAGCGGGTGGCTGATGTTCTCGGGGAAGAACGCCGCGACGAGGATTGCCGTCAGCACCGTGGTGACGAACAGCGGCATCTGGCTCAGCGCAACCCGGTCCGTCAGCCGGTACTCGTGGAATTGGCGGCGGAAGAACCTCAGCCTGCCGGAGGCCCACGCCACGGGCTCACTCATGGACGGTTGCCTGGAAAGCCGGATAGTTGAGACGCATACCAGCAGGATATCGGCAGGCCGCTATACTTCTGACGGGTAGGGCTGGCTGAGGGGGCTGCGATGAGTGAAGCACGTATTGGTCTCGTGATCGAAGACGATCAGGACATCCGGGAATTGGTGCGGACGGTACTGAGCCAGGCTGGCTTCCAGGTCACCGTAGCGGCCAGCGGGGCCGACGGGGTCCTGGCCGCCAAGAACCTGAACCCAGATGTGATCACGCTCGATCTCGGGCTGCCGGACATTGACGGTTTTGAGGTCTCACGCCAGATCCGCGAATTTTCGGACGCCTACATTGTGATGCTGACAGCCCGGACCGATGAACTGGATACCCTGATTGGCCTGGAATCGGGTGCTGACGACTACCTCACCAAACCCTTCCGCCCCAGGGAACTGCGCGCGCGGGTGGCGGCCATGATGCGCCGGCCCCGCCTGGCCCCGGACCCAGCACTTGGCGCCGGAGCCGTGGAAGCGGCAGTGGAGGGCAGGCAGACGGCCAGGGGGAGCGGAAATTACAGTCACAACGGGCTGGCCCTTAGTTATGCGTCGCGCTCGGTTGCTGTGGACGGCCACGAACTGAACCTGACGCGGACTGAGTTTGAGCTGCTGTACGCCCTCCTGGAGGCTGGGCGCACCGTCCGGACCAAATCGGACCTGGTGCGGCGCCTGCGCGACGAGGATTACGACGTCGGCAGCTATATCAGCGAAGCGGATGAACGCTCTGTGGAAGTCCATATGGGAAACCTGCGCAAGAAGCTGGGGGATTCTCCGCAACGTCCGCGATGGCTACAGACAGTGCGCGGCGTGGGCTACCGGCTGGCTCCGGAAGAGCGCTGAGCCTGCAGCCGGTGAAGAGTTTGCCCGCTGCACTGGTCGATCGCTTTCAGGTACGTCGCCGCCAGCCGGGGCAGGACGACCGCCACATCACCCAGCTCGGACTCGTTTCGAATGGCGCTTTCCAAGTCCATGGCCAGTGCTGCGAGCCGCTCGGCCCCGACCATCTGGCTGGAGGTCTTCAGGCTGAGGACTGCATCCACGGCGCCGTCAAGGTCCCCTGTTGTCAGGGCGAGCCGCAGCCGTGCGATTCTGTGCGGGAGCAACTCGATGAACTTCCCAACGAACAACGTGAAGTAGCCCTCGTCCTCCTCGAGCTCGTCCAGCAGACGGTCCAGAACGGACTGGTCCACCAATGGCCGCCCGGAGTCATCAGGCTGCGTCATGATGCTCCTTTCCGCTGGGCTCCGCCGCTCCGGAGACGGGGCGGTGGGTTGAGGCATTCGTCCTTCTTCAGGTTAGGTCTGTTCTCCTGCCCGGCAACGGCTGGGGAGATGTAGTGCGGCTTTCTTGGGGAGATTGCGGGTTTTACATCCGGTACCGGGCCGAGCGCCGCCTGCCAACATTGCGCTGCCCCGCTTGCGACACCTTCCTCTCGAGGATTGGGTCAAGGCCCCGGATGGGCGACCCGATCTAATCCTCTGACCAAGGCCTCAATAAGGGCTGGCGTAAATGCTAAAGATTGCCTCAAGTTCCGGGGGACGTCCGTTGTGCGCCGAGAAACTGCACCAGTTGGGCTTCCAATGCGGAGCCGTCTTTTAACTCGCACTCCCACACGGTGAGTACCTCCCAGCCGGACTCCTTGAGCCGCCGGAGCTGATCGGCGTCGCGGGTTCTGGTCCGGGTGCGCTTTGCCTCCCAGAACACGGCGTTTGCCTTCGGAGCGTGCAGGCCCACCCGGCAGTCGTGGAAGTGCCAGAAGCAGCCGTTGACGAAGATGACCTTGCGGCGGCCGGCGAAGACCAGGTCCGGGTTTCCGGGCAGCCGCGCGTTGCCGGCCTTGCCGTGCAGGCGGTACCGGTATCCCTTGGCATGGAGGAGACGGCGGACCAACATTTCAGGCTTGGTGTTTTTGCCCCTGATCCTGGACATGTTCCAGCTGCGCCGCTCGGGGGTCAGCCTGTCCGTCATACGTCCAGTCTAGGAGCTCCTAGATCTCGCGCTCAGGCTGTTCGCCGAACAGGAAATGGCGGCCGCTGAGGGAGCTTGGCTCGATCTCCACGTAGAAATCCTTCAGCGTAGGCACCCAGGATTTAAGTCCCAAGTCCTCCACCGCTGCAAGTTCGGCCGAAGTGCTAAGGACGCGCGCTGTTCCCCGCAAGACCACGGACCACGCCTCGTCGGACAGGACGGAGTCCGTCTCGAACAGCACGGTGGCGTTGATGGTCAACTGGGCCAGCTTGTTTCCCGGGGCCGTCCTCAAGTAAATCTTGCCGTTGGAGGCAAGGTAGTTGACGGGGAAGATATCAGGTTCGCCGGCAACCGAAACCACCAGCCGGCCGTGTTTGGTGCCCTCGAGGAGCTGCCAGGACTGCTCGTCATCGAGTTCCAGGACAGGATTTCCATCTGCGTGAGTGAACATCATGGGCCCATTGTTCTACGTTACGTAGAAAAATGCCAGACTTGCCTGAGGGTTGGCCTCCCCCTGCGACTTCTCATTGATGCGCAACGATGGTGAAACGATCCCGGGGGCCTGTGGATAACTTTGATCACCGAAATGTAGCCTGGGCTACCCTTAAGTCATTGTCCGGAGCCAGGCGTCTTAACTATCGGGGGATTAGCTGCCCATGACATCGCACAACTTCCTTAGGTCTCGTTTCCCTGGGTCCAGGCGCTTACGCCCGGCCCTTCTTGCCGTTGTTGCGGCCTCTGCGTTGGCGCTCACGGGCTGCAATTCGGGTGGCATCCCTGACGGCTCAAGCACTTCGACGCCGGCCCTTCCGGAGTCAACCACGCCCAGTGCGACGCCCACGCCAACGCCCACCGCGGCACATGTTCCCGCATCGGCCAGCGGACCAGCCAAGAACGTGCCGGTCCCGGTGCTGCCTGAAGTGGCCAAGACGGAGACGAAGGAAGGTCTGGAGGCGTTCGCGGCTTACTGGTACGCGACGCTCAGCTATGCATATGAGACTGGAGATATTGAGCTTCTCGAAGAAATCAGTGCTCCCAGTTGTGTCTTTTGTAAGGGACTGCGAGATGGGGTCACCACTGCATGGGCTGAAAGTCGCTGGATTTCCGGCGGACAAATCACTACACCAAGCGTGACGGCCCAGGTGTCACCCGGGTTACCTGGACAAGCAACTGTTCAGGTTTTGCAGCAGACGATCGAGATTCGTAAATCTGATGGGAGCCTCTACCAAGCCGCCACAAAGGCCACGAATGCAGGGAGTCAGCTAACAGCAACATTCGGTACCTCCGGATGGCTGCTAACCGATCTCGGTTTGATTCGATAGCCATGAGCAAGCAATTCACGATTGTGTGGTGTTTGTTCTTGTCCTTGCTTATGGTTTCGTCGACTTCAGTCATCTCGCATGCCGAGGATTCGTCCCCTATCGTCATCGGATATCAAGACACCGGGTTGGCTTTGGGTGCTGACAAATGGACTTTTGATCCTGATTCGGGTCAAGTCGTCCCCGCTCCGGCGGGTCAAGACAACACGGACCCCAACGAGTACAAGTACGAACTCCAGTGCCATCTAGGCGGCGGAGAATTCGAGACCAAGTGCCTCAAGGACCGCGTTGAGTGCAAGAGTGGACCGCCGGGGAGGGAGGAAGGCATCCCGGTGATGTGGCTTTCGAGGCCCCGAGGGGTCCCCAATGCGGTTTGGATTCACCACTCAGGGCCTACCTGTCTGTACGACGCCAAGCCGGAGGACCTGTTGCCCCGCATTGCCGCCGACATCCAGAAGCAGTTCCAGAGCCTGCCGATCAATGCAGGATCCGTGGTGGCCCAGCCCAGCCCGCACACGCTCCGAGGCGCGGAAACGAACTTCTACGCTGACGCCACCGAGCAGCAGTTCGATGTGACCATGTTCGGCCAGAAAGTTCACGTCGTGGCTACCCCGGTTCAGTACACCTGGAACTACGGGGACGGCGCCGTGTTCGGCCCCCAACCGTCCATGGGCGGACCCCTGCCCCAGGAACGGTGGGGGGAGAAGACCCGCACGAGCCACGCCTACCCCAACCCCGGTGACTTCCAGATCGTCCTGACAACGTCCTTCCAGGGGACCTACTCCGTGAACAGCGGGCCGCCGCTGCCCATCCCGGGACAGGGCCAATTCAGTGCCCCGCCCCAGGTGATCAGCGTATGGCGGTCCGTTACCCGAAACTACGCCGATGACTGCAATCAGAACTCGAACGGACAAGGCTGCCCCGGCGTCGTTCCGGCCCGCTAGCCAGACGGCTCACCCGAGGACCGAACATGCTGCGTGATCCTGCTCTCATCCGGAATACTTGCAGACGCCGCTAAGTTGGGCACGGCAGGACCACTTCATTTCTTGAAAGGACTGCGCATGCTGTTTTCCCCGTTGACCCTTGGCGAGCTCGAACTGCCGAACCGTTTGGTGATGGCACCCCTGACACGGGTGCGTTCCGGTGAGGAAGGTGTGCCTGGGCCTTTGGTCGCCGAGCATTACCGGCAGCGTGCATCGTTGGGACTGATTGTGAGCGAGGGCACCTACCCCAGCCCCGCGGGCCGTTCCTACCCGGGCCAGCCTGGCCTCGTCACCGAAGAGCAGATTGCTGGCTGGAAGAAGGTCACGGAAGCCGTTCATTCAGAGGGCGGACGGATGTTTGCCCAGATCATGCACGGCGGCCGGGTATCGCACCAGGACATCACCGGCGGACACCAGGTGGTGGGGGCCAGCGCTATCGCCATCGAGGGCGAAGTCCGCACGCCCACCGGCAAGCAGCAGTACCCGGTAGCGCACGCGCTCACCACCGACGAGCTTCCCGTGGTCATCCAGGAGATCGTCAGCGCATCACGCAACGCGATCGAGGCAGGGTTTGATGGCGTGGAGCTGCACTCGGCCAACGGGTATCTCCTGCACGAATTCCTGGCACCGAACTCGAACGTCCGCACGGACAGCTACGGCGGCTCACCGGAAAACCGTGCGCGCTTTGTGATCGAGACTGTCAACGCCGTGGTGGCAGCACTTGGCGCCAGCCGCGTAGGCATCCGTATTTCGCCGGAACACAACGTCCAGGGCATCGCCGAGACCGACGCAGCCGACGTCCGCGCCACCTACGAGGTCCTGGTGGACAGCATCGCGCCCCTGAACCTCGCGTATCTGAGCATTCTTCACCATGAACCGACCGGCGGGCTGGTCCAGGACCTCCGCTCACGATTCGACGGGACGTTCATGGTGAACACCGGCTTTGGCGTTATCACCACCCGTGATGAAGCACTCGCCCTGATTGCAGGCGGCCACGCGGATGCAGTCGTGGTGGGCCGCCCCGCCATCGCCAACCCTGACCTGGCCCGGCGCTGGAAGGAAAGCCTTCCGCTGAACGAGCCGGATCCGTCCACCTTCTACGGCGAAGGCGCCAAAGGCTACACCGACTACCCCGCGTACGTGGGCTAAGAAGAAGAAAACGATGACGGCGGCACCCGGCCTGGGTGCCGCCGTCGTTTTGCTGCCCGGTGTGCTGTCCCGGCAGCGCGAGCCAAGAGGCCATCCGACGGCTCTCGTGGCTCATTTCTTAAAGTGGACCATCGGGGGTGAATCCCGGTGGTAACCAGATGCTACTCCACCGAATGGATTATTACCAGAGGAATTTCCTCGAACGCCGCTATCCCGACGGTAAGCTTTGGCCATGACTGACCCCGTGTTCGAAGCTGCATTTCAAGCCGCGCAAAAGAGCCTCAGCGAAGGCGGCATACCCATCGGTGCGGCTTTGGCGCGTGCCGGGCAAGTCGTTGCCACTGGACATAACGAGAGGGTGCAGCACGGCGATCCAATTGCCCATGGCGAGATGTCCGCGCTCAGGGCAGCCGGACGCCAGCGCAGCTACCGGGACACGGTGCTGTATACAACGCTCGCGCCATGCGCGATGTGTACCGGAACGATCATCCAGTTCAAGATCCCCAAAGTTGTTGTCGGAGAAGCCGAGACCTTTCCCGGTGAATTCGACCTCCTGCGGTCCCGTGGCGTGGAGGTTGTGGTCCTGGACGACCAGCGGTGCATTGACATGATGCGCAACTTCCAGCGCGATCATGCGGAACTCTGGTCCGAAGACATCGCCGAATCCGTGGACACGGGAGAGTAGCTACAGGAACGCCTCGCGGCCTGTCCCCTCACGCATCACCAGCTTGCCGTCCTCAATGGAAACCAGCAAGCTCCTGGGCCTTCCGCTCACCTTGAGGATGCCCTTCAGGCCCCTGTTGGTGACTTCGACGCCCACCTGTGCCCCTTTCGCGGGCAATTCCACGGATGCTTCGAATGCTTCCCCCAGGAGCGGGTTGGTGGAGACTCCCAAGTCACGGCGGGCCTCTTTGCCATTTACGGTTACCGTGATGTTGGCATCCTCGAACCCATCCTGGAAGACGATAAGCAGTTCCCGCATGGTGGCCTCTTCCTCGAAAATGATCGCCGATGACAGCATCTCAACTACAGCACTTCACGGCCATGAGCGGAATACCTCTTTCGGCGTGAGAGGTTCACCTCCGGTGGAGACGGGCCGGCCGGTAGGGCAAACTGTTCTGGTGACCCAACTCCCGCAGCGTCCCTCCGCCCCCGCGTCCCAGGCCTCAATGCCGGACGACGCGATCCACACCCAGATCGCCGCCGAGTTGGGTGTGAAGACCTGGCAGGTCAGGGCCGCCGTGGAACTGCTCGACGGCGGATCTACTGTCCCCTTCATCGCCCGGTACCGTAAAGAGGCCACCGGGACACTCGATGACACGCAGCTCCGTGAGCTGGACGAGAGGCTGCGGTATCTGCGTGAACTTGAGGACCGCCGCCGTAGTGTCCTTGAGGCGATTGCCGCCCAAGGACAGCTGACCCCGGAACTTCAGAGGGCTGTCCTGGCGGCTGATACCAAGTCGCGGCTGGAGGACATTTACCTGCCGTTCAAATCGAAGCGCCGCACCAAGGCCCAGATCGCCCGGGAAGCCGGGCTGGAACCCTTGGCCGAGGCCCTTCTGAAGCGGCCCGAGCTGGACCCGGAACGCGAGGCCGCCAGGTATTTGAATCCTGAACACGCCATCGATGACACCCCTGCGGCGCTCGCCGGTGCCCGTTCCATCCTCGTGGAACGGGCCGCGCAGGACCCCGACCTCGCGGCAACCCTGCGGGAACGGCTCTGGACCCAGGGCCGGATGGTCTCGCGGGTGAAGGAGGGCAAAGAGGCCGACGGTCAAAAGTTCGCGGACTATTTCGACTTTGCGCAGGCGCCGTCCGGGATGCCGTCGCACCGAGTGCTTGCGCTGTTACGCGGAGAGAAGGACGGCGTCCTGGAGCTCGATCTCGCCGAGGCGGACCCGGGCGACGACGACGCCCTCGCCGCCGCGCGTTCTCGCTACGAGTCCGCGGTGGCCAAGTGTCTCGGGGTTGCCGACCGGGGTCGTCCTGCCGATGCCTGGCTGGTGCAGACTGCCCAGCTGGCCTGGCGTTCGCGGGTGCTGGCACGGCTCACGGCGGATCTTCGTGGGCGGATGTTCACCGCGGCCGAGGACGAGGCTGTCCGCGTGTTCGCTGCCAACCTGCGCGACGTCCTGCTGGCGGCGCCTGCCGGAAACCGCGCCACCCTGGGCCTGGATCCGGGGCTGCGGACAGGGGTGAAGGTAGCCGTGGTGGATGGAACAGGCAAGGTGGTGGCCACCGATACCGTCTATCCACACGCTCCGGCGCGGAAGTGGGACGAGGCACTGGCGACGCTGGTCCGGCTGGCACGGCAGCACGCCGTCGAGCTCGTGGCGATTGGCAACGGCACAGCGTCCCGCGAGACTGACAAGCTGGCCGCGGAGCTGATCAGGATGCTCCCCGGGGCGGACCGGAAGCCTCAAAAGCTGGTGGTGTCCGAGGCCGGAGCCTCTGTATATTCGGCGTCAGCCTTGGCTTCGGCGGAGTTGCCGGGCATGGATGTGTCGTTGCGCGGCGCCGTCTCCATTGCCCGCCGGCTGCAGGATCCGTTGGCCGAGCTGGTTAAGATCGATCCCAAGTCCATCGGCGTGGGGCAGTACCAGCACGATGTCACGCCTTCCAAACTGGACCGCAGCCTGGATGCAGTGGTGGAGGACTGCGTGAACGCGGTCGGAGTTGACGTCAACACGGCGTCGCCGGCGCTGCTGAGCAGGGTGGCCGGTGTCGGGCCGTTGCTGAGCGAGAACATCGTGGCGTACCGAAACGAGCACGGGCCGTTCGCCAAACGCAGTGAGCTGAAAAAGGTGCCGAGGTTGGGGGCCAAAGCGTTCGAGCAATGTGCGGGCTTCCTGCGGATCAGCGGGGGAGCGGAGCCGCTGGACGCGTCAAGCGTGCACCCTGAGGCCTACGCGGTGGCTCGTAAAATCCTCGTGGCCGCAGGGTCGTCACCTGCGTCCTCCCTGGATCCTCGAAATTTCGTGGACGGAACCTTTGGCCTGCCGACCGTGCAGGACATCCTGGCCGAGCTGGATAAACCTGGCCGCGATCCCCGGCCAGCGTTTGCCGCGGCCACGTTCTCCGAAGGGATCGAGAAGATCTCCGACCTCAAGCCGGGAATGATCCTCGAAGGAACCGTCACGAACGTCGCCGCTTTCGGAGCGTTCGTCGACGTCGGTGTCCATCAGGACGGCCTGGTCCATGTTTCGGCCCTGGCCGACCGCTTTGTCTCGGATCCACGCGAGGTGGTCAAATCCGGTCAGGTCGTGCGGGTGAAGGTGATGGAAGCCGACCCTGAGCGGAAACGGATTTCGCTGACTTTGAGGCTCGACGACGAACCATCCACCTCCGCCGGGCGTGGTTCAGCCGGACGGGGTTCCGGAGGCAACGCCAGCGGCCGCGGCTCCGGAGGCAACGCCAGCGGCCGGGGAGGTGGCAAGAAGACTCCCCCTGCGCCCAGAGCTGAAGCGGCGAGCGGCTCGTCGGGGAAGCCCTCGAATGGCAGGCCTCCTATGCCCAACTCCGCGCCGGTAAACACGGCGATGGCCGAGGCGCTCCGTAAGGCAGGCCTCGGAAAATAAGGCCAGCGTCGGACAGGTATCACCATCCCCTGACCGAGACTGAATCCGAGACGGTGTATTCGCGTGAATTACCTGCACCGTCAAGCATCGTTGGCGCCACGGTACCCGAGCAAAGTTTGAGGGCGAGGAGCACGTCGTGCACAGCCGCGCCTCGGAAGGCGCTTTGTACTTTAGTCCGTCGACTTCGCTTCAGGCGGGCGTCGGAACGCTCGTGGCAACCTTTTCACAGGGCCGGGGATGGCAGGACGCTTAGCCACAATCCAAGGC